>CALMKJ010000022.1 GCA_937867305.1 uncultured Ectothiorhodospiraceae bacterium | reverse complement strand
AGGTGTTCGGCATCGAGCGGGCCTGCCGGGAGATGGTCGAGCGCTTCTGGCGCGACGCGGGCGAGGGCAGCGCGCTGTCCCGCATGCAGGCGACACTGCTGCACGTGTCCAGGGAGATCCACCCACCCCTGACGGCCCTCCAGGCCGGCCTGGGCGAGCTGTCCCGACGGCAGGCCCCGCTTGCCCCCCACGCGCGCCAGGCGGTCCTGGATGCCGCGGTCCACCACATCGAGCAGGTCATGCGCCTGGCCGCGGGCGCCGAGGTGCTCGCGAGGCTCCACACGCCCGGGATGGAGACCCGCTCCCAGCCGTTCGAGCTCGACACGCTGGCGCAGGGCATCGTGCAGAGGCTGCGCCCCCAGGCGGGGCGCCTCGGGGTGGATCTCGAGGTGCGCGCGCAGGCGGACCTGCCGATGGTCGACGCCGACCACGACCTGGTCGCCGAGGGCCTGTCGCGGCTGCTCGACCACTGCCTGCGCCACTGCCCCGCCGGGACCCGCGTGCGGGTCGTCCTCCAGGACACAGCCGAGGGGGTGCGCGCTCAAGTCCGCCGGGTCGAGGCCGACCTGGCGAGCGAGAGCCTCTACGGGCCCCTGGCCGCCCCGGAGCCGAAGCCGAGCGATGCGGCCGAGGGCGAGGGGTTGGAGATCGCCATCGCGAGGCGCATCGCCGAACTGCACGGGGGGGAGCTCGCGGTCACGGTCGCCCCGGGGCTGCCGGCGGGGTACGGGTTCACCCTGCCCCGGGCGCCGACCTTGAGTCAGGGGCCGTTCGGGCCCTAGATTGAACTCCTGACCACTGGAGCCCCGAACCTTGCGCAAGCTGATCCCCACCTCCCTGTGCCCGGACCTGCCCCTCTGCGACCGCGGGGTCCGGGCGCTGGCGCGCACACGGCCCGAGGGGGCCGGGCCGCCCAGCCTCCCCCGCGTGGCGCTGGCGGGCTCCTGGGCAGGACTGCGCAGGAAGCTCGGCCTGCCCGACCGGGAGCGCCTGGACTTCGCGGGCCTCTGGGACGCGCTGCTGCCCCGCCTGGAGCGGGCCCTCGGGCAGCACGACCGGGGGGGGCGGCGCAGGCCCTTCGCCGCGCCGGCACGCTCGGCTCCGGGCACCCCCGGCCCCGGTGCGGCGGACGCCGTGCTCGACCAGGCCGCGGCCCTCCTGGCGGGCGGAGGGGGACTCGGCCACCGGGAGCGCGTGCGGGAGCTGGAGCGCACCACCCGCTGGTACCGGGCGCGCCTGGCTGAGTGTCGTCAGCAGCGGATCAGCGCCCCGGAGCGCTCCCTCTGGCGGCGCACCGCTTCGCGCTACGAGGCGGAGGGGCGGGCCCTGGAGCGCCGGATCCAGGCGGCCGAGAACGCCCTGGCCGAGGAGCGCGAGGGTTTCGCGCGGGAGCTGCGCGAGCTCGGCCTGACGCTCGATGGACCGGCGCTGGAGGTCCTGCTCACGACCGTCGTGGGCGACGACCTGGTCGGCATGGCGCTCGCCTTCGACAACGTGCGCCAGATCACCGGCCAGCTCGAGCGCCTGGTCGGCGAGAGTCACGAGGACATCGAGGCCGCACGCCGCTACTACGGCATGTACAGCCTTCTCCTGCGCGCCCTGGACCGCCTCCACGGCCAGATGATCGAGGCCCTGGACACGCGCTACGTGCGCGCCATCGAGGCGATCGCGGAGCGGACCCTCGAGCTGATGCGCGAGACCCGCGCGCTCAAGCGCCGGCTCGGGGAGCACGCGACGACGCTCGCGGCCAACCTGGAGGCACAGCAGCTCACCGTGCGGGCCGCGACGGCCTATCGCTCGTACCTCCTCGATCAGCGCCGTCAGCTGGTCGGCGCACGCGAGCGCCTGGCACACGACATCGCCGTCGCGACGAACACCTACGAGACGGTGAAGGTCTCCGGCGAGCTGGTCGGCATGATGGCCTCGGCACGGCGCCTGGTGGAGACGCTACGCCAGGTGCAGGTCCAGCCACCCAGGGCCTTCGAGAACCTGGCGATGCGCCGCGAGGTCGAGCGCCTGACCTTGCGCCTGCGGGGCTCGGGCTGAGGGCAAGCGCGCAGGGGCGAAGCAGGCCGAGGCGAAGCAGACCGGGGCGAAGCGCGGTCAGCCGGCGGGCGCCTCGCCCCGGGCAGGGATGACGGGCGTCGGCGAGCGCACGTCCCCGTTCTGGCCCCGGTGCCGCAGCCAGTGGTCCATCAGGACGATGGCCACCATCGCCTCGGCGATCGGCGTCGCGCGGATGCCGACGCAGGGGTCGTGGCGGCCGTGGACCACCACCTCGGCGGGCTCCCCGCGCAGGTTCACGGTGCGTTCCGGGAGCCGGATGCTCGAGGTGGGCTTCAGGGCGATGCTGACGACGATGTCCTGGCCCGAGGAGATCCCCCCGAGGATCCCTCCGGCGCGATTGGACAGGAAGCCCCCGGGCGTGATGGGGTCGCGGTGCTCGGAGCCCTTCTGCTCGACGCTCGCGAAGCCCGCACCGATCTCGACCCCCTTCACCGCGTTGATGCCCATCAGCGCATGGGCCAGGTCGGCGTCCAGACGGTCGAACACGGGCTCTCCGAGGCCCGGCGGGACTCCGGTGGCCACCACCGTCACCCGGGCGCCCACCGAGTCGCCCGCCTTGCGCAGGGCGTCCATGTAGGCCTCCAGCTCCGCGACCTTGCCCGCGTCGGGAAAGAAGAAGGGGTTCTCCTCCACCGCCTCCCAGTCGAGGCGCTCGGCGCGGATGGGACCCAACTGGGCGACGTAGCCGCGCACGCTCACGCCGAGCCGCTCCCGGAGATACTTCTTCGCGATCGCCCCGGCCGCCACCCGCGCGGCCGTCTCCCGCGCGGACGCCCGCCCGCCGCCCCGGTGGTCCCGCAGGCCGTACTTCTGCTGGTACGTGTAATCGGCGTGGCCGGGACGGAACAGCTCCGCGATATCCCCGTAGTCCCGGGAGCGCTGGTCGACGTTCTCGATGAGCAGCCCGATGGGCGTGCCCGTGGTCCGCCCCTCGAAGACGCCGGAGAGGATCCGGACCTCGTCCGGCTCCCGGCGCTGGGTCGTGTGCCGGCTCTTTCCCGGGCGCCGGCGGTCCAGGTCCCGCTGCAGGTCCGCCTCGCCCAGCTCGAGCCCCGGCGGGCAGCCGTCCACGATGGCGCCGATCGCGGGGCCGTGGCTCTCGCCGAAGGAAGTGACGGTGAAAAGCCTGCCGACGGTGTTCCCGGACAAAGGGTCAGATGACCTTGGAGAACCGCTGGACCGTCGCCTTCTCCCGCAGGTAGCGATCGAAGGTCATGCAGACGTTCCGGATGAGGAGCTTGCCGCGCGGGCCGACCCGGATCCCCTCGGCATCCAGCGTCAGCAGCCCGTCGGCCTCCATCCCCTTGAGGTCCTGCAGCTCGGGCGCGAAGTACTCCTGGAAGCGCACCGAGTACTCGCGCTCGATCTGCTCGAAGTCCAGGCGGTAATGGCAGATGAGCTCCGTGATCACCCGCCGGCGCAGGCGGTCGTCGGGGGTGAGCTGGACTCCGCGCAGGATCGGCAGGTGCCCGGCGTCGAGGGCGGTGTAGTAGTCTTCGGTGGTCTTGACGTTCTGGCTGTAGGACTCGCCCACCATCCCGATCGCGGTGATGCCGAGGCCCACCAGGTCGCAGTTCGCGTGCGTCGAGTACCCCTGGAAATTCCGGTAGAGGGTGCGGCTGCGTTGCGCCACGGCCAGCTCGTCGTCCGGCTTGGCGAAGTGGTCCATGCCGATGAAGACGTAGCCGGCCGCGGTCAGCCGCTCGATGCACATGGCGAGGATGTCGAGCTTCTCGGCGGGGGACGGCAGCTCGCTCGCGTTGATCTGGCGCTGGGTCTTGAACAGCTCCGGCAGGTGGGCGTAGTTGAACACCGAGATGCGGTCCGGGCTCGCCTCGATGATGCTGTCGAGGGTGCCCTTGAAGCTCCCCACCGACTGGAAGGGCAGTCCGTAGATCAGGTCGACGCTGATGGAACGGAAGCCCTCGTCCCGCGCCGCGTTGAGGACCGCCATCGTCTCTTCGTAGGTCTGGATGCGGTTGACGGCCTTCTGCACCCGCGGGTCGAAGTCCTGCACCCCGAGGCTCATGCGGTTGAAACCGAGCCGGCGGAGCAGCGCGATGGTCCGCGCGTCCGCCTCGCGCGGGTCGATCTCGATGGAGTACTCCCCCTGATCACCGTCGCGCAGGCTGAAGTGCTGGCGGGTGACCGCCATCAACTCCTCCATCTGCGCCGTGCTGAGGAAGGTCGGGGTGCCCCCGCCCCAGTGGAGCTGGTCCACCGGGCGGTCCCGGTCGAAGAGCGCGCCCTGCATCGCCACCTCCCGGTGCAGACGCTCCAGGTACGGCACCGCGTGGGCGCGGTTCTTGGTGACGATCTTGTTGCAGCCGCAGTAGTAGCAGACCGAGTCGCAGAACGGGATGTGGAAGTAGAGCGACAGGGGCCGCGGGATGGGCTCCTCGTTGGTCTGCTGCGCCCAGGCCCGGTAGTTCTCTTCCTTGAACCCGGAGTGGAACTGGACCGCGGTGGGGTAAGAGGTGTACCGCGGGCCTGAACGGTCGTAACGCCGGATGAGGTCCGGATCGAAAGTGACCGAAGGGATCGGCTGGGACTCGGACATGGGCAGAAGGCTAGTGGAGGGGGCTCGGACGGGGGTTTGACCTGAGTCAATCAGGCATCACATTGCGCAGCTCAGCGCTCGTCAGCAGGAAGACCTCGTCCGGCCCGCGCTGCAGCTCGAGCCAGGTAAAGGGCACGTCGGGAAAGGCGCGCTCGAGGGCGGGGCGGCTCGCTCCGACCTCGACCACCAGGACACCGTCCCGCGTGAGCCGCTTCGCCGCACCCGCGAGGATGCGGCGCACGACGTCGAGGCCGTCCTCTCCGGCCGCGAGCCCCACCAGCGGCTCGCGCCGGAACTCCTGGGGCATGCGCGCGAGCTCCTCGGCGTCGACGTAGGGCGGGTTGCTGACGATGAGGGAGTACCGCCCCTTCGGGAGTTGCCCGTAGAGGTCGGACCGCAACAAACGCACCCGGTCCTCCACCCCGTGGCGCTCCACGTTGACCCGGGCGACCTCGAGGGCCTCCGGCGAGACGTCGACCGCGTCGACCGCGGCCTCGGGGAAGGCCAGGGCACAGGCCACGGCGATGCAACCGCTGCCCGTGCCGAGGTCGAGGACACGGTCCACCGTCACGCCGTCGAGCCAGGGCGAAAAGCCCTGCTCGATGACCTCGCCGATGAGCGAGCGTGGCACCAGGACGCGCTCGTCGACGTAGAAGTCGAGCCCCGCGAACCAGGCCTCGTGGGTGAGGTAGGGCGCGGGAACACGCTCCGCGACCCTCCGGCGCAGCAGGTCCAGCACCTGCGCCCGCTCGGCGCGCGTGAGACGGGCCCGCATCAGCTCGTCCGGGACCCCGGGCTGCAGGTGCAGGGCGTGCAGGACCAGCACGTTCGCCTCGTCCACGGCGTTGTCCGTGCCGTGGCCGAAGAACAGCCCGGCCTCGTTGAAGCGGCTCGCACCCCAGCGCACGAAGTCGCGGGGGGTCACCAGCTCCCCGATCAGTTCGTTCCGTTCTTCGGCGTCGGCGTTCACGGGCGGCGGTGTCCGGGCATGGGCGAGGTCCTCGCCAGGGGGACGGCGGCAGGGAGTTGCAGTCTATCAAGATCCAGCCGGGCTCAGGCTCCCCGGGCCCCTTCCCCGTCACCTCCCGACCCCCGCGCATCGGACACGGCGGGCTCGGCCCAGAGGTCGTGCTCGCCGGCCGCGACGACCCGCACGGAGTGGAACTCCCCGGGGCGCATGCCGTCCGCCGCCGGGACATAGACCTGACCGTCGACCTCCGGTGCGTCGGCGGCACTGCGGGCGACGGCCCCCTTCCCGTCCACCTGGTCAACCAGGACGGTGAGGGTCTGGCCCACCCGGCGCGCCAGGCGCTCCGCGCTGATCCCGGCCTGCAGTTCCATCAGGCGACGGCGGCGCTCTTCGCGCACCGGCTCCGGCACGGCGCCCGGCAGGGCGTTGGCCACCGCACCCTCCACCGGTGAGTAGGCGAAACAGCCGACGCGATCGAGCTCGGCCGCGCGCAGGAACGCGAGGAGCTCCTCGAACTCCGCCTCCGTCTCTCCGGGAAAGCCCACGACGAACGTGCTGCGCACGGTCAGCTCCGGACACTCCGCGCGCCAGGCCTGGATCCGGGCCAGGGCGTTCTCGGTGTTCGCGGGCCGGCGCATCGCCCGGAGGACCCGGCGGTTTGCGTGCTGGAGGGGCACGTCGAGGTAGGGCAGGACCCGGCCCGCGGCCATCAGCGTGACGAGCTCGTCCACGTGGGGGTGGGGATAGACGTAGTGCAGCCGCACCCACGCACCCAGCCCCCCCAGGGCCTCGGCGAGGTCCCGGATGCGCGTGCGCACCGCCTTTCCGCCCCACGTCTCCCGCCGATGCCGCACGTCCGCCCCGTAGGCGCCGGTATCCTGGGCGATGACCAGCAGCTCTTTCACCCCCGCCGCGACCAGCGTCTCGGCCTCGCGCATCACCTCCGGGAAAGGGCGGCTCTGCAGGTCGCCGCGCAGCGACGGGATGATGCAGAAGGTGCAGCGGTGGCTGCAGCCCTCCGAGATCTTCAGGTAAGCGTAATGAGGGGGGGTCAGTCGCACCCCCTGGGGCGGGACCAGATGCTCGAAGGGAACGTGCGCGGGCGGGAGGTGGGCGTGCACCGCCGCGATCACCTCCTCGAGGGCGTTGGGCCCGGTGACGGCCAGCACCTCCGGGTGCGCCCGGAGGACGACCTCGCTGCGGGCACCGAGGCAGCCCGTCACCACGACGCGCCCGTTCGCCGCGAGCGCCTCGCCGATGGCCTCGAGCGACTCCTCCACCGCGGGGTCGATGAAACCGCAGGTGTTCACCACCACCAGGTCCGCCTCCCCGTAGCTCGGCACGATGCGGTAGCCCTCGGCCCGCAGGCGGGTGAGGATCAGCTCCGAATCGCGCGTGGCCTTGGGACAGCCGAGGCTGACGAAGCCGACGCGGGGCGCGGCCCCGGGGGGGCTCGCCGCCCCCCCCGCCCTGCGGCGCACACCGCCGTCAGACACCTCCGCTCAGCTCCAGGAGCATGCGGTTCAGGCGGCCGACGAAGGCCGAGGGGTTCTCCAACTGGCTGCCCTCCGCGAGCAGGGCCTGGTCGAAGAGGATCTCCACCCACTCGCCGAATCGGTCGCCGGTCTCCTGCTCCAGGCGCTTCACCAGGGGGTGGGTGGGGTTGAGCTCGAGAATGGGCCGCGCCGCCGGGAGTTCCTGGCCCGAGGCCCGCAGGAGTCGCTCCAGGTGACGCCCGAAGTCGTGCTCCCCCGCCACCAGGCACGCCGGGGAGGTCAACAGCCGCTGGCTCACCCGGACCTCCTGCACCCGGTCGCCGAGCACGGCCGTGACCCGCTCGGCAAGGGGCTTCAGCGCGTCCGCCGCCGCCTCGGCCGCCTGCCGGGCCGTCTCGTCCCGGAGCTTGCCCAGGTCGAGCTGCCCCTTCGCCACCGAGCGCAGGGGCTTGCCCTCGAGCTCGGTCAGGTTGCTCACCACCCACTCGTCGATCCCGTCGGTGAGGAGCAGGACCTCGACCCCCTCCTGCTCGAAGACCTCCAGGTGCGGACTGTGGCGGGCCGCGGAATAGGAGTCGGCCGTGATGTAGTAGATGGCGTCCTGCCCTTCCTTCATGCGGGCGACGTAGTCGCCGAGGGAGACCGAGGGCTTCTCGCCCTCGCCCCGGGTCGACGCGAAGCGCAGGAGCCCGGCGATGCGCTCGCGGTTGGCCGGGTCGTCGACCACGCCCTCCTTGAACACGCGCCCGAACTCCTTCCAGAAGGTCGCGTACTTCTCGGGCTCTTCCTTCGCCAGGTGCTCGAGCAGGCCGAGGACCTTCCTCACGGAGCCGGAGCGGATCGACTCGACCTGCCGGTTCTGCTGGAGGATCTCCCGGGAGATGTTCAGGGGCAGGTCCTGGGCGTCGATGACCCCGCGCACGAACCGCAGGTAGGGCGGCATCAACTGCTCGGCGTCGTCCATGATGAACACCCGGCGCACGTAGAGCTTCACGCCGTGGCGCTCGCGGCGGTCCCAGATGTCGAGGGGCGCGCGTGTGGGCAGGTAGAGAAGCGAGGTGTACTCGAGGGCGCCCTCGACCCGGTTGTGGGTCCACGCGAGCGGCTCGCCGAAGTCGTGGCTGACGTGACGGTAGAACTCCCGGTATTGCTCCTCGCTCACCTCGGCCTTGGGCCTCGCCCAGAGGGCGGTGCCCTGGTTCACCACCTCCCACTCCTGGGGGTTGCCCTCCTTCGGCATCCGGATGGGCAGGGCGATGTGGTCGGAGAACTTGCGCAGGATGGCGCGCAGGCGCCAGCCGTCGAGGAACTCGTCCTCGTCCGGCCTCAGGTGCAGCACCACCTCGGTGCCCCGCTCCGGGCGCTCCAGGGTCTCCAGCGTGTAGTCGCCTCCGCCCGTCGACTCCCAGCGCACCCCGTGCTCCGGCCCGAGCCCGGCCCGGCGGGTCGTCAGGGTGACCCGGTCGGCCACGATGAAGGCGGAGTAGAAGCCGACCCCGAACTGGCCGATCAGCTGGCTGTCCTTGGCCTGGTCTCCGGTCAGGCTCTGGAAGAAGGCCCGCGTGCCGGAGCGGGCGATGGTCCCGATGTGGTCCACCACCTCCTGCCGGCTCATCCCGATGCCGTTGTCGCGCACCGTGACGGTCCGGGCGCCCTTGTCGCAGGACACGCTGATCGTCAGCTCGCCCTGGCCCTCGTACAGGGCGTCGTCGGTGAGCGCCTCGAAACGCAGCTTGTCCGCCGCGTCGGAGGCGTTCGAGACGAGCTCCCGGAGGAACACCTCCTTGTTGCTGTAGAGGGAGTGGATCACCAGGTCCAGCAGCTGGCGGACCTCGGTCTGGAACCCGAGGGTTTCCTTGTGGGCTTCGACGGTCATGGGTGTGCCTGTCCTCCGGGGGTGCAACGCGCTGCTCCAGAGGTGGGGTGCCTCCCGCCGTTTTCAACCCCCCGGCCGGTCCGCCTCCGGTACACTTCTCCCATGCCGAGCAGCCCCGAGGACCTCTCCCGCCACACCCCCGTGATGCAGCAGTACCTCCGGCTGAAGGCCGAGCACCCCGACTGCCTGCTCTTCTACCGCATGGGGGATTTCTACGAGCTGTTCTTCGACGACGCCCGGCGCGCCGCGGCGCTGCTCGACATCGCGCTCACCCGCCGGGGGCAGACCGCGGGCGAGCCCATCCCCATGGCCGGGGTGCCTGCCCACGCGGTCGATGGCTATCTGGCACGGCTGCTGCGCCAAGGCGAGTCGGTGGCGATCTGCGAGCAGTTCGGGGAGGCCCCCGGGCGCGGCCCGATGGAGCGGAGGGTGACCCGTGTGGTCACCCCCGGCACCGTCACCGAGGAGGCCCTGCTCGAGGAGCGACGCGACAATCTGCTGGTCGCGGCCCACGTGCTGGGGGAGCGGTGGGGCGTCGCCGCACTCGACCTCACCAGCGGGCGATTCACCGTCACGGAGGGCGACGGCTCGGAGGGGGACGGCTCGCAGGGACTGGCGGCCGAACTCGCCCGGCTGCAGCCTGCCGAGCTGCTCGTCCCGGAGACCGGGCCGTTGCCGGGCGGCGCCCCGGGTGCCGCCCTGCGCCGGCGCCCACCCTGGCACTTCGACCCCGAGGCGGCCACGCGGCTGCTCTCCGAGCACTTCGGGACCCGCGACCTCGCCGGCTTCGGGTGCGCGGGCCTCGCCGCGGCCATCGGGGCCGCCGGCAGCCTGCTCGTCTACGCGCGCGAAACCCAGCGCTCCGCCCTGCCCCACGTCCGGGGCCTGCGGGTCGAGCGCCGGGAGGACAGCCTCTACGTGGACCCCGTCGCCCGGCGCAATCTCGAGGTCGAGGTCAACCTCGCCGGGGGCCGGGAGAACACCCTGGTGCAGGTGATGGACGCGACGCGCACCCCCATGGGCGCCCGCCTGCTCCGGCGCTGGCTGGCCCGCCCCCTGCGCGACCGGACCGCGCTGCGGGAGCGCCAGCAGGCGATCGAGACCCTGTTGGGAGACCGGCTCTGGGAGACCCTGGACGCCGCGTTGCGTGCGGTGGGCGACCTGGAGCGGGTGCTCGCCCGCGTGGCCCTGCGGTCCGCCCGCCCCCGCGACCTGGTCCAGCTCAGGCTGGCCCTCGCGGTGGTGCCTGAGGTCCAGGACGTCCTCGGCGGCGCCGGGGACCCGCGGCTCGCCGCCCTGGCCGAGGCGGTGCGCCCGTTCCCGGAGCTGCGCGAGCGACTGGAGCAGGCCCTGGTCGAGTCACCCCCGCCCACGGTGCGGGACGGGGGCGTGATCGCCGACGGTTACGACCCGGAGCTCGACGAGCTGCGCGCCCTGGACCGGGACACGGGACAGGCCCTCGCCGACTTCGAGGCCCGGGAGCGCGCCCGGAGCGCGATCGCCGGCCTGCGGGTGGGCTATAACCGCGTCTCCGGCTTCTACATCGAGCTGAGCCGCGCCCAGGCGGCGAACGCCCCGGCCGACTACGTCCGCCGGCAGACGCTGAAGGGCGTGGAGCGCTACGTCACCTCCGAGCTGAAGGCCTTCGAGGACCGGGTGCTCAGCGCGCGGGAGCGGGCGCTCGCGCGCGAGCGCGCCCTGTACGCGGACCTCCTGGAGGGGGCGGCAGGGCATCTCGCGGACCTGCAGGCCTGTGCCGAGGCGGTCGCGGAGGCCGACGTCCTCGCCAACCTCGCGGAGCGGGCCGACGCGCTGGAGCTCACCCGGCCGGAGCTGACCGAGGAGTCGGGGATCCAGGTGACGCGGGGCCGCCACCCCGTGGTGGAGCGTTGCCTCGACGGCCCGTTCGTGCCCAACGACCTGGAACTGGGGACGGGACGCCGGATGCTCGTGGTCACCGGCCCCAACATGGGCGGGAAGTCGACCTACATGCGCCAGGCGGCGCTCATCGTGCTACTGGCCCACACCGGCAGTTTCGTGCCCGCCGAGCGCGCCGTCATCGGGCCCGTGGACCGCATCTTCACCCGCATCGGGGCGGCGGACGACCTGGCCGGAGGTCGCTCCACCTTCATGGTGGAGATGACCGAGGTGGCCAACATCCTTCACAACGCGACCCGGGAGAGCCTGGTCCTCGTGGACGAGGTGGGCCGCGGGACCAGCACCTTCGACGGCCTGGCGCTCGCCTGGGCGAGCGCCGAGCACCTGGCGCGGGAGATCGGCGCCTACACCCTGTTCGCCACCCACTTTTTCGAGCTGACGGTGCTCGCCGACACCCTCGAGGGGGTGGCGAACGTGCACCTGGACGCGGTCGAGCACGGCGAGCGGATCGTCTTCCTGCACGCGGTCAAGGAAGGACCGGCCAGTCAGAGCTATGGTTTACAGGTGGCGGCGCTGGCCGGGGTCCCGGCCCAAGTGGTCGCCAGGGCGCGGGCTCGCCTGGCGGAGCTGGAAGCCCGCCCCCGCGACGCCGGCGCCCCCCGGCGCCAGCTCGACCTCTTCGCCACCGCGGACCCCGCGCCGGCCCTGGACGCCCTGCGCCGGGTGGACCCCGACCGCCTGACCCCGCGCCAGGCCCTGGACACGCTCTACCGCCTGCGGGAGCTCGCCGGGGCCAAGATGCGCTAAAGTTTCCACAGGAATCCTTGAGGGGCTGTCTCCAGGGGTTCCCGGCGGACCGGTACAGGAAGTCTTGGGAGGCTCACACGCAAGATGCTGATGGATTTGCGGTTGTTCCGCCGGCTGCTCCCCCTGGTCCTCCTCCTGGTGACGACCCCGCTCCCGGCGCACGTGGAGCCGAGTGGCGACGCCGCCATCGAGCTCGAGGAGTGCCGTTTCCTCTCGCCATCCCGCGGCGAGGACGAGACCCGGACGCCTCTCCCGCCCGAGCGGGTCAGCGCGCTCTACGACGTCCTTCGGGGCACCCAGGTGGGCACGCTCGTCGTCAGCGCGATCGAGCGCTTCCGCGCGCGCGGGGTCGGTAGCTCGGGTAGCCACCTGCGCCTGGTCGAGGTGCGCCGCGACGGGGGGCCTGCCGCCGAGTACTTCGAGAGCGGAGAGCTCGCGGTCAGCGCCAGCCTGTTCGAGGGGTCCGGCGGGGACACCCCGGAGGCCCGGGGGCGCCTGTACACCGCCGCGAGCTTCGTCGTCCACGAGGCGGTGCACGCCATCGCGCACCACCTGTTCCTCGAGGGGCGCTTCGCGCCCTACAACTCCGAGACCAAGGTGAACGAGGCACTCGCCTATTTCATCCAGGGGCTCTACCTGGAAGAGATCCGGGAGCGCGACCCGGATTACCTGGAGCCCGACACGGTGCCGTCCTGGGACCGGTGCACGGCCCACATCGTGCGCATCCTGCGCCAGTACGGGATCACCCCGGAGTCCGGGTTCGACGAGACCTACGACCACCTCGCCGAACTGCAGCTCGAGGCAGACGAGGTCACCGCCCAGATGCTGGCCAAGCTGTGGCAGTACTTCCAGTTCATCCACGGGAGCGGCGAGGCCGCCGAGCTGTGGAAGCTCGGCGAACAGAGCCCTCCGCGGTTCCGGGTGGTGGAGAGGCTCACGACGATGATCGCGAGGGACGTGGAACAGCGGCGCTGCAACCTGGACGAGACCTTCGCGTTCATGACCAACCGCATCATCCTCTACGGGCACTACCCCGACACGCCGCCCGACACGACGGCCTGCCAGTACTTCGGAGACTTCCTGCGGGCGGTCCGCGTCGAAGAGGAGGTCACCGACTTCCTGCGGGAGCAGATCGACCGCTGGCTCGCCCGGCGAGGGCTGTCCGCAAAGACGCCGAGGGCATCGAAGTGAACCGGGGCTGGTGTCTCGCGTGCGGAACGCTCGGGGCCTTCCTGCTTCTCGACAGTGGCTGGGCACAGCCCCCCCCGGTTTCCGGGGTCGCGCAGGAGGCCGGGCAGTTGCTCCAGCCCTGGGTGCCCTTCTTCTCGCCGGCGGCTCCGACCCAGGGGCCGGCGCCTGACCCGTTGTCCACCGCAGCGGCGGGCGGCGACGAGCAGCAGGTCCGCCGGCTCCTCTCCGCGGGCGCGAGCCCGAACGGCACCGGCGCGGGCGAGCTGCCGCTCGCCGCCGCCGTCCAGCGAGGGCACACCGGGGTCGCCCGCTTGCTGCTGGAGGCCGGGGCCGACCCGAACCGCCTGCCTCCCGGACCGGGGGACCCCGTGCTTCACCTCGCGGTGCGCACTCGGGACCTCGCCCTGGTGAAACTCCTCCTCGAGCGCGGCGCCGCCGTCGGGGCCGTGAGTCAGCACGAGGATCGGCAGAACCCCGACCACGCGGGGGACAGCGCCCTGCACGAGGCGGCGGCGTTCGGGGAGTCCAGGCTCTGCGAGCAGTTGGTGCGCGCCGGCGCGGACCCCAACGCGACGAACCGCCGGGGCCTCACCCCCCTGCACCACGCGGCGGGCGGCGGACACGTGGAGACCGCGGCCTGTCTGCTCGACCGTGGGGCGCAGATCGACCGGCAGAACCGGATCGGCGTGACCCCTCTGCACTGGGCAGTGCGCCACGGGCAGGTCGGGACGGCCCGGCTGCTCGCCGACCGCGGGGCCTCGGTGAACGTCGCCAGCCAGCACGGCAGCACCCCCCTGCACAGCGCGGTCGCGAGGCGGGATACCGAGATGGTCAAGCTGCTGCTCGCGGCAGGGGCCGACCTCGGGGCCGTGGGCATGAGCGGAGAGACACCGCTCAATCTCGCCCGTCGCCTGGGCGCGTCGGAGCTGGTGGGCCTCCTGGAGACTGCCGCCGCCTCGCCCCGTCCCGATGAGCCCGGCGCGCCTCGCACGGAGACCTCCGGGAGGACGGCAGCCGGTCCGGGCACCTCCCCGGTCACCCTCGCCGGGGTCGTGGTGCTCGGGGTGGTACTGACGGCCCTGCTGCTCTACTTCCTCCTCCGTCGGACCGCCGCGAAGGAGACGTCACGGCTTCAGCGCTTCGTGGAGACGCTGCGCGGCCTGGGCCGCCGCCTCGGGCGACATGCCTGAGCCCGGTGCCGGACCGATCGGCACGCCCCTCGGGCAAGGTCGGAAAGGGGGCGGAGACAGCGTCGATGGTCGCGAGGCAGGCATGAGACTGGCAGTCACACCGGGGCGGGGGACCACCTGGTGGGGGCTTGGCGCGGCACTGACCGTGGCTATTGCCTGGGTCGCCGTGCAACAGGGTGCGACCGACCTCGCCAGCCCCATGGGCAAGGCCGTTCAGGGGGGGTTCCTGGCCGCCCTGGCGACGGCCCTGGGCGCCCTTCCCGCGGTCTTGATCCGGCGCATCTCACCCCGCACGGAGGACGTCATGCTGGGGTTCGGCGCCGGGGTCATGGCAGCCGCCTCGTCCTTCTCCCTGATCATCCCTGGGGTCGACGCAGCCGACGGCATGCTGGGCCACCGGGCCCTCGGGGCAGGCTGGGTGTCTTTCGGGCTCGCCCTCGGCGCGCTCGCCCTCCTCTTCGCCAACCGGTGGATCCCCCACGACCACGTGGCCGTGGGCCATCACGGCCCGGAGGTGGAGGGCCTGAGAAAGGTCTGGCTGATGGTCTTCGCCCTCGCCCTGCACAACTTCCCGGAGGGCATGGCGATCGGGGTCGCCTTCAGTGGGAACGACCCTGGCGTCGGCATGCCCCTCACGGCGGCCATCGCCGTTCAGGACGTCCCGGAGGGCCTCGTGGTGGCCGTCGCCCTGCGCGCCGTGGCCGTCAGCCCGTTCCGGGCCGCCTGGATCGCAGCCCTCACGGGGTTGGCGGAGCCCGTCGGCGCCGTCGTCGGCAGCCTGCTCACCACCGGCTTCGCCCTGCTCTACCCCCTCGGCCTGGGCTTCGCCGCCGGTGCGATGATCTGGGTGGTCTCGCACGAAATCATCCCGGAGACGCACCGCAAGGGCCACGAGCAGTTCGCGTCCCTGGGGCTGATGGGCGGCTTCATCGTCATGATGCTGCTGGACACGGCGCTCGCGTGACGCCCCGGACCACGCGCCGGCCTACATGAGAGAGGTGCTGAAGTAGCGCTCCGCCCGGTCCGGCAGCACCGTCACGATGTTGCCCTGGATCCGCTCCGCCAGCTGCCGCGCGGCCCACACGTTGGCCCCCGAGGAGATGCCCACGAGCAGCCCGAAGTCCCGGTTGAGCTCCCGCGTGGTGGCGATGGCGTCCTCGTCCGTCACCTCGATGACCTCGCTGATCATCGAGACGTCGAGGACCGCGGGCACGAACCCGTCCCCGATGCCCTGGATCTGGTGCAGCCCCGGCTCGTGGCCGAGCAGCGCCGAGACGTTCTTGGGCTCGACCGCGGCGATCACCACGCCGGGCTTGTGCTCCCGCAGGAACTGCCCGATACCCTGCAGGGTGCCTCCGCTGCCCACCCCGGCGACAAAGCACGCGATGTCCCCGTTCATCTGCCGCCAGATCTCGTGCGCGGTCTCCTCGTAGTGCACGCGCGGGTTGTCGGGGTTCTCGAACTGCTGAGGGACGAACACGCGCGGGTCCTCGCGCTGCATCTCGCGGACCTTCTCCACCGCGCCGGCGATGCTCTTCTCCGCGGGGGTCAGGATCAGTTCCGCCCCCAGGGCCCGGATGAGCTTCTTCCTCTCGTCGCTCATGTTCTCCGGCATCACGATGCGGACGTGGTAGCCCTTGAGCCGGCCCACCAGGGCGACACCGATCCCGGTGTTGCCGCTCGTGGGCTCGACGATGATCGAGCCGGGCTTCAGCAGGCCCCTGCTCTCCGCCCCGTCGAGCATGGCCATGGCCACGCGGTCCTTGATGCTGCCTCCGGGGTTCAGGAATTCCGCCTTGGCGAAGACGGACTCCCCTCGCAGCCGAATCATCGGCGTATTGCCGATCAGGTCCAGTACGTTGTCGGTGAACACGGTCTCTCTGTGCCAGCTCAGCCCCGCCTGCGGGGCGCGTCCTGGTTTCCGAAGACCGCGCGCGGGCTGGCCCGGAAACCGACCAAGAGGGTATCGATCACCCTCGCCAGGATCGCCTCGACGGCGCGATCCTTGTCCTCGTTCAAGACGATCGGGATCTGCCGGCGGTCCGCCTCCGAGAGGAGATGGTCCTGGAGCCCCCAGATGGACTCGAAGCTCCGGAGATAGCGCTCGGCGCGGCGCTGCACCGCACGTCCGGCCCGCCCTCGGATCCGCGCCCGGAGCAGCTCCGGCTTGAGCACCGCCAGCATCACCGGCACCACCACCGCCTCGTCACCGGTCGGGATCCGCGCGATCAGGGACGGGCACACGTGCACGCCCTCCATGATCAGCGAGACCCTCTCCTTCAGCGCGCGCCGGATGACGGCCTCGCACGGCAACGCGATGAGCTCCGCCTGGGTCTGGTACCCCTCCGCCAGGAGCGCCCCGCGGTCCACCGTCGGGTCCTGCGCCCGCGGCAGGGTGCGCCAGGCCTCGAAGGAAGAGGCGTAGAGCACCGGCAGGAGCCGTTGCGGGAGCATCATGCGCATGACCTCCCGCAGCATGTCGGTCGACTGGGTGCGCGGGATGTCGAGCCGGGTGGCGAGGTCCGTGGCCACCGTGCTCTTGCCGACCCCCGCGCTCCCACCCAGAAGGAGGATCAGGGGCCGCCCGCTATGGAGGAAGTCGACCCAGGCGAGGTAGCGGCGCGCCACGGCCTCGCCGAGGTCTTGCGCGAGCCAGTGATAGGTGGTGCGGCCCAGGGTGGCCGAGCTGACCTCCGCCTCGGCCCGCTCGGCCAGGAAGCGGGAGACCCGCGCGGCCATGACGGCGGCCGTATCGTCGGACAGTCCGCAGATCTGGAGCGTGCGCCGGTAGATCGCGTCGGAGAACGGCACCGCCTGGTCCGCGCCGTCGCGCACCAGGACCGCCGCTGCGGGGCCGGAGGGCTCCTGGTAACGGCGCACGGCCTGGGCCCCGTGACATTCCTGGAGATACGTGGCGACGCGCCGGCGCAACTCTCCGGCCGTGATCTCGGGGATGCTGGCGAGGTCCTGGCGGACCCGCGAGGCAAGCTTGTAGGCGTCGTCGAACGCGAGGCCCGAGTCCTGGAGGGAGCGCGTGAGGATGCCGCGCAGGAAAGGGGCTCGGGTCCCCTCCTCCGGGTCGATGACCACCGTCTTCGCCATGGGCCGCCCCCTCGGTGCCGACCGGATTGTCGGCACGGGCGCCCAAAGATACAACCTGGAGCCCTGGCCGAGCGGATCGCGGGCAGAAGGTGGTCAGTCCTGGTCCTGGGCCAGGATCTCCTCGGTGATGGTCGACAGATCCACGTGCCGGACGTCGCGACCGGTGCAGAGGTAGATGACGTAGCCGGCGATGTTCTTGGCGTGGCCGCCGATGCGCGCCAGCGCCCGCAGGCCGAGCACTGCGTCCACCATATGGCCGATGGTGCGGTGGTCCTCCAGCACGAACGTGGTCAAACGGCGCAGCGCCGACTGGAACTCTGCCTCGAGCTTCTGGTTCTCCTGGATGACCTCGACCGCCTGGCCGGCGTCGAAACGCTCGAACGCCTCCATGCTGGAGCGCAACAGGCGAATGGCGGTCTCGGCCAGTCGGTGGATGTCCTCCAACAGCTTCGGGTTGGGGGCCATGGGCCCGTCGCCGTACAGGTGCTCGACCAGGTGCGCCACGCGCCGGGTCTGGTCGCCGATCCGCTCCAGGTCCACGACCGACTTGGCGACGGTCATGATCGCCCGCAGGTCACTCGCCATCGGCTGGCGCCGGACCAGGAGCTTGACCACGGCCTCGTCGATCCGGACGTCGAGCTCGTTCATCAGCCGGTCGCGCTCGATCACCTCGCGGGCCTCTTCGGGGCTCTCGTGGTCCAGGGCCTTCACGACCCGTTCGAGCTGGTCCATGGCGAGCCCGCCCATCTCCAGCGCCAGGCGGTGCAGATTCATCATCTCGTCATCGAAGCGCTTCACGGTGTGGCCGGTGGTTGGCTCACTCATGCTCTGGTCCCCTGCTGATCGCCTGTCCCGGGTCGTGTCCTAGCCGAAACGGCCGGTGATGTAGTCCTCGGTCAACGGGTGCCGGGGATTGGTGAAGATCTGGTTGGTGTCCCCGACCTCGATCAGGTCCCCGAGGTGGAAGTAGGCCGTACGCTGCGAGACACGTGCCGCCTGCTGCATGGAGTGGGTGACGATCGCGATGCTGAAGTGCTCCCTCAGCTCGTCGATCAGCTCCTCGATCCGGGCGGTCGCGATGGGGTCGAGCGCAGAGGCGGGCTCGTCCATGAGGATGACCTCGGGGTTGACCGCGATCGCCCGCGCAATGCAGAGCCTCTGCTGCTGCCCACCCGAGAGGCTGGTGCCCGGCTGCGCCAGGCGGTCCTTCACCTCGTTCCACAGCCCGGCCCGCTCGAGGCTCTTCTGCACCACCTCGTCGAGCTCCGTGCGCGTCGAGGCGATCCCGTGGATGCGGGGTCCGTACGCGACGTTCTCGAAGATCGACTTGGGGAAGGGGTTCGGCTTCTGGAAGACCATTCCGACCTGGGCGCGCAACGGCACCACGTCGAGACCCTTCTCGTAGATGTCCTGCCCGTCCAGCGTGATCGTCCCCGTGACGCGGCACCCCTCGATCGTGTCGTTCATCCGGTTCAGACAGCGCAGGAAGGTCGACTTCCCGCAACCGGAGGGCCCGATCATCGCGATGACCTCGTTGGCCCCGATGTCGAGACTCACGTTCTTGATGGCGTGCTTGTCGCCGTAGTAGACGTTCACCAGGCGCGCCGTCATCCGGGGATGCGGGTGCGTGAAATCCCCGACCGTCTGCCGGTTGTGGCGGTCGATCGCACCGGGACGTACGGACTTGACGGAACCGTCGGCCCGGCCGGTCCTGGGCTTGTCGAACTGTTCCGTCAGCACCGTCTCGATAATGGACATCGATTTCTTCCTCAGCCTGGGCGGCTCACCACCGCCGCTCGAAGCGCTTGCGCAGGATCACCGCGGCCGCGTTCACGACCACCAGGAACACGAGCAGGACGACGATGGCCGCCGCCGTCCGCTCCACGAAGGCCCGCTCCGGGCTGTCCGCCCAGACGTAGATCTGCACGGGCAGTACGGTCGCCGGATCGGTGATCCCCTGGGGGATGTCGACGATGAAGGCCACCATGCCGATCATCAGCAGCGGCGCCGTTTCGCCCAACGCGTGCGCCATGCCGATGATGGTCCCGGTCAGCATGCCGGGCATCGCGAGCGGCAGCACGTGGTGCATCACCATCTGCATCTTGGAGGCGCCGACGCCGAGAGCGGCTTCCCGGATCGACGGCGGAACCGACTTCAGGGCAGCGCGGCCCGAGATGATGATGATCGGCAGCGTCATCAGCGTCAGCACGAGCCCCCCCACCAGCGGCGAGGAGCGCGGCACGCCGAACACGTTGATGAAGACCGCGAGCCCGAGCAAACCGTAGATGATCGAGGGCACCGCCGCGAGGTTGTTGATGTTGACCTCGATGAGGTCGGTCCAGCGGTTCTTCGGCGCGAATTCCTCCAGGTAGGCCGCCGCCGCCACACCGAGGGGGAAGGACAGGGAGAGGGCCACGAGCAGCGTGTAGAAAGAGCCGACGACCGCACCCCAGATGCCCGCCATCTCCGGCTCGCGTGAGTCGCTGCCCAGGAAGAAACGGCTGTTGAAGCGCAGCTCGACCCGCCCCGCGGCGACGAGCTGATCGACCCACTTCACCTGCTGGTCGTTGAGCCGCCGCTCGCCCTCCGCCGACTCGCGCCGCATGACGCCCTTCTCGAGCATGTCGACGTCGTCGTTCGCGGGCACCCAGAACATACGGGTCGCACCGACCAGGGACGGGTCCTGCATCACTGCCGTGCGGAGATCGAAGACCGCGCCGGGGCTGACCAGCGCGAACAGGTCCCGCTGCTCGCGCCGCTCCTTCACATCCGGGAAGGCGTCGCGCAGCGCGTCCTTGATGAGGGCCCCGTAGTCCCCCTCGCGCAGCGAGTCCGGGGAGCGGTTGCCCTGGGGGTCCACGACGCCAGCGTCGAGGTGCACGTCGAGGGCGATGTAGGTCTGCTGCAGGACCCCGTGGGCCTTCACCAGGACGCTGGAGAACAGGAAGGCGAGAAACGCCAGCGCCGTGACGATGGCCGTGATGCCGTAGCGCCGGAACCGCCGCTCCGACGCGTGCCGGCGCGCGAGGGTCGCTCGCACCACGTCGATGGTCCTGGGGGCGCCGCCGGACGCGCGCCCTCCGGCCGGGGGATGCTTGACGCTGTTCATTCGTATTGCTCGCGATACTTGCGCACGATGTGGAGGGCGATGACGTTGAGGGTCAGGGTCACCAGGAACAGCACCAGCCCGAGTGCGAAGGCAGCCAGGGTCTTCGGGCTGTCGAACTCCTGGTCGCCGACGAGAAGGGTCGCGATCTGCACCGTCACCGTAGTGACCGCCGCGAGCGGATTGGCGGTGAGATTCGCCGAGAGGCCGGCGGCCATCACCACGATCATGGTCTCGCCGATGGCGCGCGACATGGCCAGGAGGATCCCACCGGCGATGCCGGGGAGGGCCGCCGGGATCACGACCCTGCGGATCGTCTCCGATTGGGTTGCGCCGAGGGCATAGGACCCGTCACGCAGGGACTGGGGGACGGCGTTGATGACGTCGTCCGACAGTGAGGAGATGAAGGGGATGATCATGACCCCCATCACCAGCCCCGCGGCCAGCGCGCTCTCCGACGCCACGTCGAGCCCGAGATACCGGCCAGCCTCTCTCACCAGCGGCGCAACCACGAGGGCCGCGAAGAACCCGTACACGACCGTGGGCACGCCGGCCAGGATCTCCAGCAGGGGCTTGGCGACCGCGCGAAAGCGTCGGTCCGCGTACTCGGACAGGTAGATCGCCGAAGTGAGCCCGATGGGCACCGCCACCAGCATGGCGATCAGCGCGATGAGGAGCGTGCCGGTGAACAACGGCACAGCGCCAAAGGCCCCCGAGGAACCGACCTGGTCCGCCCGGATCGCCATCTGCGGACTCCAGTTGGTCCCGAACAGGAACTCGGTCACGGGAACGGCCTGGAAGAAGCGCAGCGATTCGAAGAGGACCGAGAGCGCGATGCCCACGGTGGTGAAGATCGCCACGAGCGAGCTGGCGAGCAGGAACGTCGTCACCACCTGCTCGACCCGGTTGCGGGCCTGCAGGGTGGGGGTGATGCGACTGCGCGCCAGCATCAGGCCACCGGCTGCGATGACCACGACCAGGACACCCAGGGCGGCATGGCTCGTGGCCGCGAGGCTGCGGTAGTGCTCGGCCGCCGCCTGCATCGCGGGCCCGACGTGGCCCGCGACGATGTTGCCCTTGACCAGGTTGCGCAGGTCGTTGACCAGCAGGTTCAGACGGTCGGGTGCGACCTCCCGGACCTCTGGCGGCATCCCCGCCAGCACGACCTCGGTGATCACCGACTGCTCGAACACGAGCCAGAAGAACAGGACCGCGAGGGCGGGAACCAGGGCCCAGAGGGCGGCGTAGGCACCGTAGTACGAGGGCCGCGAGTGCAGCGTCCCGGCGTGCTGGAGGCCGCCGGCGACGGTCACGGACCGGCGGCGTCCGACCTGGTAGGCGAAGGCCGAGAGCCCGAGCAGGACGGCGAGGAACAGCATGGGATGCATGGGGTGGCTCCGTGCGCTCGGGATTGGCGCGGTGTGCGGGCGGGCCGGCACCAGGCCGACCCGCCCCGCGGGCTCACTCGAGGACGAGAGGCTTCATGGCCCTGGCGTCGTCCCGGACCTGAGCGCGCAGGTCTGGCGGCAGCGAGATCAGGCCCTTGTCGGCCAGGTAGCCGTCCGGACCGGAGGCCTTCTCGCTGGTGAACTCGGCGACGAACTCCCGGAGCCCCGGGATCACGTCCAGGTGGGCCTTCTTGACGTAGAAGTACAGGGACCGGGCCACGGGGTACCTGGCCGAGGAGATCGATTCGTAGTCCGGGGCCACCCCGTCGATCACGGCACCCTGGATCTTGTCGGCGTTCTGGTCCAGGAAACTGTACCCGAACACGCCGTAGGCGTTCGGATTGGCCTCCAGCTTCTGCACGATCAGGTTGTCGTTCTCACCCGCCTCGATGAAGGCCCCGTCCTCGCGGATGCCTTTGAAGGCGGCCTCGAAGGCCTTCTTGTCGGTCTTCTCCAGGGCCGCGCAGGCGGGGACCTTCTTGCAGCCGCCCTCCATCGCGAGCTCCACGAAGGCGTCGCGGGTACCGGAGGTCGGCGGTGGGCCGAGCACCTCGATCTTCCTGTCCGCGAGTTCGGGGTTGACCTCCTTCCAGGTCCTGTAGGGGTTGCGGACCATCTTGTCGCCACCCTTCGGGTCCGGCACGTCCTTGGCCAGCGCGAGGTAGATGTCCTTCAGGCTGATCTTGCTGGGGGCGTTCTTCTTGGAGTTGGCGACCACGATGCCGTCGTAGCCGATCTTGACCTCGACGACCTCGGTCACCCCGTTCTTGGCACAGGTCTCCACCTCCCCCTTCTTGATCCGCCGCGAGGAGTTGGTGACGTCCGGGTACTGCACGCCGACGCCCTCGCAGAAGAGCTTGATGCCCCCGCCCGAGCCAGTGGACTCGACCTTCGGGGTCTTGAACTTCGACCCTTTCCCGAACCGCTCGGCCACCGTGGTGGAGAACGGGAAGACGGTGGACGATCCGACCACGTTGATGTAGTCACGCGAGGTCTGGGCCTGGCTCGCCGGGACCCAGAGGACGGCTGCAACAGCGGTCGCGATGAGGGTAGCGGTCTTGCTCAAGGTAAGCCTCCGATATCCGCTTTGAGGTCGTGGGTAGAGTGCCGCCCCGGCCACCCCCGGGCACCGTGGATGGGGTACGGACGGCCTCTCGAAGCGGGGGCATTATGGGCACGGAAATGTGACAGCTTCGTGTCAGGCGGTGTGCCTGAGCTGCGCCAGTCCCCCGGCCCGGGGCGAAAGACTGCGCCGGGGCTCGCCAGGCCGGGCCGGTCGGGACTAAGATCCCCGCATCCTCCGCAAGCGAAGGGGAAGGCAGCCATGGCTTATGTCGTGCTCGAGAACTGCATCCGGTGCAAGTACACGGACTGCGTCGATGTCTGCCCCGTCGACTGCTTCCACGAGGGCCCGAATTTCCTGGTCATCGATCCGGACGAGTGCATCGACTGCAGTCTTTGCGAGCAGGAGTGCCCCGCCGAGGCCATCCGCGCCGAAGACGACGTCCCGGACGACCAGCGCGCCTTCATCGCCCTGAATGCCGAGCTGGCCAAGGTCTGGCCCACAATCACCGAGAAGAAGGAGCCGCTGCCCGACGCCGCCGAGTGGGCGGGCAAGAAGGGCAAGCTGCAATATCTGCAGCGCTAGGCGACGCCATCGACGAGCCCCGCCGCGCGCCCCGGCGGGCGTGCGCGTTGGCCGGGGCCATCATCCCCGACCCCTGCGCGTCGGCGCACCCGGGCGGGATTTCGCGCCACCGTGACGACCACCGCAGCCCCGCAGTTCCTGCTTCCCGACGGCCTGGACACCGCGACCCTGGTCGCGCGGCTGCGTCACCACCTGCCCTGGCCTCTGCGCGAGGAATCCGCCCACGAGCTGAGCCTGGTGCTTCTCGACACCTTCGACTGGCGGGTTTTCGAGGACGGGGGCTGGCTCGAGCTGGAGAGCACCGGCCGGACCGACCGCCTGACCTGGCGCTCCGCCGACGAGTCGCAGGTGCGCGCGAGCACCCCGGTGAAGGGCCTGCCCCGCTTCGCCCGCGACCTGCCACCGGGACACCTGCGCGACACGCTCGGCCCGCGGCTCGGGGTCCGCGCGCTGCTGCCGCTGGTGCGGTTGTCGGGAGCCAGGACCACCCTCGACGCGACGGACCCGGAGGGCAAGACCGTCTTGCGCATCGGCATCGAGGCGCTGCACCTGCGCCGCGCCGGTCGCCGGCCAGGCTTCGGGCCCCGGCGGTTGCGTCTGCTGCCGGTGCGGGGCTGCCCTGAGGCCCTGACCGCCGCCGAGACCATCGTCCGGGACGCTCTGGGTCTCGCAGTGGCCACAGCAGCGCTGCGGGCTGAGGCCCTGACCCGCGCCGGCCACCCCCCCGGCGACTACGACCCCAGCCTTTCCTTCCGACTCGCCGCCGACCAGCGCACCGACGCCGCCCTGCAGGCCATCCTGCGCAAACTGCTGGAAACCATGCTCGCCAACGAGAAGGGGGTGCGGGAGCACATCGACACCGAGTTCCTGCACGACCTCCGGGTCTCCGTCCGCCGCGCCCGTTCCCTCCTGGGGCAGGTCCGCGGCGTCTTCCCCGACCGGCGGGTCGCGGTCCTGCGCGACGATCTGGGCTGGCTCGGGCACGCGACCAGTGCCGCCCGGGACGTGGACGTCTACCTGCTCGCCTTCGACGATTACGCCGCGCGGCTGCCTGCCGGGGTCCGACCGCATCTGGAGCCCTTCCGGACCTTCCTCACCGCCCGTCAGACCAGGGCCTACGGGGAACTGGCGGCCTGCCTCGAGTCCGCCCGGTTCCGGCGGCTGACCAGGCGCTGGCGCCTCCTCGCCGGCCGCCCCCTGCCCCGGCGGCCGGTGGCGAAATGGGCGCTGCGGCCGGTCGGGAAGGTAGCGCGCAAGCGCATCTGGCGCGCGTACCGGAACCTGATGCACCTGGGCGAGGCCATCCACCGGGACTCCCCCCCCGGCGACCTGCACGAGGTCCGGATCGCCGGGAAGAAGCTCCGCTACCTGATGGAATTCTTCCGCAGCCTGTTCCCGCCCGAGGCCGTGGACCTCCCCGTGCGGGCGCTGAAGACCTTCCAGGACAACCTGGGGGAGATGCAGGACCTGCACGTCCAGCAGGAGCAACTGGGGCGCTTCGAGCGACAGATGGCAAAGGAGGGTACTCTGGCGCCGGAGACGGCGGCGGCCATGGGGCAGTTGATCGCGGGCCTGGCCCAGCGCCAGACCAAGGTCCGGCTGGAGTTCGCGGAGCGCTTCGACGCATTCTCCGCACCGGAAACGGTCCGCGCCTTTCGCCAGACCTTCCGCCGGCGCAACGGCGTCCAGGAAGTGGCCGACGCAGGTCGCGCACGGGCGGGCGGGACATCGCCAGGCTAGTCGTCCGCCATCTCCCCAGGCCGGGTCAGCCCGCGCAGCACACCGCTCCCGCGGGCCAGCGCCGACCAGTCCTCGGGAAGCTCCAACCAGGCCACCGTGGCAGTCGGCAGAAGCTTGCCGTCCGCAGGCACCACGCATCCCGCCCCCCAGAGGTAGGCGAGCAGCCTCTCGAGGCCGGGGTTGTGGCCGACCAGCAGCACGCGGCGGGCAGTGCCCGGGCAGGCGCCCAGGATCTCCAACAGGGTGTCCGGCTCGGCTCCGTAGACCTGCGGATCCCAGACCACGAGCCCGGCGTCGTAACCGAGCCCTTCGCACACCCGCCGGGTGGTCTGGCGGGCGCGCTTCGCCGGCGAACTGACCACGAGGTCCGGTGCGAGCCCCCGGCGGCGCAGCCACTTCCCGACCCTGGGCGCCTCCTTCTTGCCCCCGTCGGTGAGCGGCCGGTCGAAGTCGGCCTCACCCGCAACCGCCCAATCGGACTTGGCGTGGCGCAGCAGGATCAGTTCTCTACGCATGGTCGCCTCGAGTCGAGAAGTGGAGCGAGCCGCGCCGACCGCAACGCCCCTGTCGTCGGCGGCCACGATGCCGACTATGATGGCCCCAACGAGGCAACACCGGCCACCATGCGATCCTCCCTGCCCCTGCGCCTGCTCATCGCCGTCGGGCTCTCGCTCGGTCTCGCATTGCTGCTGCTCGTCGTGCTCTACGCGACCAGCATCGCCTTCCAGGTCTGGGACCACCTGCGGCAGTCACCGGTCTGGTTCGTCGCACTCTACGCGCTCGGGCTGGCCCTGCTCACGGGATTCGGCGCCCGCCTCATCTGGCGCGTGCTGACCCCCCGCCGGCGCCGCCGCGCGCGACGCGAGGCCGAATCGCCGCCCGCGCCGACCGAGGCCGAGATCCGGGCCCGGATCGAGCGCGCAGTCTCGAAGGGCGCCGTGGCGGAGGCCGAGGAGGCGCGCCAGGAGCTCGAGGAGCTGGCCGCCCGGCGCGAGGCGGGACAGATCCACGTGGCGCTGCTCGGCCCCGTCAGCACGGGGAAGAGCTCCCTGGTCCGTGCCCTGCTGCCCGGGGCCACCGCGGCGGTGAGCCCGGTGGGAGGTACCACCCGGGAGATCACCCGGTACACCTGGGAGAGCCCCGCGGGAGACCGCCTGGTGATCAGCGACCTCCCCGGGCTCCTGGAGGCCGACGGGACCCTCGACACGGTCGCCAGGGAAGAGGCCCTGCGGGCGCACCTCGTCGTGTATCTCATCGAGGGCGACCTGACCCGGGACCAGCTGACTGCCCTGCACGAGGTGCTGGCCCTCGGCAAACCGGTCGTCCTGGCGCTCGGCAAGAGCGACCTGATGAGCGCCCAGGACCAGGAGACCCTGCGCGCGCGGCTGGCGGCGAGGGTGGCCGGCGGAAGCCGGGTCGACGTCGTCTCGGTGAGCGCCGGGGCCGAGCGGGAGCTCGTCCGGATGCACAGCGACGGCCGCGAGGACGTCGTGACCCGTGTCATCCCGCCCCGAACGGAAGAGCTGGCGCAGGCGATCCAGCGGCGCATCGACGGGGACCGGAAGGTGCTGGACGGGCTGCGCGACGCCGCGGTGTTCGTCCTGGCGTCGCGCAAGCTCGACGAGTCGCTCGCCACCCACCGACGCACGCGCGCCCTCGAGGTCGTGTCGAGCTCGACCCGCAAGGCGATTCTCGGCGCGATGGCGGCCGTGAGCCCGGGAACCGACGTGGTCATCCAGGGTTACCTGGGCTTTCAGATGCTGCGGGGCCTCGCGGACATCTACGAGGTCCCTCTCTCGAAGGTGGACGTGGAGCGCTTTCTGCTGAACGCCAGCGGGCGGGTGAACAAAACAGTCCCGGTCCTGCTCGCAGTCGCCGGCAACGCCCTGAAGGCCTTCCCGGGGGTGGGCACCCTCACGGGCGGCCTGGTTCACGCGGTCGCCTACGGATTACTGTTCGACAGCCTGGGGCGGGCCGTGGCCGACACCCTGGCCTCACGGGGCACCCTGCCCGAGCAGGTCGCCCTGAAGACGTTCGAGGAGAGGTTGAGTGAAGACGTGGAAGGACGCGCTCGTCGCCTGGCGAAGCTCGCTCTGGCCGAAGTCCGCCTCACGCGCTCCACGCGCTCCTGAGGCCGGCGACGAGCACCTGGAGCGGGCGCGCGATTCCCTGCGCGCCCTGGTGAGCGACACCGACGTCCCGGCGCCCGTGCGCCGGGCGCTGTCGGGCGAATTCGCCCGGGTCCAGGCGATGCTCGACAAGCTCGAGCACGGCCAGATCCACATCGCGGTCTTCGGCCGGGTCGGCGTCGGCAAGTCCGCGCTCCTGAACGCGCTGCTCGGGGAGCCACGCTTCGCGACGAGCCCGCTGCACGGGGAGACGAAGGACGCCCGCATGGCCCACTGGCGGACCGAGTCGGGCGGTGGGGGGGTCTATCTCATCGACACCCCCGGCATCAACGAGGTGGACGGCGAGGCCCGGGAGCGGCTGGCGCACGAGGTGGCGGGGCGCGCGGACCTGGTGCTCTTCGTGGTGGACGGTGACATCACCCAGCCCGAGATTGCCGCCCTGCGGCGTATCGCGGCCGAGTCCCGGCCGATGCTGCTCGTATTCAACAAGGCCGACCGCTACACCCGGGCCGACCGCGCCCTCGTGATCGAGTCGCTCGCGCGGCGAACGGCGGGCATCGTGCCCGCCGCGAACATCGTCACCTCGGCCGCCGCGCCTGCGCCCAGGGTCTACCTGGAGGTGGACGCGCAGGGCAACGAGAGGGAGACCCAGCGGACCCCGCCCAAGGAGGTGCAGGACCTGCGCGACCGGCTCTGGACCATCCTGGAGCGGGAGGGCAAGACGCTCGCCGCCCTCAACGCGACCCTGTTCGCCGGAAAGCTGAGCGACACCCTCGCCCGGCGAGCGGTGGACGCCCAGCGGGACCTGGCCGAGCGCATCCTGCGCAACTGGAGCCTGGCCAAAGGCGTGCTCGTCGGTCTCAACCCCGTGCCGATCTCCGACCTGATGGCGGCCGTCGCGGTGGACGTGAGCCTCGTCTGGCACCTGTCCCGGGTCTACGGACTGCCGGTCACCCACAACGAGGCAGGGGCGCTGGTGCGCACCATCGGCGCCCAGATGGGGCTCGTGCTGGGGACGGTGTGGGGCGTCAACCTGGTGTCCTCCCTGCTGAAGGGGGGAACCTTCGGGCTATCGACACTCGTGACGGGGACGGCCCAGGGTGCCGTCGCCTACTTCGCCACCTACGTGGTCGGCCGGGCCGCCCAGCGCTACTTCCAGCAGGGCCGGTCCTGGGGCGAGCTCGGCCCGAAGCGCGCGGTGCAGGAGATCCTCGACACCCTGGACCGGGACTCGCTCCTCAACTCCGCCCGCACCGAGATCCTCTCCCGGCTCCGGACGCAGACCTAGGTGTGAGGCGTTCAGCGCGCCGGGCCCCGCCCGAGTCGGGACGCGAAGGCCGTGAGGTCGGCGAGCACCCGGCCGAGCGCCCGGTTCGTGGCGACCACCCCACCATAGGGGTCGGCGGAATCGGCCGGCTCCGTGGCCTCGAAGGTCTCGGTCGCCACCACCCGGCGCGAGGTAGGGTCGACCGCCTGGGCCCGCAGGGCGACCCGGGCGACGCTCGGTGTCGAGAGGAACTCCTGGTGGAGTGCGAGGACCTCGGTCTCGAGCCGCAGGTCCGCCGCCACGGGGCTCGGACCCGCCACCACGGCCTGGAACGCCCCGCTTCCCTCGAGCGACTGCACCAGCAGCGGCTGCAGCATGCGGGCTGGCGTGTCGGCCCACTCGCTGCGGGCGAAGTAGCTCAGCTCGAAGGGCCGCTGGATGTAGGCGATACGCCGGGAGTCGAGCCCGGCGCGCGCCGCCGGAGGCGAGACGAGCAGAACGGGTCCGCTGGAGGCCGGTGCCGACCGCGGCGCCGCGGGCACCGAGAGCACGTGCGTCTGCAGGCTGTCCTGCGCGAGCGGCCCGCCCGAGGCGCAGCCGGCGAGCCCTGCGGCGGCCAGGACGAGCGCCCCCAGGCCGACCGCCCTGTACCGGCCCCGAGCGACGGGCGCCGAGCTCAGCAACCATCCCATCGGTATCACTCCCCCGGTCCCTTCTCCCGTCCCCTGCGCCCGAACAGCAGAAGATTCGGGTCGCGCTCGATGTCGGCCCCCAGGCGCTGGAACGTGCGGGTCAGCTGCTTCAGTTCCACCAGCAACGCCTCGAGCTGGGCCAGCGTGTCCGTGGAGGCCCGCACCAGGTCTTTGCGGGTGTCCGCGACCATCCGGTCGATCCCCGCCGCGGCGCGGTTCACCCCCCCCAGGGCCTCGTGCACGGAAGCGGCGCCGTCCTTGAGGCTCCCGATCAGCGCGGGAAGGTCCTCACTGGCCCTGGCCCAGTTCGAGAGCATCACCCGCCCCTCGCGGATCCCCTCCCCCAGGTCACCCACCCGCTCCGCCACGGCCCCCGTCACCTGTTCCAGGTGGCGCAGGGTGCCGCCGGCGGAGGCCACGGTCCCGGGGTCCAGGAGGGACGTCATCCGGTCCGTGACCCTCGAGAGGTCCCCCGCGACCTGCCCCAACTGGGTCAACAGGGTCGTGGCGGCCGTGTCGATCCGCATCATCAGGGAGGGTCCGGTCCGGATCTCCGGGTACTCCTGTCCCGGCGGGGCCACCAGCGCCTCGGCCTCGCGGCTCCCCCCCGTCAGGTCCACGAACGCCAGGCCGGTCACGCCCTGGGTGGCGAGCACGGCCACCGTATCCACCTTGATCGGGGCGCCGCGCTCGATCTCGAGCAGCAGGCGCACGCGCTCCGGGTTGTCCCGATCGAGCGCGATCTCCCGGACCCTGCCCACGTCGACACCCCGATACTTCACCGCCGCCTTCGGGCTCAGGCCGGAAACCGACTCCGCCGTGTAGGCGGCGTAGGTGTCGTAGGTCTTCTCGCCGCCCGCGGCGGCAAGCCAGGTGACCACCCCCACGAACACCGCGCTCAGCACCACGACGAAGAGCCCGATCAGGGCGTAGTTTACCCGCTCTTCCACGCGCACTCCCTCGCCGCGCGACCGCGCGGGCCGTCGAAGAAGGACTTCACCAGCGGGTGTCCCAGGCTGCAGAGGCCCCGCATCGTGTCGAGCGCGAGCACGCGCCGCTCCCCCAGGAACGCGACCCGGTCGGCGGTGCGCCAGAGCGTGTCCAGGTCGTGGGTGACCATCACCACCGTGAGGCCGAGCGAGTCACGCAACTCCAGCACCAGTTCGTCGAAGGCCGACGCGCTGTCCGGGTCGAGGCCCGCCGTGGGCTCGTCGAGAAACAGGATCTCGGGGTCGAGCGCCAGGGCGCGGGCAACCGCGGCCCTCTTCGTCATTCCACCGCTCAGCTCCCCCGGCTGCTTGTCGGCGGCCGAGGCCGGGAGGCCGGCCAGCGAGAGCTTGAGCCGGGCGACGTCCTGCACCAGGGCCGCAGGCAGCGCCGTGTGCTCGCGCAGCGGCAGGGCCACATTTTCCAGCACGCTCAGGGAGCTGAACAGGGCCCCCTGCTGGAAGGTGACCCCGATGCGCTCGCGCAGCCGGGACGCCTCGGCCGGTGACGCATCCCTCACGTCCTCGCCGAGCAGGCGCACGGTCCCCGCCGCCGGGCGCAGCAGCATGACCATCGCCCGCAGCAGGGTGGTCTTACCCGTGCCGCTGCCGCCGACGATCGCGAGCACTTCACCCCGGCGCACGTCCAGGTCGAGGGCCTCGTGCACGGTGACACCGTCCAGCCGGGTGGTGAGCCCGCGGACCTCGACGACGGCCTCGCGCTCCCCGCCCACTCAGACGCCCATCCAGCCGAACAGGACCGAAAAGGCCGCATCGGCCACGATGATGAGGAAGATGGCCTGCACGACGCTCATCGTCGTGTGCCGTCCCACGCTGTCGGCCCCCATGCCGACGCGAAAGCCCTGGAAGCACCCCACGGTAGCCACGATGGCCGCGAAGACGGGTGCCTTGCTCATCCCCACCAGGAACGAGGAAAGGGTGCCCGCCTGGGGCGCCCGCTGCAGGAAGTCGTGGAAGCCGACCCCGAGCTGCCCCGCCGCCATGGCCATCCCGCCCGCCACCCCCATCAGACCGGCCAGTACGGTGAGCAGCGGCAGGGCGAGGACGAGCCCCACGACCCGGGGCGCCACCAGCAGTTCCACGGGGTCGATGCCGATGGTGCGCAGGGCGTCCACCTCCTCGTGGACCTTCATGGACCCGATCTGCGCGGTGAAGGCCGACCCGGTGCGACCGGCCACGATGATCGCGGCAATCATCGGCGCGAGCTCCCGCAGCACCATGAGGATCACTAGGTCGACCACGTAGACGTTCGCCCCGTAGGCGCGCAGCTGCACGCCCCCCTGGTAGGCGACCACGACACCGATCAGGAAGGCCAGCAGCGAGATGATGGGGACGGCCTCCACACCGGCCGACTGCAGCGTCGCGAGGAGCGCCCGCCACCGGAAGCGGGCCGGGCGGACCGCGGCGCGGGCGAGCACGCTGGTGGTCTCCCCGATGAAGCCGAGCAACGCCCAACCCTCGGCGAGGTGTCGCCAGACCTGGCGCCCCAGCGCCTCCAGGCGCGGCTCGGGGGCCGGAGGCGGCACCGGTGACCCGGCGGCCGCAGACCGCGAGCGCACGAGTTCCAGCAGGCGCTGGTGGGCCGGGGCGAGCCCGGTCACGCCGACCTGCACGCCCGCCCCCCCGAGACCGTCCACCAGCCGCTGCAGCAGGAGGGCCCCGCCGGTGTCGAGGGCGGTGAGCCCCCCCGCATGGACCGTGACCCGCACGGGGCGGCGGGAGGGAGCGGGAGGCGCCGGCTCGAACGCCGGGATCGCGCGGGTGGTCCAGTCACCCTTCAGGAGCCAGCGCAGGTCGCCCTCGCCCGGGTCATCGACCTCGAGCCCACCCACGGGCAACCAGAGGCCTGCCACCGCTCAACCGCAGCAGGCGCGCGGGCCCGCCTCGCTCGGGGCAGCCGTGCGGTTGCGGCTTGCCAGTCGGGCCGTCAGGCCCTCGACTCCGGCCGACTCCAGCTCGCGCGCGAAGGCGGCCTGGTTGGCTTGAACCAGACTGACCCCCGCGACCAGCACGTCGTACACCTTCCAGGCCCCCCCGACCTCGCGGACCCGGAAGTCCACCTCCAGCGGCACACCCCCTTCCAGGGTGACGCGGCCGCGGACGGCGGCGGTGCGCTGGTCGTCGCCAAATCGGGTCGGCAGGAAACGCACCCCCTGGCCATAGCGGGCCACCCGCTCGACCTGCTCCACGAAGCCGCTGGCCAGGGTGTTGACCACGAATTCCCGGTACTCCGCCGCGAAACGGTCGAGCTGCTCGGCGGACGCCCGACGACCGTGGGCGCCCAGCACCCGCCTCCCGATCCCGGTGAAGTCCACCAGCGGCGCCAGCAGCTCCCGGGCCAGGGCCCGGGCGCGGTCCGGATCGCGCCGGTACTCCTGGCCGTGACGAGACGCCTCCTGGACCAGGCGGTCCGTCACCCCGGCCAGGAGGGTCGCGGGGTCCGTGGACTCGGCGCGCGGGGCGGGCCCCGCCAGGAGCACGAGACAGAACACCATCGCCGACCCGAGCCACCCGCGCACCATTTCCCTCGCGCCTCCCTCGCGACGCCCATCGGCATCGAAACCTCGGCCTCGCACCTTACACCCCCTCGCTCACGAACGTCGGCCACTGTAGCGGCCGGGTGGAATTTTCGGCAACCTCGACCCTCACGGCCAGCCCACCGGACGCTGCCAACGCAGCGCCCACCCGGCCTCGCCGGGACCGGCGGCCCAGGGCTCGCACACCCAGAGATCGGCGACGGCCAGCAACTCTTCACCCCGGTAGACGAGCGGCAGATAGCGGCGTACCCACGGTGAGACACCCTGGGCCTGCAGCAGTTTCTTCAGGGCGTGCGTGTGCGCCCGGTGCGGAAGGCGGCAGCGTTCCCCGCCCGTGCGCAGACGGACCTGCAGCGGCCCGGCCGCGACGCGCACCGCGGCCAGCCCCTCGCCCATGGTCGCCGTCGCGGTGAGCGTGCCGGCCGGAAGGGCGAGCGGGGCCGGCGGCCGCCAGCTCCAGACCTGCCCCGGGGAGAGCACCGGCGCAGGGGGCAAGGCCGCAAGGGTGTCCCGGTAGCGCCAGACCTCGGCGCCAGGCCAGGCGACCCGGGCCTCGGCATCCCACCGGGCGGCCAGCACGTCGCGGACGACGTGGTCCAGATGCGCGCTTCCAGGCGGCGGCAGGCCCCGCTGGCGCAACCACTCCCGCAGGGCCCCGACCCGTCGGGCCGACGACAGCTCGAGCAGGGCCCGCACCGACAACGTCCCCGCGCCGGGACCGCGGGCACCTCGTGCGTCGCCCCGCGCCAGGTCCTCCAGGACGGAGGCTGCCTCGGCCTGCAGCACGGCGTCCCGGGCCAGGACCCGGGCGGCACCGGGCCAACGGGTCTCGAGCAGGGGCAGCACCTGCCGGCGCAGGAAATTGCGCTCGAAGCGCTCGTCCTGGTTGCTGGGGTCATCGAGCCAGGCGAGTCCCCGGGACCCGGCCCAGGCACGCAGGGCCGACCGGGGCCACCCGAGCAGGGGGCGCACCAGCCACCCCTCACCGAGCGGACGGCGCACCGGCATCGCGGACAGTCCCCGGGTGCCGCTCCCCCGCAGCAGATGGAGAAGCAGGGTCTCTGCCTGGTCGTCCTGGTGGTGGGCGGTCAGCACCGCGTCGCCCGTCTCGAGCCCCTCGGCGAAGGCCCGGTAACGCGCGGCGCGCGCGGCCGCCTCCGGGCTCTCACCGGCCGAGCCTGCGGCATCCGCCACCCTCACCACCCGGCAGGGAACCCCGAGCCCGGCACAGACCCGCTGGCAGTGCTCCGCCCAGCGCCCCGCGTCCCCGTGCAGCCCGTGGTTCACGTGCAGGGCTTCGAGCACCCCCGGAAGGTCTCCGCGGACCTCTCCCAGGGCGTGGAGGAGGACGGCGGAATCGAGTCCCCCGCTGAACGCCACCCGGTAGCGCGGCGCCGGCGGCAACTCCCCCAGGATTCGGACCAACGCGGCACACGAAAACTCCCTTCCGGCCACCCTCCCTCCCCCTGCGTCGATAGCGTGGAACCGCACCGGGCCCCTCCCCTGGCAGTACGCTGCGGTGGCCCGGCCGCCGCGGTTACGGTTACAGTAACCCCTGCCGCGGCGGACGCCGCACAGGGGGCACACCATGGACATCCGCACGGTGCCGACCCGGCCCTTTCCGGGGCAGCGCCCGGGCACGTCGGGCCTGCGCAAGAAGGTCGAGGTCTTCCGCCAACCCCATTATCTCGAGAACTTCGTCCAATCGGTCTTCGACTCGCTCGAGGGGTTGCGGGGCAAGACCCTGGTGCTGGGCGGGGACGGGCGATACCTCAACCGCGAGGCGATCCAGACCATCATCCGGCTGGCGGCCGCCAACGGCGTGGGACGCCTCGTCATCGGGCGGGGCGGGATCTTTTCCACGCCCGCTGCTTCCGCGGAAATCCGCAAGCGCAAGGCCTTCGGCGGGATCATCCTCTCCGCAAGCCACAACCCGGGCGGCCCCGACGGGGATTTCGGGATCAAGTACAACATCGAGAACGGCGGGCCCGCCCCCGAGAAGTACACCGAGGCCTTCTATCGGCGCTCCCAGGCGATCGGCGACTACCGGATCGCGGATGCGCCAGAGGTGGACCTGGGGCGCCTCGGGGACACGCAGATCGGCAACCTCGCCGTGGAGGTCGTCGACCCTGTGGCGACCTACGCCGGGCTGATGGAGACGCTGTTCGACTTCGACCGGATCGGCTCCGCGCTCGGCTCGGGCGCCCTGTCGATCCTCTTCGACGCGATGCACGCGGTCACCGGACCCTACGCGACGGAGATCCTCGAGAGGCGCCTCGGCGCGCCGCCCGGCAGCGTGCTGAACGGCATTCCCCGGGAGGACTTCGGCGGCGGGCACCCCGACCCCAACCTCGTCTACGCCGCGGAGCTGGTGCGGGCCATGAGCGGGCCGGGCGCCCCCCACCTCGGGGCGGCCTCGGACGGCGACGGCGACCGCAACATGATCCTGGGGCGGGGCTTCTTCGTCACCCCGAGCGACAGCCTCGCGGTGCTGGCGGCCAACGCCCACCTCCTGCCCGGATACCGGACGGGGCTGCGCGGGGTGGCCCGCTCGATGCCCACCAGCGCCGCAGTCGACCGGGTGGCCGAACGGCTCGGAATCCCGGCCTACGAGACCCCCACCGGTTGGAAGTACTTCGGCAACCTTCTGGACGCCGGGCGGGTCACCCTCTGCGGGGAGGAGAGTTTCGGAACGGGCTCCGACCACGTGCGGGAGAAGGATGGACTCTGGGCGGTGCTGTTCTGGCTGAATCTTCTGGCCGTGCGCGGGGAGCCGGTGGAGTCCATCGTCCGCTCCCACTGGCGCGCCTACGGGCGCAACTACTATTCGCGCCACGACTACGAGGGGATCGACTCGGAGCGCGCCGAGGGGTTGATGCGGGACCTGCGCGGGAGGCTCCCGGCGCTACCCGCCGAGGGTCTCGGCAGCCGCCCCGTGCAGTACGCGGACGACTTCGCGTACACGGACCCGGTGGACGGCAGCGTGAGCGAGCGCCAGGGCATCCGCATCGGTTTCCGGGACGGCTCGCGCATCGTGTTCCGGCTCTCGGGAACCGGGACGGAGGGTGCCACGCTGCGGGTGTACCTGGAGCGTTACGAGCCCGACCCCGCCCGCCAGGACCTGGACACCCAGGACGCGCTCTCGGACCTCGTCGCCGCGGCGGAGGCCGTCGCAGGCATCCGCCAGCGGACCGGCCGCGAGGCGCCGACGGTCATCACCTAGGCGCGTCGAACGGGGGTACCGGCGCGAGTCCGGCTCACCCCTGGTAGGCCCCGTACTGCCTCAGCCGGCGGTAGCGGCTCTCCACGAGGTCGTGCAGCGGGACGGCGTTCAGGACGTCGAGCTCCTGGGTGAGGCGCTCGCGCAGGGCCGCGGCCATCGCGGCCACGTCCCGGTGCGCCCCCCCGAGCGGCTCCTCGATCACACCGTCCACGAGACCGAGCTCCTGCAGCCGGGCCGAGGTGATCCCCAGGGCCTCGGCAGCGTCGGGCGCCTTTTCCGCGCTCTTCCAGAGGATCGAGGCGCAGCCCTCCGGCGAGATCACCGAATAAGTCGCGTACTGCATCATCAGCACCCGGTCGCCGACCCCGATGGCCAGCGCACCCCCCGATCCCCCCTCGCCGATGACCGTGCAGAGCACGGGTGTGCGCAGCTCCGACATGACGAACAGGTTCCGCGCTATGGCCTCGCTCTGGCCGCGCTCCTCGGCGCCCACGCCCGGGTAGGCGCCCGGCGTGTCGATGAAGGTGATGAGCGGTAGGCGGAAGCGCTCGGCCATCTGCATCAGGCGCAGTGCCTTGCGATAGCCCTCGGGACGCGGCATGCCGAAGTTGCGGTGGATCTTCTCCTTCGTGTCACGCCCCTTCTGGTGCCCGATGACCATGACGGGCTGTTTGTCGAGACGGGCCAACCCTCCCACGATTGCCGGGTCGTCGGCAAAGGCCCGGTCTCCGTGCAGCTCCTGCCAATCGGTGAAGATCCGGTCCACGTAGTCGAGCGTGTAGGGGCGCTGGGGGTGGCGCGCGAGCTGGGAGACCTGCCAGGGCGAGAGCGACGAGAAGATGGACCGGGTGAGCTCGTCGCTCTTCTTCTGGAGCCGCGCGACCTCGTCCGAGATGTTGAGCTCCGCGTCCTTGCCGACGTAGCGCAGCTCCTCGATCTTCGCCTCGAGCTCGGCGATGGGCTGCTCGAAGTCGAGAAAGTTCAGGTTCATGCCGGGGAATGGTCCTGCGCGTGCGGACAGACCGCAGACATTAAACGCCACCCCCACCGATGGCAAGGCAAGGCCCGGGCGTTCAATACTCGATGCGCACCCGATCCGGGCCCGCCAGCTCCCCGAGGCGCCGCAGGAGCTTCTCGGTCGGGCTCACGCGCCACTCCTCGCCGAGGCGCAGGCGGGCCGACGCGTCGGGGCGCCGGTACTCGATATACACCGGCGTGGGCCCCTCCTGGAACGGCCTCAGGACAGGGGCGAGACCGGCGAGGATCCCCTCGCTCGACGGCCCCGCGTCGAGCTGGATGAGGAGCCGCTTTCCGTAGAGGGCCCGGGCCTGGTCCAGGTCCTGAACCCGGGTCGCGATCAGGGAGGCCCCCCCGGTGCGCTCGTCCAGTGTCAGCTCGCCCTCGGCGACCAGCACCCGGTCGGGTCCCAGGACTTCGCGGCACTGCGCGAAGAGATCGGAGTACACCACCAGGTCGAGCCGCCCGCTCCGGTCGTCCAGGGTTGCCACCGCCATCCGCCCTCGCCGGCTGTTGATGGTCCGGACCTCGGTGCAGAGCCCCCCCACCAGCACCGTGCCCCCCTGTCCGGGGGCCAGGTCGGCGATGCGCCCGGACACGAACTGGCCAAGCTCCTCGGCGTAGCGCTCGATGGGGTGGCCGGTGAGGTAGAGTCCCAGCGTCTCCTTCTCGCCCTGGAGCCGCTGGTCTTCCGGCCACTCCGGGACCTCGAGCATGACCTCCGCCGCGGCCGCGGGCCCCTCCCCGCCCGCCCCGCCGAAGAGGTCGGTCTGGCCCGCTGCGCTCGCCTCACCGGCGCGGGCCGCCTCCTGCAGGGCGCGGGGCAGCGAGGCCGTCAGGGAGGCGCGGTTGGGCCCGAGCCCGTCCATGGCCCCGGCGCGGATCAAGGCCTCGAGCGTGCGGCGGTTCAACCGCTTCAGGTCCGAGCGCCCGCAGAAATCGGTCAGGTCACGATACGGTCCGTGGGCCACGCGCTCGGCGACGATCCCCTCCACCGCGGCCTGGCCGACCCCCTTGATCGCCCCCAGCCCGTAGCGCACGGTCCGGTCGTCGGCGACCGTGAAACGGTATTCGCAGCCGTTCACCTCGGGGGGCAGCACCGCGAGCCCCATCCGGCGGCACTCGTCGATCAGCCCCACGACCTTGTCCGTGCGGTCCATGTCCGCCGACAGGGTCGCGGCCATGAAGGCGGCAGGATAGCGGGCCTTGAGCCAGGCGGTCTGGTAGGCGACCAGGGCGTAGGCGGCCGAGTGCGACTTGTTGAAACCGTAGCCCGCGAACTTCTCCATCAGGTCGAAGATGTAGGCGGCGGTCTCCCCGGCGACGCCCCGCGCCCGGGCGCCCTCGAGGAACACCGCCCGCTGCTTGGCCATCTCCTCCGCCTTCTTCTTGCCCATCGCCCGGCGCAGCAGGTCGGCCCCGCCGAGGGTGTAGCCGGCCAGGACCTGGGCGATCTGCATCACCTGCTCCTGGTAGAGGATGACGCCGTAGGTGGGCTTCAGGATGGGCACCAGGTCGGGGTGCGGGTATTCCACCCGGGCCTTGCCGTGCTTGCGGGCGATGAAGTCCTCCACCATCCCCGACTGGAGGGGGCCAGGGCGGAACAGGGCGACCAGCGCGATGATGTCTTCGAAACAGTCGGGCTGGAGCCTGCGGACCAGGTCCTTCATGCCGCGCGACTCGAGCTGGAAGACGGCCGTGGTCGCAGCACGCTTGATGAGGTCGAAGGTCGGCCGATCGTCGATCGGGATGCGGGAGATGTCGATGGGCGCCTCGCCCTGCGCCGCACGCCGGGCATTCACCGTCTTCACCGCCCAGTCGATGATGGTCAGGGTGCGCAGTCCGAGGAAGTCGAACTTCACCAGCCCCATCGCCTCGACGTCGTCCTTGTCGAGCTGGGTGACGATCGCGCTCGAGCCCTGCTCGCAATACAACGGGGTGAAGTCGGTCAGCACCGAAGGCGCGATCACCACGCCGCCCGCATGCTTTCCCGCGTTGCGCGCCAGCCCCTCGAGCTTCTTCGCGAGGTCGATGAGGGCCCGGACGTCCTCCTCCTGCGCGTAGCGCCGGCGCAGCTCCTCTTCCTCCTCGAGGGCCTTGTCGAGCGTCATCTTCAGGTCGAAGGGGATAAGCTTGGCGATGCGGTCGCAGAAGCCGTAGGGGTACCCCAGCACCCGGCCCACGTCCCGCACGACCGCCTTCGCCGCCATGCTGCCGTGGGTGATGATCTGGGAGACACGCTCGCGGCCGTAGCGCTCGGCGACGTACTCGATCACCCGGTCCCGCCCCTCCATGCAGAAGTCGACGTCGAAGTCGGGCATGGAGACACGCTCGGGGTTCAGGAACCTCTCGAACAGCAGGTCGTAGGCGAGCGGGTCGAGGTCGGTGATCCCGAGGCAATACGCCACCAGCGAGCCCGCCCCGGACCCGCGCCCGGGCCCGACGGGGATGTCGTTCTCGCGCGCCCAGCGGATGAAGTCGGCCACGATGAGGAAGTAGCCCGCGAAACCCATGCGGGCGATGACGCCGAGCTCCTCCTGCATGCGTGCGTCGTAGGCCGGCCGGTGCGCGGCGCGCTCCCGCTCCTCGGGGAAGAGGGCCGCCAGGCGCCGCTCGAGGCCCTCGTGCGCCTGGCGCGCGAAGTACTCCTGCTCGCCCTCTCCGGGCGGCACCGGAAAGGCGGGCAGCGAGGTCTTTCCGAGCGCGAGCTCGAGGTTGCAGCGCCGCGCGATCTCCACGCTGTTCTCCAGCGCCTCGGGCAGGTCGGCGAACAGCACCTGCATCTCCGCCGCAGAGCGTAGATACTGCTGCGCGCTGTAGCGCCGCACCCGGTGCGGGTCGTCGAGGGTACGCCCCTCGTGGATGCAAACCCGCGCCTCGTGCGCCTCGAAATCCTCCGGGGCGATGAATCGGACGTCGTTGGTGGCCACCACCGGCACACCCTGCGCCAGGGCAAGGCCCACGGTCGCCTGCAGGGAATCCTCCTCTCCGTCACGGCCGGTTCGCTCCACCTCCAGGTAGAAGCGATTGGGGAACAGCCGCAGCCAGTCCTCGAGCAGGCGCCCCGCCTCCTCCTCCCGTCCCGCCGCCAGGGCGTGACCCACGTCACCCGCCGCGCCACCCGAGAGCGCGATCAGCCCCTCGCTGGCGTCCTCGAGCCACCGACGCTGGACGGTGGCCAGCCCGCCCACCTGTCCCTCCACGTAACTGCGCGAGATGATCTCGGTCAGGTTGCGATAGCCGCGGGCGTCCTGGCAGAGCAGGACCAGCCGGTGCGGTTGGGCCCGGTCCGCGGGGTTCTCCAGCCAGAGGTCGACCCCGACCACCGGCTTCACCCCGGCCGCAAGCGCCGCCCGGTAGAACTTGACCATCCCGAACAGGTTGCTCTGGTCGGTGACGGCCACCGCGGGCATCCCCGCGGCCCGCACCGCCTTGACGAGCTCCGGCACCCGGATCAGTCCGTCGACCAGGGAATACTCGGTGTGGACGCGAAGATGGACGAAACGGGCGGACATGACCCGGTTACCTTACCAGGGAGCTGGAGAGGCTCGCCAGGAGCCGCGAGTGCAGCCCTCAGGTGGTGCGCGCCGCCCTGGCGACGGGCCCGAACGAGCGGCGGTGGACCGGCGCGGGACCGAGCCGGCCGAGGGCCTCCAGGTGCTCCCGGGTCGGATAACCCTTGTGCCCCGCCAGCCCATAGCCGGGGTAACGGGCGTCGAGCTCGACCATCTCCGAGTCCCGGGCCACCTTGGCCACGATCGACGCGGCGCTGATGGCTTCGACCAGGCCGTCGCCCCCGACGATCGCCTCGACGGGGTACGGCACCCGGGGGCAGCGGTTGCCGTCCACGAGCACCTTCTCCGGGGCGACCGCCAGGGCCCGCACGGCGCGCTCCATGGCGAGCAGGGTCGCCTGCAGGATGTTCCAGCGGTCGATCTCCTCGACCTCCGCCCGTCCGAGCGCCCAGGCCAGCGCCCGCTCGCGAACGAGAAGAGCCAGGGCCTCGCGGCGGGCCGGTGCCAGGGTCTTGGAGTCGCGCAGCCCCGCGATGGGGCGGGCCGGGTCGAGGATGACGGCTGCGGTGACGACGGGCCCCGCGAGAGGGCCCCTTCCCACCTCGTCGACCCCGGCCACGAGAACCGTTCCCCGCATGACCTGTCACCCCTGCCCGAGGAGCTCGAGCACCGCCTCCGCCGCCCGGTCGTCGGCGCCACGGCGCAGGGTCCGGTGCAGACCCCGAAACGCGTCCTGCAGGCTGGCGCTGGCCCCGGGGTCCTCCAGGAAGGGAAGCACGGCCGCTCCCAGCCGCTCGGGGGTCGCCTGGTCCTGCAGGAGTTCCGGCACCAGCGCCCGGCCGGCCAGCAGGTTCGGCAGCGAGACGTGTGCCACACGAACCAGGCGTCGGGCGAGGGCGTAGGTCAGCGGGTGCACGCGGTAGGTGACGACCATGGGCCGTTTGAGGAGGAGCGCCTCCAGGGTCGCCGTGCCGGACGCCAGCAGGACCACGTCGGCCGCCGCCATGACGGTACGGCTGTGGCCGTCGAAGACCCGCAGGGGCAGGTCCGCCCCCGCACGGCGCCACTCGGACTCGAAGACCGCCCGGGTCTCCGGGCTCGCCGCGGGCACCAGGAAACCGAGCCCGGGGCGCCGGGCGCGCAACCAGGCCGCCGCACCGAGCAGCGGTGCGGAGAGCCGCGCGACCTCCCCCGCCCGGCTCCCGGGCAGGAGGGCTACCCACTCACCTTCGGCCGGCAGCCCGAGCTCCCGGCGCGCCTGGGCGACGACGGGCTCCATGGGGATCCGGTCAGCCAGCGGGTGACCCACCAGGCGCACCGGCACCCCGTGGCGCTCGTAGAAGTCGGCCTCGAACGGGAACAGCACCAGCAGCCGATCCACCGCGCGGGCGACCTTGCGTACCCGATAGCGGCGCCACGCCCAGACGGAGGGGCTGACGTAGTGAACGGTGGGAACGCCCCGCGCGCGCAGCCGGCGCTCGAGGCCCAGATTGAAGTCCGGGGCGTCGACCCCGACGAAGACCCCGGGGGGGCTCGCGGCCCAGCGCGCGAGGAGGCGCCGGCGCGCCCGCAGAAGCTCCGGAACGCGGCGGACCACCTCCGCCAGGCCCACGACCGAGAGCCGCTCCATGGGGTAGAGGCCCTGGCAGCCGGCGGCCAGCAGTTGCGGCCCCGCGATCCCCTCGCAGCACAGGCCCGGGAGCCGCCGCGCGAGCGCGCCCACCAGCCCCGCCCCGATCAGGTCGCCGGAGAGTTCACCCGCGACGAGGCCCAGCCGGGGGAGGGTCCCCCGACCCGCCTCAGCGGACGATCCCGTGGCGGCTTTCCCCCTGCAGGAACTCGAGCAACCGGGCCACGTCGGGCGTCGCGGAGGCGAACTCCGCCAGCTGCACGCGGGCGTCCTCCAGCGTGAGGCCGTCGCGATACAGGACCTTGTAGGCCTGGCGGAGCGCCGCGATGGTGTCCTGGGGCACCTTCCGGCGCCGCATGCCCTCCGTGTTCAGCCCGTGGGGCTCCGCCGGCTGACCGGCCACGACCACGAACGGCGGCACGTCCTTGCGCACGTGGCTGCCGAACGCGCAGAGGCTGTAGGCCCCCACGCGGCAGAACTGGTAGATCAGGGCGAAGCCGCCGAGGATGGCGTAGTCCTCGACCCGCACGTGCCCGGCGAGCGACGCGCCGTTCGCGAAGACGGTGCCCGAGCCGACCACGCAGTCGTGCGCGATGTGCACGTAGGCCATGAGCCAGTTGTCGTCCCCGACCCGGGTGACGCCCGCGTCCTGGGCGGTGCCCCGGTTCAAGGTGCAGTACTCGCGGATGACGTTGCGGTCGCCGATCTCGAGCCAGGTACGCTCGCCCGAGTACTTCTTGTCCTGCGCCTGCTCGCCGATGGACGAGAACTGATAGATCCGATTTTCGCGGCCCATCCGCGTGGGGCCGTTGATGACCACGTGGGGACCGACCCAGGTCCCCTCCCCGATCTCGACCTCGGGACCGATGACGCTGTACGCCCCCACGCTCACGCCCGGCATCAGCCGGGCGCTGGGGTCCACGACCGCCGTCGGGTGGATCACGGGCGACGCCTCAGTCGCCGACTTCCTTCAGGACCGACATCACCTCGGCGCTGGCGACGACCTGCCCGTCGACCCGCGCCTCGCAGCTGAACTTCCAGACTCCGCGGATCGCGCGCTGGAGCTCGGCCCTCAGGATGACCTGGTCACCGGGCTCCACCGGGCGCTTGAAGCGCGCGTTGTCGACACCCACGAGGTAGTACAGATGGCGGTCGTCGACGCGCACGCCGGTGCTCACTTGGGCCAGGATCCCGGCCGTCTGGGCCATCGCCTCGATCAGGAGGACACCCGGCATGATGGGCCGCTCGGGGAAGTGCCCGGTGAACTGCGGCTCGTTGTAGGTGATGTTCTTGACCGCCGTGAGGTACTCCCCCGGGACGTAGTCCAGGACACGGTCGATCAGCATGAAGGGGTAGCGGTGCGGCAGGTACCGGCGCACCTCGTGGATGTCCATGGATCTGGAGCCCGAATCGCTCACTCTTCCTCCTCCGCTCCCGAAAAGGCGGCTCGCGCGGGCGCGTCCTGCTCGAGCCGCTTGACCCGGCGGGCGAGGTCCTCCAGCTGGCGGAATCGCTGGAAGGTCCGCGCCCACGTCTCCTGGGGCAGCAGGGGCACGCCCGAGGCGTACTGGCCAGGCTTCGTGATCGACTGATAGACCACGGACCGACCCGAGATCACCGCCCCGTCGCAAATGTCGATGTGGCCGTTCACGCCGACCCCACCGCCAATCATGCAGTGGCGTCCGATGTGCGCGCTGCCGGCGATGCCGGTGCAGCCCGCGATGGCCGTGTGCGCCCCGATGTGGCAGTTGTGCCCGACCTGGATCTGATTGTCGAGCTTCACTCCGTCCTCGACGACCGTGTCGTCCAGGGCACCGCGGTCGATGGTCGTGTTGGCCCCGATCTCCACGTCGTCACCGACCACCACCGAGCCGAGCTGGGGGATCTTCACCCAGGTGCCGCCCGCCTGGGCAAACCCGAAGCCGTCCGCCCCGAGCACCGCCCCGGGGTGGACCAGGACCCGCGCACCGAGCCTCACCCGCGCGCCGATGGTCACGTTCGCGACGAGCCGCGTGCCTGCGCCGATCACGGCTCCCTCGGCCACCACGCAGCCGGGCCCCACCTGCGCCTGGGGACCCACCTCCGCGCCCGACTCGACCACGGCGTGGGGCCCGACCCAGGCCGTCTCGTGCACCCGGGCCTCGGGGCTCACCCACGCCATCCCGTCCACGCCACTGCGCGGCCTGTCCTGGGGCCCGAGCAGCGCGGCCGCCCGGGCGTACCCGAGGTAGGGGTTCTCCATCACGAGGACCGCCACCGGGCACGCCGGTGCGTCCTGGGCGGAGAGGATCACCCCGGCAGCCCGGGTGGAGCCGAGGAGGCGGCGATACTGCCGATTGGCGAGGAAGCTGACGGCAGCGCCGTCCGCGCCCTGCAGGGTCGCCACGCGCTCGACGACGAGCCCGGGGTCCCCCGACAACTCCGCCCCGATCGCACGGGCGAGGTCCCCCAGGGTCAGGCCCACGGCGACCCCTCAGTTCCCGCCGCGGCGCTCGGCCGCCTGGCGCAGGCGCTCGAGGACCCTGTCGGTGACATCCACGCGGCTGCTCGCAAAGACCACTCCTTCGCTCAGCACCAGGTCATAGCCCTCGCGCTTGGCGAGCCCCTGAATCGCGTCGATCACGAGCCGCTGGATGGCCGCCAGCTCCTGGCCCTTGCGCAGGTTCAGGTCCTCCCGGAACTCGTCCTGCTGGCGCTTCAACTCCCGCTTGCGGCTGCGCAGGTCCAGCTCCAGGCCACCACGCGTCACGTCGGTCATCCCCTGCCCGTCCCGCAGCAGCCGCTCCTCGAGCTCGCGCACCTCGCGCTGCAACGCGACGATCTCGCGCTCCCGTGGGGAGAACGACTGCTCCAGCTTCGCCGAGGCCTCCGTTGCCTGGGGGGCGTCCTCCAGAACCTTGGCCATGTTCACATAGGCGACGCGCAGCTCCGCCCCGATAGCGCCCGTGCCCAGCATGCAGAGGAGGGCCGCGGCGGCCCCGTGCACACGCCTCACGATATGCCTCCCCCGATCCGAACGGATTGCGTCAGAACATCGCACCCAGAGTGAACTGGAAGACCTGCGTGTCGTCGCCGCTCTGCTTGTTGAGGGGCCACGCGAAGCTCACGGAGATCGGGCCGAGCGGGGAATACCAGCTCGTCGCCACACCCGCCGAGTACCGTATCGGCCCTTCGTCGCTCGTCCTCACCTGGTCGTCCGTGATCCAGACGTTGCCCGCGTCCACGAACGTGCTGAGCCGCACGGACTTCGAGTCCTTCGCGAAGGGCATGGGCATCAGGAGCTCGGCCGAGGCATAGGCCCGGAAGTTTCCGCCCGTCGGATCGTCGTAGTTGTCACGCGGACCGAGCGTGTTGTCGCGGAAACCACGCACCGAGCGGATACCGCCCGCGTAGAAATACTCGAAGAACGGCAGTCCGTTGGTGCCGCCGAAGCCGTCTCCGTAGGCCGTCTCGCCGGTCAGGTGGAAGGTGAACCGCTCGGTGAGGGCCTGATACCACTCCTGACGCAGCGTGACCTTGTAGTACGAAAGGTCACCCCCCGGGATGTCGACCTCCCCGCTCACCCGCGTGATACCGCCTTCGTCCGGGAAGATCGCGCGGTTGCGGGTATCGTGCGCGTACCCGAGCGTGACGGGGACGACCGTGTACTCGTCGCCTTCGTCCTCCAGGAAGTCCTGAACGACGTTCGACGGATAGGTCCCGGTCTTGATCTTGATGCGCTCGCCGCCGACCCCGAGGTTGATGGTGTCGTGCTCCGTCAGCGGGATGCCGAAGTGGACGTTCCCGCCGTAGCGGTCGGCGGTGTAGTCGCTGATGTTCGCGTCCTCGGCGTCGACCTTGCGCTTGTAGAGGTCGAAACCACGGCTGACCCCGTCCGCCGTCCAGTACGGGTTGGTGTAGGAAAAGAGATAGGTCTGCAGGACCTTGCTGTTGTTGAAGATGAGCTGGACCCGCTTTCCGGTGCCGAGGAAGTTCTCCTGGCTGATGCTCGCATTGAAGATCAGGCCCTGGGTCTGGGCATAGCCGATGCCGGCCATCAGGTTGCCCGACGGGCGCTCCTTCACGCTGAAATTGACGTCCACCTCGTCCGTGGTCCCGGCGACGGCCGGGGTCTCCACGTCGACCTCTTCGAAGAATCCGAGGCGCTCCAGACGCTGCTGGGAGCGCTTGACCTTGCTCGTCGAGATGGGGGCGCTCTCCATCTGGCGCATCTCGCGCCGCATGACCTCGTCGGAGGTCCGGGCGTTGCCCTTGAAGGCGATGCGGCGCACGTACACGCGCTTGCCCGGATCGACGAAGAAGGTCAGGTTGACCGTCTTGGTCTTCTCCTGGATCTCCGGGATCGCGTTGATGTTCGCGAAGGCGTAGCCCTCGTCCCCGAGGCGCTCTGCGATCTTGGTGCTGGTCTCGGTCACCTGCTTGCGCGAGAACTCCGCGCCCTGCCGGATCTGCACCAGCTTCGAGAGCTCGTCCGCCGCCACCGGGAGCTCCCCTGCGAGCTTGACGTCGCCGATCCGGTATCGATCACCCTCGGAGAGGTTGACCGTCAGGAAGACGTCCTTCTTGTCCGGGGTCAGGGAGACCTGCGTCGAGTCGATGTTGAAGTTGATGAATCCGCGGTCCAGATAGAAGGAGCGCAACGCCTCGAGGTCGCCCGAGAGTTTCTGCTTCGAGTACTGGTCGTTCTTGGTGAACCAACTGGACCAGGTCGGCGTCGAGAGCTGGAAGAGATCGAGCAGCGTGTCTTCGGAGAAACTCTGGTTGCCGACGACCCGGATTTGCTTGATGCGGGCGACGTCTCCCTCCGTGATGTCGAAGTTGACGCCGACGCGGTTGCGCTCGAGGGGCGTGACCGTCGACTCCACCTTCACGGCGTAGCGGCCCTGGGAGAAGTAGAGCTCGCGCAGGTCCTGCTGCACCCGATCGAGGATCGCCTGATCGAAGATGCGACCCTCCGCGAATCCGACCTGTTTCAACGAATCCTTGAGCTTGTCGGTCTCGAGGTTCTTGTTCCCGGAGAAGGAGATCTCTCCGACCGCCGGCCGCTCGACGACGTTCACGACCAGCAGCTGGCCCTCGCGCAGGAGCGAGACGTCCTGGAAGAATCCCGTTTTGAACAGCGCCCGCACGGCCTCGGCGGAACGCGCGTCGTCGAAGGTCTCCCCGACCTTGACGGGGAGATAATTGAACACCGTGCCGGCCGAGATCCGCTGCAACCCGTCCACGCGGATGTCGCGAACCACGAAGCTCTCCGCCGCCCGAGCGGCCGGCGAGACCCACAGTGCGATGAGAAACGGGGCGAGGAAAACCCGGCCGAGCGAGGTCATATCGTGATCAGAGGTACCGCGGTCTAACCCAGCACGCGCGCCAGGTCGTTCATGAACGCCAGACCCATGAGCCCGATGAGCATGGCGAGCCCGACCCGCTGACCGATCATCTGAACCTCCTCGGACACGGGCCTACCCTTAATCAGTTCAACCAGATAATACATCAGGTGCCCCCCATCCAGTAGCGGAATCGGGAGCAGGTTCAGCACCGCCAGGCTGACGCTGACGACGCCGAGGAACTCCAGGAAGCGCGAGAGCCCGCCGCGCGCCGAGTGTCCCGCGTACTGGGCGATGCTGATGGGGCCGCTCAGGTTGTCGACCGAGACCTGCAGGGTCAGCATCTTGCCGATCATGCGCAGGGTGAGCGTCGAGACCTCCCAGGTCCTGCCGGCGGCCCGCCCGAGGGCTGCGAGGGGCCCGTACCGCTCGGTCGCGTAGTCACCGGCCTCGGCGTCCTCGTCGACCTGCACCGCGGCCCCGACCCGGCCCACCGGCCCCTGCGCTCCCTGGACCAGGTCGGGACGCACTTCGAGGGTGACGGTGGCACCCTCGCGCTCCAGTTCGAGCACGATGTCACGGCCCCCGTGGGAGCGGACGTACTCGACCCAGGTCTGCCAGTTCCCGACCGGCTGGCCGTCTGCGCTCGTGAGCCGGTCGCCGGGCCGCAGACCGGCCCGGGCGGCGGCTCCACCCGACTCGACCTTTCCGATCACCGGGGCCAGCTCCTGGCGTGCCGCCCGCACCCCCAGATGTTCCAGGACCGACCCGGCGGCGAGTTCTTCGAGCTCGGTCCCCCGGAGGTCCAGCTCCACCTCCCGCGTGCCCCCCCCGCGACCGCGGACCTCCAACAGGACGGGCGTTCCGTCGAGCGCCGCGTCGATGAGGCCTTGCAGCACCCCGTCCCAGGTGACGATCGGCTCACCGGCGACGGCCAGCACCTCGTCTCCCGCCTTGAGGCCGGCCCCCGCGGCCGGGGAGCCCACCTCCACCGACCCCACGAGAGGCCGCAGACCCGTCACGCCCACGACGAACATCAGCCAGTAGGCGAACAGGGCAAAGGCGAGGTTGGCGGCCGGTCCCGCGGCGACGACGGCGAACCGCACCCACAGGGGCTGGCGGTTGAAGGACCGCCCCCGCTCCGCCGGTGCCACGGGCCCTTCCCGCTCGTCCAGCATCTTGACGTAGCCACCAAGCGGCAAGGCTGCCACCACGTACTCGGTGCGGTCCGGCCCGTACCGGCGCATCCAGAGAGGCCGGCCGAAACCGAGGGAGAAGCGCAGCACCTTCACCCCCAGCCGCTTGGCCACCAGGAAGTGACCGGCCTCGTGCACCGTGATCAGGATGCCGAGGGCCACCAGGAACCAGACGAGGCTGGACAGCGCTTCCATGGCTCAGGCGTGCCCGGGCTCGAGCCGGCGCACGAAATCGAGCGCGACCTCGCGCGACCGCCGGTCGTCCTCGAGGATCACGTCGAGCTCCTCGGCCGGACGCGCCGGCAGGACCGACAGCGCCGCCTCGATGACGCGCGGGATGTCGGTGAAGCGCAGTCGGCGGCCGAGAAACGCCTCCACGGCGACCTCGTTGGCGGCGTTGAGGATCGCGGGGGCCGTGCCCCCCGCCTCGGCCACCTCGCGGGCGAGCCGCAGACAGGGGAAACGGTGCGGGTCGGGGGGCTCGAAATCGAGCCGCCCGATGGACACCAGGTCCAGCGTGGCGACGCCCGATCCGATGCGCTCGGGCCAGGCCAACGCGTGGGCGATGGGGGTACGCATGTCGGGATTCCCGAGTTGCCCGAGCACCGAGCCGTCCTGGTATTCGACCATCGAGTGAATGACGCTCTGGGGATGCACCAGGACCTCCACCCGGTCGGGTGTGGTGTCGAAGAGCCAGCAGGCCTCGAGCACCTCCAGGCCCTTGTTCATCATGGTGGCCGAGTCGACCGAGATCTTGCGCCCCATCACCCAGTTCGGGTGGGCGCAGGCCTCTTCCGGCGTCGCCGCATCGAGACTCGCGAGCGTGCGGGTGCGAAACGGTCCCCCCGACGCGGTCAGGAGGATACGGCGCACGCCGACGGAATCCAACCCGCGGCCATAGTCGCGCGGCATGCACTGGAAGATGGCGTTGTGCTCGCTGTCGATGGGCAGGACCTCGGCGCCGTGGCGCCGCGCGGTGTCCAGGAACAGGCGACCCGACATCACGAGCGCTTCCTTGTTGGCGAGCAGCACCCGCTTTCCCGCGCGCGCCGCGGCAAGCGTCGGGAGCAAGGCCGCGGCACCGACGATCCCGGCCATCACGCTGGAGACCTCGGGCAGCTGCGCCACGGTCTCCAGCCCCGCGACACCCGAGAGCACCCGGACCTCTGGAGCCGAGGCCTGGAGCCGCCGCGCGAGGCGCCTGGCAGCGGCCGCGTCGGCCATGACCGCGAAGGCAGGCTTCCAGCGCTCGCACTGCTCGGCGAGCCGGGCGTCGTCGGTGTTCGCCGTGAGGGCCACGACGCGGAAACGGTCCGGGTGACGGGCGAGAACGTCCAGGGTGTTCAGCCCGATGGTGCCCGTCGCGCCGAGGATGGCGACGCCCTTCACGGCAGTACCCCGGCCCACTGCCCGAGCAGCAGGAAGACCGGCGCCGCCGCGGTCAGGCTGTCGATGCGGTCGAGGACGCCGCCGTGCCCCGGCAACAGGTCGCCGCTGTCCTTGACCTGGGCCTCGCGCTTGAACAGGCTCTCGCTCAGGTCACCGAGCACCGACGCGGCCACGGTACCCACCGCCACGAGCAGCAGGGCGGGCCACCGGGTGGGCGGCAACCCCGCCACGAGTGCGGCCACGAGGGTCCACGCCAGCGCAGCCAACGTGCCGCCGGCGACCCCTTCCCAGCTCTTCCCGGGGCTCACCCGCACGGCCAGGCGACGGCGGCCCCAGCGCCGGCCCGCGAAATAGGCGCCGATGTCCGCGAGCCACACCAGGGCGGCCAGGAAGAACACCCACGCCGACCCCCAATCCCCATGCGCGTGCAACGCCACCAGGGCCGCCCAGGCCGGCACGAGCGTCAGGTGCCCGGCCAGCGCGCGCCGCAGCCCCGCCGGGGTCGGCAGCCCCCTGCCGGACCGCTCGTAGCGCAGCACCAGCCCCAGGGCGGCGAGCCACCAGAGGGCCCCGGCGACCAGCACGAGGGCGAGCCCACCCCGGTGCACCAGGACTGCCGCCGCCGCGAGGACCACGGCGAGCACGAGCAGGAAGACCCGCCGGTGGGCTGCGTCGGTCCAGCCGGCGAGCCGCGACCACTCCCACCCGCCCGCGAGGACGACGCCCGCGGTGACGACGCCGAATGCGGGGGTCGGGAGCCAGAAGATGGCCGCGAGCGCACCGAGCCCCAGGACCACGGCGGTGAGGACACGCTGTCTCAGACCACTCACCGTACCTCCGGAGTCAGAACCATCGCCCGGGGCACCCCAGCCAGGGGTGCTTCGGGGCGGGGTGGGAAAAGCCATGGAGCACGGGGGAACCGGCCGTCAGCCGTGCTCGCCTTCGCCCTGCTCGACCTGTTGCCCGGTCTTCCCGAACCGTCTCTGGCGGGCCGCGTAAGAGGCGAGGGCCTGGTCGAGTGCCTCGGCGTCGAAGTCGGGCCAGAGCGTGTCCGTGAAATAGAGCTCCGTGTAGGCGAGGTCCCAGAGCAGGAAGTTGCTGACCCGCCGCTCCCCCCCGGTCCGGATGAAGAGGTCCGGCTCCGGCACGCCGTGCAGGCACAGGTGGGAGGCGAAGACCTCGAGGTCGACCTGCCCGGGTGCGAGGGTGCCGGATTGGACCGCCTCGGCCACCCGGCGCGCGGCCTGGACCACGTCCCAGCGTCCCCCGTAATTGGCCGCGATGATCAGCTGCAGCCCGTCGTTCGCGCGGGTCAGGCGTTCCGCCTCCTCGATGCGCTGCTGGAGCCTGGCGTTGAACGCGGTGCGGTCACCGACGACCCGCACCCGGACGTTGTTCTCGTGGAGCTCCTGCACCCGCTGCTCGAGCGCGGTCAGGAACAGCCCCATCAACAGGCCAACCTCCTCTTCGGGCCGGCGCCAGTTCTCGCTGCTGAAGGCAAAGACGGTGAGGACCTTCACGCCGCGCCGGCCTGCGCTCTCGACCGCGACCCTCAGGGCGTCCACCCCGGCCTTGTGGCCGGCGAACCGGGGAAGGTGACGGCGCTCGGCCCAGCGGCCGTTGCCGTCCATGATGATGGCTACGTGCCTGGGAACCCGCCTCTCGCGCCGGGCGGTCTGTTCGCCGACTGGCATGCCGGGACCGGACCTCAGATTTCCATCAGGTCCGCTTCCTTCGCCTGCAGGACCTTGTCGACCTCCACGATGAAACGGTCGGTCAGCTTCTGGACCTCCTCCTCGGCCCGCCGCTCCTGGTCCTCGGAGACCAGCTTCTCCTTGACCAGCTCCTTCAGTGCGTGGTTTGCCTCCCGGCGGACGTTGCGCACCGCGACCCGAGCCGCCTCGGCCTCGTGGCGGACGACCTTGATCAGGTCCCGGCGACGCTCCTCGGTCAGGGCCGGCAACGGAACGCGGATGAGTGTCCCCGCGGTGACCGGGTTCAGTCCCAGGTCCGAGTCCCGGATGGCCTTCTCGACCGCGCTGACCATCCCCTTGTCGTACGGTGCGACCCCCAGGGTCCGGGCATCCTGCACCGACACGTTCGCCACCTGGTTGAGGGGCATGTCGGATCCGTAGTAGGAGACCCGGACGTGGTCCAGCAGGCTCGGGTGTGCCCGCCCCGTGCGGACCTTGCTCAGTTCCTGGCGCAGGGCGTCGATGCTCCGGGCCATCCGGGTCTTGGCGTCAGTGGTGACGTCGTTGATCGTCATGGACTTGTCTCCACGTACTCAGGCGCCGGGGCGTGTCGCGCTCACCAGGGTCCCGACCGGCTCCCCGGAGACGACCCGCATCAGCACACCGGGCTGGTTCATGTCCACCACCCGCAGCGGCAGGCCGTGGTCACGGCAGAGCACGACCGCGGTGGCGTCCATCACCCTGAGCTTGCGCTCGATCACCTCGTCGTATCCCAGCCAATCGTAGCGCTGCGCCGAGGGATTGCGAACCGGGTCGTCGGAGAACACGCCGTCGACCTTGGTCGCCTTGACCATGAGGTCCGCGTTCACCTCGACCGCACGCAGGGCGGCCGCGGAATCGGTGGTGAAGAACGGGTTGCCGGTCCCCGCGGCGAAGACCACGACCCGCCCCTTTTCCAGGTGGCGTACCGCCCGGCGCCGGATGTAGTCCTCGCAGACCTCCTGGATCCGGATGGCGGACATCACGCGCACGAACAGGCCGGCACGCTCGAGTGCGTCCTGCAGGGCGAGGGCGTTGATGACCGTGGCCAGCATGCCCATGTGGTCGCTCGTGACCCGGTCGAGCCCCGAGGCCGCCAGCGTCGCGCCCCGAAAGATGTTGCCCCCGCCGATCACCAGGGCCACTTCCACGCCCGCCGCCCGCACCTCCCCTACTGCGCTGGCGACGCGGGCGAGGACGAGCGGGTCGATCCCCCACTCCCCCTCACCCATCAGCGCCTCGCCGCTCAGCTTGACCAGAATCCGGCGATAGGCCGTGGAAGCCGCCCCCTGCCCCATTTTCCCTTCCATCACGCTCCGTCCTCGCAGGGGCCGGGCCGCGTCAGCGACCCGCCTGGGCCATCACCTCTTCCGCGAAGTTGCCCGACTTCTTCTCCAGGCCCTCCCCGACGGCAAAACGCTCGAAGGCGATCACCCGCGCCTTGTGCTTGGCCAGGAGCTGGGCGACGGTCGTCTCGGGGTCCTTCACGAAGGGCTGACCGAGGAGCGTCACCTCCTGCATGAACTTCTTGACCCGCCCCTCGACCATCTTCTGGACGATGTCCGCGGGCTTCCCGCTTTCCTGGGCCTGGGCGAGGTAGATCTCCCGCTCCTTGGCGAGCAGCTCGGCCGGCAGCCCCGCGCCGTCGATCGCCACCGGGCGGCTGGCCGCCACGTGCATGGCGATGTCCTTCGCGAGCGCGGCGTCACCGCCCTCCAGGTGCACGACCACCCCGATCCGGGTTCCGTGCCGGTAGACGCCGAGCACCCCCGCCCCCCGCTCACGCCGGTAGACGCGGCGCACGTTCATGTTCTCGCCGATCTTGGCGATGAGCTCGCGCCGGCGTTCCGCCACGGTCAGCCCGTTGCGCCCCGGCAACGCCACCGCGCCCAGGGCGTCCACGTCCGTCGGCGCGGCCGCAAGCGCCGCGGCGGCCACCTCCTGGGCAAACGTCTGGAACTCGTCGCCCTTGGCGACGAAGTCGGTCTCGCTGTTGACCTCGGCCATCGCCACGGCAGCACCGTCCGGCGACGTCTCGAGGGTCACCACGCCCTCGGCCGCGACACGGCCGGCGCGCTTGTCCGCCTTGGCCGCGCCGGACTTGCGCATCAACTCCACGGCGACCTCGATGTCGCCCCCCGCCTCCACCAGCGCCTTCTTGCAATCCATCATGCCGGCGCCGGTCCGCTCGCGCAGCTCGCGCACGAGTGCTGCGTTGATTTCCATAGGAATAGGCCTCGCTATCCGCGCGGGAGGGAACCCTCCCGCGGACGTGGAATCCGACCCGGCAGGCCCCTCGGGGCCCCGGGCCTCCGTCAACCCTCTGCGCCGGCTTCCGCGGCCAGGTCTTCGGCAGTCGAATCCAACTCCGCCGCGTCTCCTGCCGCGCCACGCCCGCGCGGGCGCGCCGCCGGGCGGCGCCGGGCCGGCCGCCGTGCGGAGGCGTCGTCCGCCTCCTCGGGCTTGCCCGTCAGAACGGCCTGGGCCCGCTCGCGCCCGTCGATGATGGCGTCGGCGACGCCGCCCACGTAGAGCTGGATCGAGCGAATGGCGTCGTCATTGCCGGGGATGACGTAGTCCACGCCGTCCGGGCTGTTGTTGGTGTCCACCACCCCCACCACAGGGATCCCGAGCTTGGCGGCCTCGCTGATGGCAATCTTCTCGAAGCCCACGTCGATCACGAAGAGCGCGTCGGGGAGCCCGCCCATATCCTTGATTCCGCCGAGGCTGGCCTCGAGCTTTTCCAGCTCGCGCCGCAGCAGCAGGCCTTCCTTCTTGTTCACGCGGTCCACGCTGCCGTCTTCCATCATCGCCGCCAGCTCCTTCAGCCGGGCAATGGACTGCTTGACGGTCTTGAAGTTGGTGAGCATGCCGCCGAGCCAGCGCCGGTTCACGTAGGGCATGCCGCAGCGCTGCGCCGCCTCGCGCACCGCGTCCTGGGCAGAGCGCTTGGTGCCGACGAACAGGACCGTGCCGTTGTTCGCAGCCATGCGGCCGCAGAAGTTCACGGCATCGAGGTACAGGGGAAGGGACTTCTCGAGATTGATGATGTGGATCCGGTTGCGGTCGCCGAAGATGAAGGGCGCCATCTTGGGATTCCAGAACCGGGTCTGGTGGCCGAAGTGCACGCCGGCCTCCAGCATGTCACGCATCGTCACTGCTGCCATCGGATTCGTCCTCGCGGGTCGGGTTGAGCCTCCACGCGCCCCGCGCGCCAACCCCGGGCTTCGAGCCGCGGGGCACCCCGGCGCGTGTGACGGCACGTGTGCGTCGCTTGCGGCCCGCCGCTCGATGCCGAGCCCGGGCCTCGGTTTGCCTTTACGGGGCGCCGGTTTATACCATAGCGCCCCCTGTACCGACAATCGGCCTGCCGCACCGGCCCGAGACCCCAGACCCATGGCCGTCACGATCAAGACCCCCGAGGAGATCCAGAAGATGCGCGTCGCCGGGCACCTCGCCGCCGAGGTGCTCGAGGTCGTGGCACCCCACGTCCAGGCGGGCGTCACCACGGAGGAGCTCGACCGGGTCTGCCACGACCACATCGTGAGGGTGCAGGGCGCCGTGCCGGCGCCGCTCAACTACCACGGGTTCCCGAAGTCCATCTGCACCTCGGTGAACCAGCAGGTCTGTCACGGCATCCCCGGTGATCGCGTGCTGCGCGGTGGGGACATCGTCAACATCGACGTGACCGTCATCAAGGACGGCTACTACGGGGACACGAGCCAGATGTTCCTCATCGGCGAGGTCTCCGTTCAGGCCCGCAGGGTCTCCCAGGTGAGCCGGGAGTGCCTGCTCCTCGGCCTCGCCGAGGTCCGTGCCGGCGCCTCCCTGCGCACCATCGGACGGGTGATCCAGCGCCACGCGGAGGCGAACGGCTGCAGCGTCGTGCGCGAGTACTGCGGGCACGGGATCGGGCGGGAGTTCCACGAGGACCCGCAGGTGCTGCACTACGACGACCCGAAGACCTCCCTCGTCCTGCAGCCCGGCATGACGTTCACGATCGAGCCCATGCTGAACGCGGGCAAACGCCAGGTGAAGGTGCTGCCCGACGGTTGGACCGTCGTCACCAAGGACCACAGCCTCTCGGCCCAGTGGGAGCACACGGTGCTGGTCACCCCCGAGGGCTGCGAGGTACTCACGCTGCGCTCGGACGAGAGCCTGTGAGCGAGGCCGGGCCCGCCCCCGACGACGACACCCCCATCGGCGCCCCCCTCCTCGACGTGCAGGCGCTCGCGTCGGCGCTGCCGGAGGGCGGCCTCGCCGCCGGCCTGCGCGAGGCCCTGAGGGGCGCACGCCGGGAGATCCAACTCCACTACCAGGCCGGGCTCGCGGTGGGCGAGCTGCTGCACCAGACCTCGGACCTTACGGACCAGGTCCTGACGGGCCTCTGGGGCCACGTCCTGGGTCCCCACGCCGCGTCGGCGGCGCTGGTGGCCGTGGGGGGCTACGGGCGGCGCGAGCTCTTCCCGTCCTCCGACATCGACGTCATGGTCGTCATCGAGCCCGAGTGCCAGGAGCGCTGCGCGCGCGAGGTCGAGCGCTACCTCACCCTGCTCTGGGACGTCGGGCTGGAGGTGGGGCACAGCGTGCGCACCGTGGAGGACTGCGCGCGGGAGGCCCGCGCCGACCTCACGGTGGTCACGAACCTGATGGAGTCGCGCCACCTCGCCGGCTCGCCGGGGCTCTTCGAAGGGATGCGCGAGGCGACGGGTCGCGAGCGCATCTGGCCGAGCGCCGAGTTCTTCGCCGCGAAGCTCGCCGAGCAGCAGGCACGCCACGCCAGGCTCGACGACGCCGTCTACAACCTGGAACCGAACGTGAAGGAGGGCCTCGGGGGCCTGCGGGACGTCCAGCTCATCGGCTGGGTCCTGAAACGGCACTTCGGCGCGGACGACCTCGGCGATTTGGTCCGGACCGGGTTCCTTCACCGCAACGAGTACGCGACGCTCATCGAGGCGCGCGACTTCCTGTGGCGCGTGCGGTTCGGCCTGCACGACCTGACCGGCCGGCGCGAGGACCGCCTGCTGTTCGACCATCAGCGGGCCCTCGCACAGTCCTTCGGCTACCGCGACGACGGCCACCAGCTCGGCGTCGAGCGCTTCATGAAGGACTACTACCGGGCGATCGGCGAGATCGACCGCCTCGCGGAGCTGCTGCTGCAGCTCTTCCGGGAGGCCATCCTGACCGCCGACGAGCCGGGCGGGACCACGCCGATCAACTCCCGTTTCCGTGCTCGGGACGGCTACGTGGAGGCCACCGCCGCGCGCGTCTTCGAGCGCTACCCCTTCGCGCTGCTGGAGGTGTTCCTGATCCTGCAGCAGAACCCGGGCCTGCGGGGGGTGCGCGCATCGACCATCCGTCTCATCCGCGACCACCGCCACCTCATCAACGACGCCTTCCGCGCCGACATCCGCAATCGCAGCCTGTTCCTCGAGGTCCTGCGCCAGCCACGGGGCGTGACCCACGCCCTGCGCGCCATGCACCGCTACGGGGTGCTCGCAGGCTACGTCCCCGCGTTCGGGGCCATCGTGGGCCAGATGCAGTACGACCTCTTCCACGTCTACACCGTCGACGAGCACACCCTCGCGGTGGTGCGCAACCTCCGCCGCCTCGCTTCCGGCGGGGGAGCCGAGGAGACACCCCGGGCGGTGGAGGCGATGAACGCCCTGCCGAAGCCGGAGCTGGCCTACCTCGCCGCGCTGTTCCACGACATCGCCAAGGGGCGCGGGGGGGACCACTCCGAGCTCGGCGCGGCGGACGCGCTGCAGTTCTGCCTGCGCCACGACCTGAGCGCCCACGACGCCCGCCTGGTGGCCTGGCTGGTGCGTCACCACCTGACGATGTCGAGCACGGCCCGGCGCGAGGACATCACGGACCCGGTCGTCGTGGACCGTTTCGCGCGAATCGTGGGCAACGAGGTCCACCTGAACTACCTGTACGTGCTCACGGTCGCGGACATCCGCGGCACCAGCCCCAGGGTCTGGAACGGCTGGAAGGCGGCGCTGCTCCTCGAGCTCTACGAGGCCACGCTGCGCGCCCTGCGCCGTGGGCTCGAGAACCCGGTGGACAAGGCCGAGCTCGTCGCCGAGGCGAGGGACGAGGCCTGGGGACGGCTGACCGAGCTCCGGCGCACCGACGTGCGCGTCGCGCGGTTCTGGGACGGGCTGCCGGAGGACTACTTCCTGCGCCACTCGCCGGAGGAGATCGCGCGCCACGCGCGAGCGGTGATCTACAACTCGCCGGAGGACTTTCCCCTGGTGGAGGTGAGCCCCCGGAGCCGGCGCGGCGGCACCGAGGTCTTCGTCCTCACCCGCGATCGGGACTATCTCTTCGCGACCGCGACCACGGTGTTGGACCGGCTCGGCCTCGACGTGCAGGACGCCCGGATCGTCACCTCCCGCGACGGCACGGTGCTGGACACGTTCATCGTGCTCGACGAGAACGGCGGGCCCCTCACGGACCCGGAGCGCCTGCGCGAGGTCTCGGACACCCTGCGCCGGGAGCTCGTTGCCATCTCCGGCCCACCGGCGCCGGTGAGCCGCAGGGCGCACCGGCGCCTGCGGCACTTCGCAGTGTCCACCGAGGTGCGGTACCGGGACGACGTGGCCGGGCGCACGGTCGTCGAGGTGACGGCCACCGACCGGCCGGGCGTACTGGCGCGGATCGCCGTCGCCCTGAGCGAAGGCGGCGTGAGCCTGCACAGCGCCCGCATCGCGACCTTCGGGGAACGGGTCGAGGACCTCTTCTACGTCACGGATCGCAGCGGCGAGCCCCTCGCGGCGCCCGCGTGCGCGCGCCTGAGGGAACACGTGCTGAGGGCGCTGGCGGACTGAGCCCCGAGCGCCGGGCCGAGGCGGCGGCCCGGTTGCGCCCGGGCCGCGGCGGCCTCCCCGGTCAACCGGGCGTATTGCTCTCCACCCAGCGGTCGCCCCCCGGGGTCACCTCTTTTTTCCAGAGGGGCGCCCGATGCTTCAGCTCCTCGATGAGGTAGCGGCAGGCATCCAGGGCAGGCCCCCGGTGGGCGGACCGCGCGGCCACGAGGACGATGGGGTCGCCGGGCAGCAGCTGCCCCACCCGGTGCACGACCAGGACGTCGAGAAGTGCCCAGCGCTCCGTGGCCTCCCCCGCGATGCGCTCGAGGTAACGCTCGGTCATCCCCGGGTAGTGCTCGAGCGTCATCTCCCGCACGGCATGGGGGCCGTTGAAATCGCGGGTCGTGCCCACGAACACCGCCGTGGCGCCGGCATCCGCCGCGCCGGAGTCCCCCGCCCCGGAGTCCCCCACCGGCGAGGTCCAGGCCGCGAGCTCGGACCAGGGGTCGAAGGGCGTCGTTCGAATCTCCACCCGCATGGGCTCAGCCCCCCGTGACGGGTGGGAAGAAGGCCACCTCGTCACCGTCGCGCACCGGGTGCGAGGGGTCGACGTACTCCAGGTTGACCGCCACCAGCGTGTGGGGCGGCAGGGGCACGCCGCCCCCCACCTGCTCCCAGACCTCCCGCACCGTGCCCGCGGCGCCCGGTCCCAGGGAGTCCCCGGCCCTTCCCATCCGTTCCTTCAGGCTGGCAAAGTACCGTACCGTGATTGCCACCCTCACCTCCTTCCGCCCCACCGAGGGCTGCCCCCCGGGGTGTCCAGTATGCCCCCGCACCGCAAGGCACAGTGTATGCGCGAGCTGACCCACTTCAACGACGCGGGCGAGGCCCACATGGTCGACGTCGGCCCCAAGCCTGCAACCCACCGAGTCGCCGTCGCCGAGGGCACCATCCGGATGGCTCCCGCCACCCTGCGCCTCATCGTCGAGGGCGGCCACAAGAAGGGCGACGTGCTCGGCGTGGCCCGGGTCGCCGGGATCATGGCCTCGAAGCGGACCGCCGACCTCGTCCCGCTCTGCCACCCCATCGCCCTCACCCGGGTCGAGCTCGATCTCGAGCCCCACGACGACCCGCCATCGGTCCACTGCCGCGCGCGGGCCGAGACGGTAGGGCCCACCGGCGTGGAGATGGAGGCCCTCACCGCGGTGCAGGTCGCGTTGCTCACCGTGTACGACATGTGCAAGGCCGTCGACCGGGGGATGACCCTTACCGACATCCGGCTCCTGGAAAAATCCGGGGGCAAGTCAGGCACCTGGCGGCGCCCACCGGCCGAGACCCCCTGACCGCTCCGGGGAGAGGCCGCTCCCCTCGCGCTCCCCTCGCGCTCACTCGCAGACCACGGGGACCCGGTCGGTGAGCGCGATGCCCGCGAGGCTCACGCGGGCGCGGTAGGCCAGGACCTCCACTCCCGCGGCCACGGCCTCCCGAAGCGTGCGGCCGTAGACCGGGTCGATGGCGTCCGCAGGGCGGACCTCCTCCACGTCGCCGCGCTGCACGCAGAACAGAAGGGCCGCCCGCTCACCCCCCGCCACCACCGCCATCAGCTCCCGGAGGTGCTTGCTCGCCCGACGGCTCACCGCGTCGGGAAAGAGCGCAACTCCCCCCTGAACGGCGGCCGTGACATTCTTTACCTCGAGGAAGCAGCGCGCCCCACCCTCCGGGCGGGACAGCAGCAGGTCCACCCGGCTTCCCTCACTGCCGAAACGGACCTCCCCGCGCACCTCCCCGTAGCCCCCGAGTTCCGGGACCACACCCGCCCCGATGGCCTCGCGCACCAGCCGGTTGGCGAAGAGCGTGTTGACACCGACGAGGGCGCCACCCCCCACCTCCACGAGGTCCCAGCGCAGGTCCAGCTTGCGGCCCACCCCGGACACGTCGCTCAGCCACACCCGGAGCCCCGGGTCCGCGCAACCCATGAGCGAGCCCGTGTTCGGGCAGTGGGCGGTCACCCGCCGGCCGTCCGGCAGGTCGACGTCCACGAAGAACCGCTGGTAGCGCCGCGCCAGGCGGCCCTCGGTCAGCGCCGAGGAGAATCGCATGGGCCTCAGCCTCCGGGGGCAACACCCCCGCGGTCCGCACCCTTTCCGGAGCCGGGCGACCCGCGGCCACAGGCCCCGGATCTCTCCCCCGGCGCCCCCTTTCCCCTCCCCGGCCGACGACCCGGGCCACCCCTGGGGTATACTGGTCCCGCGTCCTTGCAGTACCAGACCGTGCCGGAAACCTCCCCACGCCCCGAGCGGGTGCCGGGGCGGTTCTCCCAGAAACCCACGCCCACCGCAGCCGCCGATGCCCTGGCGCCGGCCACAGGAGCACAACGATGAGCCACGCCGCCGAACCCCGTCCGATCGAGCAGCGCATCCGCAGCCTGGAGCACCACCTGGAGCGGGAGAACCCGGTCCTCCTCGAGTCGGTGCACAGCTTCCGCGAGCTGGACGCCGTAGCCTACCGCCTCGGACTGCTCGATCGCGATGAGTCCTACGCCACGCGGGTCTCCTGGTGGCCGCTCATCTCCGTCCTGGGCACCTTTTCCTCGGGCAAGTCGACCTTCATCAACAACTACCTCGGGGCCCGGCTGCAGTCCACGGGGAACCAGGCGGTGGACGACAAGTTCACCGTGATCACCTACAGCAACGACGGCACGAGCCGCGTCCTGCCCGGGCTTTCGCTCGACGCCGACCCGCGCTTCCCCTTCTACCAGGTGAGCGCCGACATCGAGGCCGTCGCGACCGGAGAGGGCCGGCGGGTCGACGCCTACCTCCAGCTGAAGACCTGCCCCAGCGAGAAACTGAAGGGCAAGATCCTGATCGACTCCCCGGGATTCGACGCCGATGCCCAGCGCACGTCGACGCTGCGGATCACCGACCACATCATGGACCTCTCGGACCTGGTGCTGGTCTTCTTCGACGCCCGGCACCCCGAGCCCGGGGCGATGCAGGACACCCTCGAGCACCTGGTCACCAACACCTTCCACCGGCCGGATTCCAACAAGTTCCTCTACGTCCTGAACCAGATCGACACCGCGGCGCGCGAGGACAATCCCGAGGAGGTGTTTGCGGCCTGGCAGCGGGCCCTCGGCCAGCGCGGCCTCACCGCCGGCCGCTTCTACCGGATCTACAGCCCCGAGGCCGCCGTGCCCATCGAGGACCCGGTCAGGCGCCAGCGCTTCGAGGCCAAGCGCGACCAGGACCTGGCCGAGATCCACGGCCGCATGCGCCAGGTCGAGGTGGAGCGCGCCTACCGGCTCGTGGGCGTGCTGGAGAAGACCGCGAAGAACATCGAGGGCGACTGGGTGCCTCGCTTGCGCCAGGCCAAGGAGACCTGGAAGCGCCGGGTGCTCTGGACCGACGCCGCCATTGCCGGTGTCCTCCTGGTCCTGGGCCTGGCCCTCGGCCTGTACACGGGTTTCTGGCAGAACGTCTCGCTCGATGCGTGGCGCAGCGGCGAGGTACCTCTCGCCCGGACCCTCGGGACCGCGCTCGGGGTGCTGGCCGCGCTTGCCCTGGCGCTGTACGCCCACTTCACCGCCCGGCGCGTGCACGCCCGGCGCATCGGCCAACGGCTCGGCGCCGACATCCCGCACCTGCTCACCCGGGAGTCCCTGCGCAAAGCGTTCGCGCGCAACACCGCCCCCTGGCGCTCGATCTTCTTCACCCGTCCGGCGGGCTGGGGCAAGCGCGCCCGCCGGAGACTCGCCACGGTTCTCGCCGAGGCGGACCGCTACGTGCAGAGCTTGAACGACCGCTTCACCAATCCGTCCGGGGTGGAGGCACCCGGGGCGACGGCGGCCCCGGGGCCCGCCGCAGCCCCCGGACCGGCAGCGGCAGCGGAATCGCCAGCGGCCGGGGCCGGGGCAGTCTAGCTCCTCTCAACCAGGGCGGGAGGACATTGCGGCGCCGTCCGGCGGGTCACCTGCCGGGGCGGCACCGGTGCGGGCGAGCCCGCGACCCGGGAGCCCGGTCAGCACCCGGCGACGGACACCGCCCAGTCCAGGATGGCGGCGACCCGCGGGACCACCAGGTCGCGCGCGGCGGCCCGGGTCACCCACCGGAACTCCTCGTGCTCGGCACGGCCGAGTGCGGGGTTCACCGGGAGCGTCACGTGGTGCTCTGCGGTCTCCGCCACGTAGTAACGGGCCACCTTGCCGCGCCCATACGGTGGGGTGTCCCGGTAGTCGAACCCCCAGCGGAAATCCAGGTCCGTGATGCCCGTCTCCTCCCTCACCTCGCGACGGGCGGCGTCGATGGGCTCCTCGCCCGGCTCCACCTGACCCTTCGGGAAGTCCCAGTAGCGGAAGGAACGCAGGAGGAGGAAGCGGCAGGTCTCCCCCTGCCGGCGCAGGACGACCACCCCGGCGGAAAAGCGGGAAACACCTTCAGCCATCCTCGCGCCCTCCGTCACCCACCCTGGACCATACTAATTCATCTGAGATGCATTCCAGAACCAGTTGACTTGAAAGGTTCTCTGGAGTTGAAAAGGCGTCGAGCACGTGTCAAGTTTTCCGATGAGCGCCCGGAAATGCCCCGATCTCCGTGAGGGCCTTCACAGATTGGACCGGTCAGGGCGCACGCGCTGTCGAGACAGTTGACGGGCGAGCCGACACAGCGTAGGGAGGAACGGCTCATCCCCTTGTGATTGCGGCCTCTCGGCACCCCGTGCACGGTTGTTGCATCGGGAGAGTCGGCATCCATTCGAGCGCACCGACATGAGACGCTGGAGCATCTGGGCAAGTTACCGCGACGTGGAAGGCCGGGGCCTGGCGGAGACCTATCACGCGCTACTCGAGGCGCCGAGCCGCGAGGAGGCGTTGAAGCTGGCGGTCACTGCGCAACGCCTGCCCGTCGGGTTCACCTGCGACGACGACGTTCCGGAGCCGGAGTGGCACACGCCGGGCCGGCACGTACTGCTGGAGGCCCGGGAGTCGTTCCAGACCTGGGCCGACCAGGACGGCCACGCCTGGGAGATCGGCTTCGAGTGGGTCGAGGAGCTTGCCGAGCCTGCCGCTTGAGGGAGCAGACCCTGGCCCGCGTTGCACCCACCGCGCTCCGGCACCTAGAATCCGCCGCGACGCCGGTTTAGCTCAGCTGGTAGAGCAGCCGCCTTGTAAGCGGCAGGCCGGGGGTTCGACTCCCTCAACCGGCACCATTCACCGCGCCTGCGGCCGGCCGGACCCCGTCACGAGCCGACGTGCACCTCGATGGTTGAATGCACGATCTCCTGGTGCACGGAGAGCCACTCCCGCACGCGAGCCGGGTTCACGCTCGCATCGTACGTCACGACGCTGAGTGCGCAGGAGTAGGCGTTCTTGCCAACGCGCCAGACGTGCAGGTCGGCGATCCGGGTCCCCCCTCGGTCGGAGCCCGTCTCTAGCGTTTTACGGATCTCGTCCACCACCGTGTGGTCCATCTCCCGGTCGAGGAGCACCTTTCCAGTTTCCGTCAGCAGGTTACGTGCCCAGAGGGCGACCAGGGCGGCTCCGACGAGCCCCATCAGGGGGTCGAGCCACGACCATCCGTACAGCCAACCGCCACCCAGGGCAACCATCGCCAGCACGGAGGTCACCGCGTCCGCGAGGACGTGCAGGTAGGCCGACCGAAGGTTCAGGTCGTGATGATGATGGGGCCCGTGGTCCTGGTGCTCCGGCCCGTCGTGGTGGTCGTGAGCGTCGCCCAGGATCACTGCCGAGACGAGATTGACCGCAAGGCCCAACGCCGCGATGGCCATCGCCTCGGGATAGTGGATGACCTGCGGCACCACCAGGCGCTCCACGGAGCCAAGGACCATGAGGGCGGCGACGACGAGCAGGAACACGGCGCTCGCGAAACCGCCGAGGATCTCGATCTTCCAGGTCCCGAAGGCAAAGCGCGGGTCACCCGCGTAGCGCCGGGCTGCCGCGTAGGCAAAGGCGCTCACGCCAATGGCAACGGCGTGCGAGCTCATGTGCCATCCATCGGCCAGGAGCGCCATGGAGTTGTAGGCCCAGCCGGCCACGATCTCGACGACCATGGTGGCCGCGGTGATCCACGTGACGACCCGCGTACCCCGCTCCCCGGCCCGGTTGCCGGAGTCGAACACGTGCTCGTGAGTCCACGCGGAGATGTCACGCACGGGCACGGCTCACCCTCCTGCGTTGCTGAAAGGTCATCCGTATACGGGCGCGGTTCTGCTCCAGTTCTCGAGCCCCCTACGCGCCCTCGGACTCCCCACCCTCGTCCTCGGCCGCGTCGCTGCCGGACTCGTGGTCTGCGGATGGGGCACCCGCCGGCTCGCCCGGAGTCTCGCGGCGCCTCGCCTCCGTTTTCGCCTGTTGTTTGGCCTGGCGTTTGGCGGCCTTGGCCTTGGTGCGCTGGTTGCGCTCGAATGCGTAGTTGGGCTTGCGGGTTGCCATGGGCGGCTCTCCTCTAGGGTAGGAAATGGCTTGGTGAGGCGAAACGGGTCAGGCAGGGCTGGGGCCTGCAGACTGCGGGCGGGCCCCACCGCGTGGGCAGGGCCCGCCCGACCCTCGTGCTGACCTTCTCAGCGCAGATGGTCGCGCCAGCCGGGCTCTTCCATCATGGGACGGAAGAACTTGATGTAGGGGCCCTTGATGAGGTGCGCCATGACCCCATCGTCGTGGATCTTCCGGATCCGGTGGTTGACCAGGACCTTGGCGAAACCGAGCTTGGCCAGCTCGGGCGAATCCCACTCCGTGTGCACCAGGTAGTCCGGCGGGGTGGGCCGGGCGTCGGGAGTGGCAAAGGCCGGCCTGGGGTTGTCCGGCGGGTTGGCGCCCAGCGTCATCAGGGCCTGGGCCATGGACTCGGGGTCCAGCATCAGGCTGCCGAGGGCGCAGACCCCCATCTGCTTGAGCACCATGTAGCCCAGGAACCCCGTGGAATCCGAGAGGGCCTCCAGGGTGTCCACCACCCCTTTCTCGAAGGCGGCCTCCGCCCCGGGCTTGACCGTGTGGGGAGCCAGCGTGACGCAGCGACCCGGGGTGGCGAAGCGCACGAAATCCTTGCCCTGCTGGAGGTCCTGGGCGAGCTTCGTGATCTCGCCCATGGAGCGGACCTGGGGGATCTTCGCCCTGACGACCCGGTAGACCGGCTCCCACGGTCCCTCGACCACGGTGGGCAGGCACGCCGTGCAGAGCTCGAAGACCCGCTTGAACTGCCGGCTGTGGAAGTCATCGTGGTCCTGCCACGTCTTCCACATGGTGTACTGGTAGTTCCCGATGGGGTTGAGCTCCTTGTCCATGTCCACCCTGGCCCCGCCGTAGCGGCCCGCAATGGACATGGCACCGGTCTGCACGTTGGCCTGGAAGCCCAGGAAACCGGGGTGGGATGCCGTGGTGATGCACACCTTCGGCCCGACCTCGCGCATCAGTCGGAAGCTCTCTTCGTTGTTGAGTACCCGAGAGATATTCAGGGCGAGATAGATGGGGCTGTCGGGCTCGTCCAGCGCCTGCGGGGCCGCCACAGTCCGCCCGCTCACACCCATCATCGTCGCACCTCCAGCCGCCATGGCGGTCATCTTGAGGAATTTCCTGCGCTCCAGATCGCTGCTCTTGTGTGCCATCAGCTGCTCCCTCATTTGGGGTCGACTCACACCGCCGGCCCCGCGGAGACCGGCACCACCCTGCTCGCGGTTGCGGCGGGTCGCGGCGAACTGCCCCGCCGGGGGATGCCCCGTACACCGCGCGGGTCGCTCGAAGACTCTCGGGGCCAAGGCTATAGGGACACCCGCCGGCAGGCAACCGCGAGACTCCGCGCCCGTCTCCGGGGCTAGACTTCAAGAAATCGGTCAGGACCGTTTCCCGAGGGACCCGAGAGTGACGGCCCCCGCGGGAACGCCCTCGAGGAAGGCCGGAGAGAGCCCATGACCCATTCCTCCCGCGAGGGGCAGTCTGCCGGCCCCTCACCCGCCCCCTCACCCGGCCCCACCGGCGTCCGCCACCGGCACGGGTCTCGCTGGCTCGCAAGGCTGTTCCCCTTTCTCGCCTGGCGTGAGCGGGTCGACGCCCGGTCCCTGCGCTCTGACCTGGCAGCCGGTCTCACCGGCGCCGTCGTCGTGCTCCCCCAGGGGGTCGCCCTCGCCACCGTGGCCGGCATGCCCCCGGAGTACGGGCTGTACGCCGGGATGGTGCCGGCCATCGTGGCTGCGCTCTGGGGCTCCTCCTGGCACCTGGTGTCCGGGCCGACCACGACCGCCTCCATCGTCCTCTTCTCCAGCCTGAGCGGCCTGGCTGAGCCGGGCAGCGCCGACTATGTCCGCCTCGCGCTGACGCTGACCCTCCTGGTGGGGGCGATCGAGCTGGCCATGGGCCTCGCCCGGCTGGGGGCGCTCGCCAACTTCATTTCGCACTCCGTGGTCCTGGGCTTCACCGCGGGCGCGGCGATACTCATCGCCGCCCAGCAGGCGGGTTCCTTTTTCGGGGTCGACGTGCCCCGGGGCCTGCCGGTCCATGAAGTGGTGCAGACGCTCCTGGCGCGGGCGCGGGAGGCGAATCCCTTCGCGACCGCAGTCGCCGTCCTGACCCTCGTGAGCGGCCTCCTCGCGCGCCGCCGCTGGCCACGGGCTCCCTATCTCCTGGTCGCCATGCTGGCGGGAAGCCTCTGGGCCCTCTTGCTGAACGCCGTCTTCGGCCCGGAGCGCACGGGCATCGGGACCCTCGGCGCCCTGCCGGGCGGCCTGCCGCCGCTCTCGCTGCCGGACCTCTCCCTCGAGACCATCCGGGCGCTCGCGCCCGCCGCGCTCGCGACCACCCTGCTCGCCCTCACCGAGGCCATCTCGATCGCCCGGGCGCTCGCCTTGCGCACGCACCAGTACATCGACGGCAGCCAGGAGTTCATCGGCCAGGGGCTCTCCAACCTCGCCGGCAGCCTCTTCTCCGGCTACGTCGCCACCGGCTCCTTCAATCGCAGCGCCGTCAACTTCGAGGCCGGCGCGCGCACCCCCCTGGCGGCCGTGTTCGCGGGGGTCTTCCTGGTGGGGGTGCTCTGGGCCATCGCCCCGCTCGGCGCCTACCTTCCCCACGCGGCGATGGCCGGCCTGCTCTTCCTCGTGGCCTGGGGCCTCCTCGACTTCCACCACATCCGCCGGGTCGTGCGGACCAGCCGCCAGGAAACGGCGGTGATGGGGGTCACTTTCGGGGCAACCCTGGTGCTGGACCTCGAGCTCGCGATCCTCGCCGGGGTTCTGCTCTCCCTGGTGCTGTACCTCAGCCGGACCTCCCGCCCCACCATCCTGCCCCGGGTCCCGGACCCGCGCAGCCCCGACCGCCACTTCGTGACCGACCCGTCGCTGCCCGAGTGCCCCCAGTTGCGGATCGTCCGTCTGGACGGCTCGATCTTCTTCGGCGCCGTCAGCCACGTGGCCGAGACGTTCCGCCGCTTCGAGGCGGACCAACCGGCCCGCAAGCACCTCGCGGTCGTCTCCACCGGCATCAACTTCGTCGACGTGGCAGGCGCCGAGTTCCTGTCCGCGGAGGCCGGGCGCCGCAGGGCCCGGGGGGGCGGGCTGTACCTGATCCGCCCCAAGCCCCGCGTCCGGGACCTCCTCGTGCGTGGCGGCTACCTGGAGGAGATCGGGAGCGGGAACCTCTTCGGGGGCAAGACCGAGGCGATCGCCAGCATCGTGCCGAGGCTGGACCCCGAGGTCTGCCGCCGCTGCCGGGTGCGGATCTTCCGCGAGTGCGCGGAACGCCCCGGCGCCGCGGGGCACGCGGGCCAGGGGGGCTGACCCGGCGGGCGGCCCGGGCTCAGGGCTTGCGGGAGGGGACCCGCACGACGTCCCCGTCGAGCACGAAACGGCCGTAGCCCTGGTGGTGCAGGGTCTTCTCGCCCCGCAACCGGGGCTCGACCCAGGCCTGCAGGACCTCCAGGACGAAGAGGCAGAAGGCGTTCACCAGCCGCGTCTCGATGACGCGGCACTCCAGGTTCGCGATGCAGGCCGGGAGGAGCGGCGCCGCGACCCGGCGGGCAGGCTTCGTGTCGAGGCCGAAGCGCGCGAATTTGTCCACGTCACGCCCCGAGCAGTTGCCGATGTCGACGACCGTGCGTGCCAGCCCCGCCGGGGGGATGGCAATGACGCACTCCCGGGTCTTGCGCAGGGGGACGAAGGACTCGTTCGCGTCGCTGACGATGCAGGCCAGCTGCGGCGGCTCGAAGTCCACCATCATGTGCCAGGACATGGCCATGACGTTGGCCCTATCCCGGTAGCGCGTGGTCAGCAGCACCACAGGCCCCGGCTCGATGAACTGGTAGACGCGATCCAGCGGCAGCGTACGCATCACGCAAGACCCTCCTTCGCAGTGTTCCAGACCTCGTGCCAGCCCGGCGACAGGACCGCCGCCCGCTCCATCGCGAGCACCAGGCTCGCCTCGCGGGCGATGCCCCGGCCGGCGATGTCGAATGCAGTCCCGTGGTCCACCGACACCCGCACCACCGGAAGGCCGACGGTGATGTTCACGCCCTCCTCACCGTACACGGCCTTGAAGGGCGCGTGGCCCTGATCGTGGTAGCAGCAGACGACGACGTTCCATTTGCCGCGCACCGCCTGCGGGATCACCACGTCGCCCGGCAGCGGGCCGGTGACGGGGATGCCCCGTGCCCGGGCCGCCTCGATGGCGGGGGCGAGAATGTCCGCCTCTTCGTCCCCGAAGAGCCGGTTCTCGCCCGCGTGCGGGTTGAGCCCCGCGACGGCGATCGGCTCCCCGGGTCTCCCCAGCGCCCGGCAGAAGGCCGCCGCGAGGTCGATCACGGAGGTGGTCCGCTCCCGGGTGATCAGCTCGATGGCGCGGCGCAGCGGCACGTGGGTGGTGAGGTGGAAGAAGTACAGGTCGCCCGCCGAGAGCACCAGGGAGTACTCCTCGACCCCGAACCGTTCGGCCAGCAGCTCGGTGTGGCCCGGGTACTCGTGTCCCGCCGCGTGCAGCGCGGCCTTGTTGAGCGGCGCGGTGACGATGCCGCTCACCTTGCCCGCCCGGGCGAGGTCACACGCGGCCACGACGAAACGGTACGCACCCTCGCCGGCATCCGGATGGATCTCGCCCGGCGGCACGTGCGCCAACGACGGCCCGGTCTGGACCACCTCGAGGGTCGCCGGGTCGTTGGTCGCCTGCGATGGCTCCCGGATCGCCCGGACGGCACCCGGGTCGAGGCCGGCGACCCGCGCCCCTGACCGCAAGGCCGCCTCGTCGCCGATGACCACGGGCACGCAGCGCTCGCGAAGGTGCGGGTGGCCCAGGAGCGTCCGGGCGGTGATCTCGGGACCGATACCCGCGACGTCGCCGAGGGTGACGGCGAGCACTGGCTTGGACATGCCGACTCCTCCGTTTGGGCTGCGGCTCCGGTCTGCACCAAGCGTATAGTAAAACCGCGTTCCCCACCGGGGCAGCGATGGCATCGGGCTCGAGCGCACCGGCGACGGCGCCTCGGACAGGTGCCTCGGGCAGCACTGTAAGGAGGGTCCACCATGCACGTCGTCATCTCTGGCGGTACGGGCCTCATCGGCGGCGCGCTGAGTCGCTCGCTGCTGGGCGAGGGTCACGGGGTCACGTGGCTGGGGCGGGACCCGGCGCGGGCCAGGCCCCTGCCCGGCGTCGAGGTCCGGCGCTGGGACGCCCGCTCTCCCGAAGGGTGGGTGGACCTGCTGGAGGGCGCCGACGCCTTCGTGAACCTCGCGGGGGAGAACCTGGCGGGCACCGGCCCCCTGCCCTCACGCTGGACGGAGGAGCGCAAGCAGCGCATCCGGGACAGCCGCATCCTCGCCGGGGGCGCGGTGGTGGACGCGTTTCGCGCGGCACGCAAGCGACCCTCGGTGCTGGTGCAGGCCTCGGGCGTAGGCATCTACGGACCCCTGGACGAGACGGTGGCGAACGAGCAGACACCGGCCGGCAGCGACTTCCTCGCCCGCCTCGCCGTCGACTGGGAGGCGTCCACGGCACCGGTGGAGGCGCTCGGTGTGCGGCGCGCGATTGCCCGGACCGGGGTGGTCCTGACCATGGCCGGCGGGGCGCTGCCGCGGCTCGTCCTCCCCTATCGGCTGTTCGCGGGCGGCCCCCTCGGCAGCGGTCGGCAGTGGGTGCCCTGGATCCACCTGGCCGACGAGGTCGCGGCCATCCGTTTCCTCATCGAAAACGCGGAAGCCCGCGGCCCCTTCAACCTGACCGCCCCCGGCGCGGCGACGAACGCCGAGATGGGGCGGACCCTGGGGCGGATCCTGGGTCGCCCGTCCTGGGTGCCTGCGCCGGCATCCGCCTTGCGGGCGCTGCTGGGAGAGGTCGCCGACCTCGTCCTGAGCGGACAGCGGGCGTTGCCCAGCCGGCTTCTGGAGGCGGGTTTCCGGTTCCGTTTCCCCGACCTCGAGACGGCCCTGAGGGACCTGCTCGAGCGCTGAGGGGAGGTCGCCGGCTCGAATCGCGCACAGTTCCGGCGTCGACCGCTAAAGGAGTCCCGGTCTCGGCCGACGGATCCATGGACGGCGTGCCGGGAGGACGGCCGTGGGGCCGGCCTCGGACGCCCGGGAATGAGGGCGGCAGAGATGATGGAGCGGCGCTTGGAGCAAAGGCACCCCCTGCGCGTCGGTGTCCGGGTGCGTGACCGGTCGGGGCGGGTCTTCTTCTCTCCGACGCGGGACATCAGCCAGAGCGGTGCGTTCATCGAGACGGGCCGGGTGGACCTGTCCTCCGAATCGGTGCTCTGGGTGGACCTCCCGGACCCCGACGCGGAGGGTGGATGGAACGACGTCGCGGCGCTCGTGGTTCACCACCACGCGGACGGGGTCGGGGTCATGTTCAGCCACCCCTACGCCGCGATCGACCGGCTCACCTCGCTCCACCACCAGCCCCGGGCGGCATGAACGGCGCGCGGCGCTTCTACGGCGCCTGCTTCGGCCTGCGGGGCACGCGGCGGCCGCTCCTCGGTGCCGACAGCCGGTGCTCGGCCAGGTAACGGTCCCACAGCCACTGGATCAACTGCTCGGTCGGCCGGCGCTCCACCGGAGCCCGGTTGGGCTTCGAACGGGCGACTCTGCGCGGCGAGCGGTGCCGGGGGTCTTCAAGTGGGTCGTCCGTCATCGTTCCTCACGTCCGGGCTCGAGGGACTCACTGGGGTCCCTTGCAGCAAGCCACGGGCCAAGTCAGGTAACCCCTTGAGCCGACTGACACCCCTCGGCCCGCAGGCGTCGTGGACTGTAAAGAATGCTCGACCGGTCCGAGAACGGGGTCGCAAACGGGCAGAGGCCGGGAGGGGGGGCGGCCCGGGGCTGCGTTCCCCGGAACCGCCCCTGGCAGGGGCCTCACAGGACGTAGCCGCGCTCGTCGTGCTGGGATAGATCGAGGCCCAGCGTCTCCGATTCCTCGTCCACCCGCAGCCCCATGGCGAGGTCGATGCCCTTCAGGATGACGTAGCTCGCCACGGCCGTGTACGCCGCGGTGAGGAGGACACCCAGGACCTGGACCCAGACCTGGCCGGCCAGGGTCATCCCTTCTGCCAGTCCCTTCCCTCCGAATGCCGCGTCAGCGAACACCCCGGTCAGCACGGCCCCGACGATGCCACCCACGGCGTGCACCCCGAAGGCGTCGAGCGCGTCATCGTAGCCGAGGGCTCGTTTCATCCGGGTCGCGCTGAGGAAGCACACGACGCCCGCAACCGCGCCGATGGCCATCGCACCCATCGGGCCGGCCGTGCCGGAGGCCGGTGTGATCGCCACCAGACCGGCCACCGCGCCCGAGGCGATGCCGAGGACGCTCGGCTTGCCGTGGGCGACCCACTCCGCGAACATCCACGCCAGCGCCGCCGTGGCCGTCGCCAACTGCGTCACCGCCATCGCCATCCCCGCACTGCCGTCCGCCGCCACCGCGCTGCCCGCGTTGAAGCCGAACCACCCGACCCACAGCATCCCCGCTCCCACCACGGTCAGGGTCAGGTTGTGGGGGGGCATGGCCGTGGTCGGGTAGCCCCGGCGCCTTCCGAGCACGAGCGCCGCCACCAGGGCCGCGATGCCCGCGTTGATGTGCACGACCGTGCCGCCGGCGAAGTCCAGCACGCCGAGGTCCCCCATCAACGCCCCCTCGCCGCCCCACACCATGTGAGCGACCGGGGCGTAGACGACGACCGACCAGATCCCCATGAACCAGAGCATTGCCGAGAACTTCATGCGCTCGGCGAAGGCCCCGACGATGAGGGCCGGCGTGATGATGGCGAAGGTCATCTGGAAGACCATGAACACCGTTTCCGGAATGGCGAGTGTGACGCTGTCACGCGTGACGCCCCCGAGGAACGCCTTCTCGAGCGTGCCGACGAAGGAGTGAAGGTTCACGACCCCCTTCTCCATCCCCGCGTTGCCGAACGCCAGGCTGTAGCCCACGAGCGCCCAGATCACCGTCATCAGCGAGGTGATCGCGAAGCACTGCATCAGGACCGAGAGCACGTTCTTGGAACGGACCATGCCTGCGTAGAAGAGCGAGAGCCCCGGGATGGTCATGAACAGCACCAGCGCCGTCGCCGTGAGCATCCACGCAGTATGTCCGGAGTCGACCGCAGGCGCCGCGGCCTCCGCGGCCAGCGCGGCCCCCTGCCCCAGCATCAACGCGCCGATCGATGCCAGCGCCACCGCACCCCTTCGGGCTGTACCTCTCATCGATGGAGTTCTCATCACCGTCATCCCCCTCAGATCGCCTCAGGGCCGGTCTCGCCGGTCCGGATCCGGACCACCTGATCCAGAGTGGACACGAAGATCTTGCCGTCACCGATCTTTCCGGTGCGCGCAGCATTCGTGATCGTCTCGATCACGAGCTCGACCATGTCGGCCTTCACGGCCACCTCCAACTTGACCTTGGGCAGGAAGTCGACCACGTACTCCGCCCCGCGGTAGAGCTCCGTGTGGCCCTTCTGCCGGCCGAACCCCTTGACCTCGGTGGCAGTGATCCCCTGGACGCCGATGCCGGAGAGGGCCTCGCGGACGTCGTCCAGTTTGAACGGCTTGATGATGGCGGTAACGAGCTTCATGGACTGCAATCTCCTCTCGTGAGTGAGCTGGCGGGCCGCGGCCAGCGGGCCACGCAAACCCCGGCTCGGGGGTAACGGGTCAGAACACCTTCGCCCAGGGCAATCAAAAGACCTTCACCCAGGACACGAAGACGCGAACGTCTTCCATGTTCTCCTCGGTTCCGAGCGCGAGCTCGTCCGCCCGGGAGGTCCACGCCTTGGAGACGTTGAGCGAGACGCTGCCCCAGTCCCCGAGCTCCTTGCCGAGGCTGACGAGCGCGTGGTGGTACGCCACCCGGCTCCCGTAGAGCCTCGCCCCCGCGTCGTCGTACGCCGCCCGGTTGTCGAAACGGTAATAACCACCCGTGACACCCAGGGTGAAGTTCTCCGGCAGCGGGACTGCGACGCTTGCGTAGAGGTAGTCGTCGCCGGCCTCGAAGGTGGCCTCGCTGGGACCCTCGCCGCCGAGGGTCAGCGCGGCGCCCAGCGTGACCCACCCGTAGGTCGCGCTCACCCCGAGCTCGGTGAAATTGTTCGCCGTGACGTGGTCCGGACGGTCGCTGTCCGGATAGGTGTACGCGGTGACCCCCGCCTTCCAGGAAAGGTCGGCGACCGCACCGGCGAAACCGGCGTAGAGGTCGAGCTCCGCGCCCTTCTCGTCGTAATACTCGACGTTGGACGCCCACGTCCCCACGTAGAGTCCGCTCTCGTGCCGGTAGTCGATCCCGCCCTGGATCGCGGGGCCGTCGGAGGTCTGGGTGACCCCGCGCCAGACGCTGTTGCTGGTGACCCCCACGTTCATGCCGAGCTCGGCCTGAGCGCCGTGCGCGAGGGCCAGCCCCACGACCACGGCCACGATGCCTCTGTCCACGTCTTTCATGCCCTTTCCCTCCCGATGGTGCCGGGTGTGTCCCGGGTGACGCCGCGTTCCCGGGTCGCCCTGCCGGGGCGACCGCTCGCAGCTTGCGGAGAGGGTCTCTACAAGGTCCGTGCCAGCACCCGGGTCAGCGCGGGATGAGGAGGCAATCGGCCCTGGCGGCGGGCCCCGGGCGCCTTCAGGAACGCCCTTCCAGCCCGCCCTCCGCACCAGGGAGGCACCGGGTGCGGGCCAGGTGCTCCATTCTGGTGCATGCGGGTGGGTGAGCCGCGCCCGACCTTGCGGAAGGCAGGGAGTCGGCGCTACCGTAGGCGGGCATTTGCCGCTCAGGGAGGGACCCCGTGAGCCTCGCCATCGTCAGGACGCGCGCCCAGGTCGGTGTGGACGCACCCCCGGTGACCGTGGAGGTGCACCTCACCAACGGACTGCCGGGCCTCGCCATCGTCGGCCTGCCCGAGGCGGCGGTCCGGGAGAGCAAGGACCGCGTGCGCAGCGCGCTGCTCAATGCCCAGTACGAGTATCCACTGCGGCGCGTCACCATCAATCTCGCCCCCGCCGACCTCCCCAAGGAGGGCGGACGGTTCGACCTGCCCATCGCGCTCGGCATCCTGGCCGCCTCTGGCCAGATCCCCGCCGCGGCCCTGGCCGGGTGCGAGCTCATCGGAGAACTCGCCCTCTCGGGTGAGCTGCGGCCCGTGCGGGGCGTGCTCCCCGCCGCGCTGCAGACCCGGCGCGCCGGGCACAGCCTCGTGGTCCCCAGGGCCAACGCGGCCGAGGCCAGCCTGGTCGAGGGTGCCGTCGTCCACGGAGCCGGTCACATCCTCGAGGTGTGCGCCCACCTGAACGGCTCGGCGCGACTGCCCGCCACCCGGCGCGCGCCGCGGCCCGAGCGGCCGGCCCCCGGGGGCGACCTCGCCGACGTCCTGGGTCAGTTCCATGCGAAGCGGGCACTCGAGGTCACCGCGGCGGGACACCATCACCTCCTGTTCGTAGGGCCACCAGGTACCGGCAAGACCATGCTGGCCACCCGCCTGCCGGGGATCCTGCCACCGATGACCGACGAGGAGGCCATGGAGTCGGCGGCGATCCAGTCCGTGAGCGCACGGGGGTTCGACCCGGACCTCTGGGGCGCGAGGCCCTTTCGTGCCCCTCACCACACCGCCTCCGGCGTGGCGCTCGTCGGCGGCGGCAACATCCCCCGGCCGGGGGAGATCTCCCTCGCCCACCACGGCGTGCTGTTCCTGGACGAGCTGCCCGAGTTCGACCGCCGGGTCCTCGAGGTGCTCCGCGAGCCCCTCGAGTCGGGCTCCATCGTGATCTCCCGCTCCGCCCACCAGGCGGAGTTCCCGGCCCGCTTCCAGCTCGTCGCCGCCATGAACCCCTGCCGGGGGGCGGGCCTCGACGCCCGCGAAGAGGACTGCCCACCCGCCGAGGCCCGCCGTTACCTCTCCCGGCTGTCCGCGCCACTCGTGGACCGTTTCGACCTCCAGGTGGAGGTTCCCCGGGTGCCCCGGGACCATCTGCTCGCCGGCACGGGCCCACCCCCGGAGACCAGCCGCGAGGTCCGGGCGCGGGTCGTCGCAGCACGGGAACGCCAGCTCGCCCGGGCCGGAAAACCGAACGGCACCCTCAGCGTGCCGGAGATCGCCCGCGACTGTGCCCTCGCAGCGCCCGAGCGGCGCTTGCTGCAGACGGCGGTCGAGCGCATGCGCCTCTCTGCGCGCGCCTGGCACCGCGTCATGAAGGTCGCGCGCACGGTCGCGGACCTGGCGGGCACGGGCGGCATCGAGGCCCCGCACCTGGCCGAGGCCCTCGGCTACCGCTCGCTGGACCGCCGCCTTGCAGGGGGCACCCGATTGGGGTGAAATGCGGGGCATGCACAAGGACCCGAGCCCCTACCGGATCGAGGTGAACGCCGAGACTTCCTATGTCGAGGAACAGTCCTCGCCGGAAGAGTCCCGCTACGTCTTCGCCTACACGATCACGATCCGTAATACCGGCTCGGTCCCGGCCAAGCTGCTGGGCCGACACTGGTACATCACCAACGCCGACGGGGACGTGCAGGAGGTCGTCGGCGACGGAGTGGTCGGGGAGCAGCCCCACCTGCATCCGGGCGAGGGCTTCCGCTACACGAGCGCAGCGATGATCGCCACCCCCGTCGGCACCATGCACGGCCGCTACCGGATGCTGGCCGACGACGGGGTGCGGTTCGACGCGGAGATCCAGGCCTTTCGCCTTTCGCTCCCCCTCGTCTTCCACTGAGCGCCGGGGCGCCGCGCGCCGGTGGCCACCTACGCGGTCGGCGATCCCCAGGGCTGCTTCGAGCCCCTCCAGCGGCTGCTGGAAGAGGTCGGTTTCGACCCCGGGCGTGACCGTTTGTGGTGCGTCGGTGACCTCGTCAACCGGGGTCCGGCCTCCCTGGAGGTCCTGCGCTTCTTCCACTCCCTGGGGGAGCGCGCCGTCTGCGTGCTCGGCAACCACGACCTCCATCTGCTCGCGATCGCCGCCGACGTCGGCGAGACCCTGCGTGCCCGGGACACCCTCGACGACGTCCTCCGCGCCCCCGACCGGGAACCCCTCCTCACCTGGCTTCGGCACCGTCCCCTCGCCCACCACGACGAGTCCCTCGGCTTCACCCTGGTGCACGCGGGGCTCCCGCCCCAGTGGGACGTGAGCGCGGCGCTGACCAGGGCTGCCGAGCTGGAGCGCGTGCTGCAGGGTCCGGAGCACCGGGCCTACTTCGCAGCCATGTACGGGGACACTCCCCGGCGCTGGTCGGAGGACCTCGAGGGCTGGGAGCGGCTGCGGTTCCTCACCAACTGCTTCACCCGCATCCGCTACGTCGACCGCGACGGACAACTGGAGCTGAAGTCGAAGGGACCGCCGGGCACGCAGGCGAAGGGGCTCGTGCCCTGGTTCGAGGTGCCGGACCGGCGCAGCGCGGGGAGCCGGATCGTCTTCGGCCACTGGTCGACGCTGCAGCTGCACACCCGCGTGCCGCCCCGTCACCGGGTCTACCCCCTGGACAGCGGCTGCGTGTGGCACGGCGCCCTGACGGCCCTGCGCCTGGACGACGAGCGCACCTTCCGCGTCCCCTGCCCCTAGGGCGGCCCACCAGCCTTTCCCCGCGGCGAACCTGACGAAAGGGGGGCCCCGGCGTATCGCCCGCTAACGGACCGGCACCGGCCCCTTCCTCTCCAGCACCTCGAAGCGGTAGGGATAGGGGTTGCGCTCGTCGGGCGCGAACTGCTGGCGCTCGACCTCGCGCCATTCCTCGGGATTCCAGGCCGGAAAGCGGGCGTCACCCGTGAGATCGGCCTCGATCCGGGTCAGGTACATCCGCCCGGCCCGGGGCAGGCACTGGGCGTAGACCGAGGCACCACCGATCACCATCAGCTCCGGCGCCGCTCCGGCAGCGGCGACGCCAGCGTCCACCGAATGCACCACGGTGCACCCCTCGGCCCGGAACCCCGGGTCACGGGTGATCACGATGTTGTGGCGCCCGGGCAGGGGCCGGCCGATGGACTCGAACGTGCCACGGCCCATCAGCACCGGCTTCCCGAGGGTGATCCGCTTGAAGTGCGCGAGGTCCGCGGGCAGGTGCCAGGGCAGGCGGCCGTGCACGCCGATGAGGAGGTTGCGGTCCATCGCGGCGACGAGGGACAGGAGCATCGCCTAGACCGCCACGGGCGCGGGGATGTGCGGGTGCGGGTCGTACCCCTCCAGCACGAAGTCCTCGAACCGGAAGGCGAAGATGTCCCCCACCCCGGGGGTGAGACGCATGCGGGGAAGCGCCCGCGGCTCCCGGGAGAGCTGCAGGTCCGTCTGTTGCAGGTGGTTGGAGTAGAGGTGCGCGTCGCCCAGCGTGTGCACGAACTCGCCGGGTCTCAGGCCCGTCACCTGGGCGACCATCTGGGTGAGGAGCGCGTAGGAGGCGATGTTGAAGGGCACGCCCAGGAAGACGTCGGCGCTGCGCTGGTAGAGTTGGCAGGACAGGCGGCCATCCGCCACGTAGAACTGGAACAACAGGTGGCAGGGCGGGAGAGCCATCCGCGGCAGGTCGGCCACGTTCCAGGCCGAAACGATGAGCCGCCGGGAGTCCGGGTCGCGCCGGATGCGCTCGATGACCTCCGCGATCTGGTCCACGTGTCCGCCGTCGCAGGTGGGCCAGGAGCGCCACTGGAAGCCGTAGATCGGCCCCAGCTCCCCGCCCTCCCCCGCCCACTCGTCCCAGATGGTCACGCGGTTCTCGCGCAGATAGCGCACGTTGGTCTCGCCGCGCAGGAACCACAGGAGCTCGTGGATGATCGAGCGCAGGTGCAGACGCTTCGTCGTGAGGAGCGGGAAGCCGGCCTCGAGGTCGAAGCGCATCTGCCACCCGAAGGTGCTGAGCGTCCCCGTGCCGGTCCGGTCGGATTTGGGCACCCCGTGTTCCCTCACGTGGCGCAGCAGTTCAAGATAGCGTTTCATGCGCGTGAACCGTCGGACTGCGACCGCAACCGCCATACGGCCCCTGCCGGGCCGCGGGGTACCCCTATGAAAACCGGACTCCTGCTCAAAGCGTCCATCTGGCTCATGGTAATCGGCGCCGTCGCGCTGGTCACGCCGAAGCCTGCCTGGCCGGCGTGGGCCGCTTGGGTCGCGCTCATCGGGGGCGCCATTCTCATCCCCGTGGGCATGGTCTACCGGGGCCGCCACGCCCCGCAAGAAAAGGGCTCCCGCGCCGCCAGGAAGGGAAGTTAGCCTGGAGCAGACACAGCCGAGGAGACCGACCGCACGTGTTCAGGACTGCCGAGCTGGGCCGCAAGGTCACACGAGAGGTCTACAACGAACAGGCGACGGAGCTGCGCCAGAACCTGCTGGAGCTCCAGCAGACGCTGCGCGGCGCCGGCTTCCCCGTCATCGTGGTGTTCGCCGGGGTGGACGGGGCCGGCAAGGGGGAGACCGTCAATCTGCTCAACGAGTGGATGGACCCCCGCTGGCTCATCACGCGGGCCTACGACGACCCCTCCCAGGAGGATGCCGAGCGTCCCGAGTACTGGCGCTACTGGCGCGACCTTCCCCCGCGGGGGCGGATCGGGTTCTTCCTGCGCGCGTGGTACTCCAGACCCGTCGTCGACCTCGCCCACGGCCACATCACTCCCGCGGAGCTCGACGACCGTCTGGACCGCGTGGCCGCGTTCGAGAAGGCGCTCGCGGACGACGGCGCGCTCATCGTCAAGTTCTGGATGCACCTGGGCAAGGAGGCCCAGAAGAAGCGCCTGAAGGCCCTCGAGAAGGACCCGACGCTCAGCTGGCGGGTCACGGAGAGAGACTGGCGCCACTGGAACATGTACGACGCCTTCATCAGCGCCGCCGAGCGCACGGTCATGCGCACGAGCACCGGGCACGCCCCCTGGCACATCGTCGAGGGGTTCGACGAGCGGTACCGCGGTCTCACGGTCGGCACGATCCTGCGTGACTCGATTCGCCAGCACATGGCCCACCTGGAGGCCGAGCGCCGGGTCACCGCCGAGCTGCAGGCCCTGCACGTGCCCCTCCAACCGACCGAAGGACGGGAGCTCCCCGACGGGGCCTCGGCCCCCCCCACCCTGGGCAAGATGCCCACGGTGCTCTCGGCGCTCGACATGAAGCTGGTCCTCGGCAAGCAGGCCTACGAACAGCAGATCAACAAGTACCAGGGTGAGCTCAACCTGCTGCACCGGGAGGCGCTGAAGAACGGCATCTCCACGCTGGTGGTCTTCGAGGGCTGGGACGCGGCGGGCAAGGGCGGGTCGATCCGCCGGTGCACCGGCGCCCTCGACGCGAGGCACTTCGAGGTCATCCCGTTTGCCGCGCCGACGGACGAGGAGCGCGGACACCACTACCTCTGGCGCTTCTGGCGGCATCTGGGCCGTGCCGGCCGCGTCACCTTCTTCGACCGGAGCTGGTACGGGCGGGTACTGGTGGAGCGCGTGGAGGGCTTCGCCAGGGAAAAGGAGTGGATGCGGGCCTATGCGGAGATCAACGACTTCGAAGAGCAGCTCGTGGAGCACGGGATCGTCCTGGTGAAGTACTGGCTGCACATCACCAAGGACGAACAGCTCGCGCGCTTCAACCAGCGGGTCGAGGTGCCGTGGAAGCGCTGGAAGCTCTCCGATGAGGATTGGCGCAACCGCGAGAAGTGGGACCAGTACGAGCTCGCGGTCAACGACATGATCGCGCGCACCAGCACGCGCCTGGCACCCTGGACCCTGGTGGAGGCGAACGACAAGCGTTACGCGCGGATCAAGGTGCTGAAGGTGCTCTGCGAGCGTCTGGAGCAGGCGCTCGCACGAACGCCCCCCGCCGCGAAGGGGTCCGCCGGGAGGCCTGCCGGGCGCACCCCGCCCCCGAAGAAGGGGGGGAGCACCCCCCGGCGCGTCGCGTAGCCGGGCTTGCCGGCCCCGCGCCGCACCCGGGCGCGGGGACCCGACCCCCTCTAGTCTTCTTCCTCGCGCGGCTTGTACGCCGCCACCAGGTCCTGCTGAACCTTCGGCGGAACCGGGTCGTAGTGGCTGAACTCGATCGTGTAGCTCCCCTCGCCCCCGGTGACCGACTTCAGCTTCGACTGGTAGTTGCCCACCTCGGCGAGGGGCACCAGACCCTCGATCAGCACCCGCCCGCCCGGAAGCATGTCGGTGCCGTTCACCCGCCCCCGCATCGAGGAGAGGTCCCCGGTGATGTCACCGACGGCGCTCGCCGGGGTCTTCACCTGAATCGTCACCACGGGCTCCAGGATGACCGGCCTGGCCTTGGCAACGGCGTCCACGAAGGCCTTCTTCCCGGCCGTGACGAAGGCGATTTCCTTCGAATCGACCGCGTGGTACTTGCCGTCGTACAGGGTCACGCGCACGTCGGACAGGGGATAGCCCGCGATGGCGCCGCCCTCCAGGACCTGGCGTACCCCCTTCTCCACGGCGGGGATGAACTGATTGGGGATTGCCCCGCCCACCACGGCGTCGACGAACTCGAAGCCCGTGCCCCGCGGCAGCGGCTCGATGCGCAGATAGACCTCGCCGAACTGCCCCGCGCCGCCCGTCTGCTTCTTGTGCCGATGGTGGCCCTCCGCGTTCGTCGTGATCGTCTCGCGGTACGGGATGCGGGGGGGACGCGTCTCCACCTCCACGTTGTAGGCGGATTGCATGCGCTGGAGCACGACGCGCAGGTGCATCTCCCCGAGCCCGCGAATCACCGTCTCGTTGGTCGAGGGGTTCTGCTCCACGATCAGGCAGGGGTCCTCTTCCGCGATCTTGCGCAGGGCGTCCGAGAGCTTCTTCTCGTCGCCCCGGCGCTTGACCTCGATGGCGAGCCCGAACATCGGCGAGGGGCAGCGCACCGAGCGCAGGTGGAAGTGGTCCTCGTCGTGGGAGTCGTGGAGGACGTCCCCGAAGCGCACCTCCTCGACCTTCGCGACGCCGCAGATGTCACCGGGGATGGCCGCGTCGATCTCCCGGCGATCGCGTCCCATCAGCTGGAACAGGTGGGAGACCTTGAAGGGCTTGCGTGACTCGCCCACGAAGAGCTGGGAGCTCGGCGTGACCGTGCCCTGGTGGACCCGGAACGCGGCGAGCTTGCCCAGGTAGGGGTCGAACGTAACCTTGAAGACGTGCGCCACCACGTGCCGGCTGGGGTCGGGAGCGATCTCCACCCGCTGCGCCTCGGCGCCCTCACCCTTGAGGAACGGCGGCACGTTGCCCTCCAGGGGGCTCGGCATCAGGCGCGAGAACACGTCCAGGAGCTCCTTCACGCCGGCGCCGGTCTGGGCGGAGACGAAGCAGACGGGGATGAGATGCCCGTCGCGCAGCGCCTTCTCGAACGGCTCGTGGAGCTGCTCGGGCTGGAGGTCCGCACCCTGCTCCAGGTAGAGCTCCATCAGAGCCTCGTCGACCTCCACCACCTGGTCGATGATCTGCGTGTGCGCGTCGGCCACGGAGGAGAAGTCGCTGGACTCCCCGGAGGTCTGGAAGAAGCAGTCCACGACGCCCTTTCCGCCCCGCGCCGGGAGGTTGATCGGCAGCACCTCCTTGCCGAAGGCCTCCCGCGCCTGCTGCAGCAGGGCGGGGAGGTCGACGCCCTCGGCGTCGATCTTGTTGATGACGATCACCCGGCAGAGCCCGCGCTCCGCGGCCCGCTCGAGCAGACGCTGGGTGGTCATCTCGACGCCCGCGTGGGGGTCCATCACCACCGCCACCGTCTCCACGGCGGGAAGCACCGACACGGAGCGGCCGAGGAAGTCGGGCAGCCCCGGCGTGTCGACCACGTTCAGATGCCGGCCGCGGAAATCGAAGCTCGCGACCGCCGAGTCCAGCGAGTGCAGCAGGTCCTTCTCCAGGGCGTCGAAGTCGCTGACCGTGGTCCCCTTGTCCACGCGACCGGGCTCCGCGATGGCGCCAGCCACGTGCAGCAGCGCCTCCAGGAGGGTGGTCTTACCGGCGCCACCGGCGCCAACCAACGCGATGTTGCGGATGTCCTGCGTCGTGTAGCTGGGCATGATCTCCTCGCTTCCCTGGTCCCGGGCCGGTGCCGGTCTCGGCCGGCGACGAACGCGTGCGGGCGGTTCGTGTCAGTGGTTGCAAAGCCTCTAGGATACCCCTGCGAGCATCCCCATTGGCAGGGTCTGGCCGGCGCACGCCGCCCGGCGCCGGGCCCCTGCGAAGCGTCTGCCCCGGGTCAATCGAACTCTCCCCGGGGTTGGGTCACACCGCGCTCCTTGCGCCCCGCCGCGTTCTCGACCGCCGGCAGGGAGAGCACGTAGGCCGCGATGGCCGCGCGGTCGGCGGCGGTCAGGTGGCGGGTGCCGTTCTCGATCACCTCGGCCATCCCGCCGCCCGCGTAGTCCCCCGATGGGGTCGCGCCGCTCGCGAGGTACTCGGCGAGGTCACCAGGACGCCAGCGGCCGATACCGGTGGCGCGGTCGGGCGTGATGTTCGGAACGCTCCCTCCCTCGGCGCCCTGCGCGGCACCCGCATAGCGCCGCGCGTCGTCCAGCCCACCCAGCACGTTGCGCGGGGTGTGGCACTCCCCGCAGTGCGCCAGCGCCTCGGCGAGGTAGGCGCCCCGGTTCCACTCGGCCGGGCGCGAGGGGTCGTCGGCAAAGGCACCCGGGGTGAAATACAGCGCCCGCCAGACCCAGTTGACCACCCGCGCACGCAGATAGAGCGGCAGCTCGTGGGGCCGGTCCCGGGCCGGCGCCGGCTCGACGGTACGCAGGTACGCCCACAGCACGGAGACGTCCTCCGGGCGCATCCGCGTGTAGCTCGTGTACGGGAAGCTCGGGTAGTACGGGGACCCGTCCGGCGCGATGCCCCGGGTCAGGGCCCGGGCGAAGTCGGACTCGCTCCAACGCCCGATGCCGTGCTCCGGGTCGGGGGTGACGTTGGGGGCGTGGAAGGTACCGAGAGGGGTGGCGAGCGCACGCCCGCCGGCAAGCGGCACGGCCCCCACCCGGTCCTCGGTGTGGCAGGCGAGACAGCCCGAGGCGCGATAGACGTAGGCGCCTCGGGCGAGGACGTCGGCATCCGCTGCCGACGAGGAGCCGGCGGCGAGCACCAGGCACGCCGCCGCCCATCGGGGCCATCCGCGTCCCACGGCGCGGCCCCGCCTACTTCTCCCTGAATCCCTGGTGGCAACCCTTGCAGGTCTGGGCGAAACCGTCGAAGGCCTTGCCCGCTGCAGCGGAGTCGCCCGAGCGGACCGCTGCCGCGAGGGCCCCGGCCGCCTTGCTCGAATCCCCGGCGACCTTCTCGAACTCGGCCCGCTTCTTCCACACCTCCGGCCGGGCGTCGCTCTCGCCGAAGTCGGAGCCGGCAGGGAACATCGCCGGGATGTCCTGGGTGAGGGACGCCGCGGCCTGGGCGTGGCCCTCGAGCTGTCCGTTGAAGGGCACCTTGCCGCGGACGATCTGGGACATCGCGGTCGTGTGGCCCCCGAGGGCCTTCATCGCCGCCTGCCGGTACTTGATCACCTCTTCGGGGTCCGCGGCCCACGCGGCTCCGGCCACGAGGACGCCCAAGAGGGCCAGGGACTCTACGAAACGCTCGCGGATGGTCATCGCTCTCTCCTCCAGCGGGTCTTCGCCGCTCGACGGGCTCATCGGCTCGACGGGTAAACGCCGGTTAGCATATTACCCTTGCCTGCCCCGTTCCCGGCAAGCCGACCCTTCACCCTGGCCGGCGCCCCGCCGGTCAGGCCGCCGTCAGCGCCCGCGCCAGTTGATAGAAGAGGAAGCTCGCGAGCCAGGCGAGGAGCAGGGGCCAGGCCACGGCGAGGGCAGTGAAGCCCCAGCTCCGGGACTCCTGACGGAGCGTCGCGACCGCCGACAGGCAGGGGGTGTAGAGCAGAACGAAGAGCATGAAGCTGTAGGCCTGGATCGCGTCCAGCCGGCTCGCGACCACTCCGGCAAGCCCGTTCTCCCCCACGCCGTAGATCACCGCCATCGCGCCGAGGACGATCTCCTTGGCGACGAACCCGAAGATGAGGCTGACGCTGAGCAGGCTGTCGAAGCCGAGGGGCGCGAACACCGGCTGAGTCCACTCCGCGAGCCGGCCCGCCAGGGTCTCGGGGCCCGCGGGCACGCTGCCGAACGGGTAATGGGTGAGGAACCAGACCAGCACCACGCCCAGCACGATGAAGATCGTCGCCCCGCGCAGGAAGTGACTCACCTCCTGCCAGGCGCGCTGCGCCGTCTGCCCGAGGGTCGGCGCCCGGAACGGCGGGAGCTCGAGCAGCAGCGGCTCATCGTTCACCAACCGCCGGCGATAGAGGAGGGCCGTGAGGAAGGCCGCGGCGAAGCTGAGGAGGTAGAGGCTGAACAGCGCCAGCGGCGCGACGGCCGGCGTGAAGACCGCGGTGGTGAGGAAAACGAACACCTGAAGGCGCGCCGAGCAGAGCGAGAACGGGATCGTCAGCATCGTGAGCAGGCGCAGCCCGCGCGAGCGCATCACCCGCGTGCCCATGAGCGCGGGCACGTTGCAGCCGAACCCCATCAACTGCATCACGAAGGAGCGCCCGTCCAGACCGATCCGGGCCATGAAGGCGTCCATCAGGAAGGCCGCGCGCGCCAGGTACCCGCTGTCCTCGACGAAGCCCATGAAGAGGAAGAACAGCAGCAGGATCGGCAGGAACGAGGCGACCGTCCCCACGCCGTCGTACAGGCCCTCGAGGAGAAAACTGCGCAGGACCTCCGGGGCCCCGGCCATGGCAGGCAACAGGGCAACCGTCTTCACGTGCTCGAGCAGCCAGGCCACCCCGTCCTGCAGGGGCGTGCCCAGGGTGTAAACGGCCTCGAACACGAGCCACAGGATGGCGAAGAAGACCGGCAGACCGAGCCAGGGGTGCAGGAAGACCTTGTCGAGCCGCGCCGTAAGCCCCTGGGGCAACTGCACCGGCACGTGGACCGCCCGCTCCATCAGGGTGTCCAGCCGCGCCTCGAGGGAGTCGTCCGCGGCCAGGGCCTCGGCCTTGGCGCGGCACAGTTCGCTGCTGCGCAGCGCCTGCTCGAGCGCGCGGCTGGCGTTCGCGAATCCCAGGCCGTACTTCGCGCTCATCGCGACCACGGGGATCCCCAGCTCGTGGGCCAGCGCGCCCACGTCCACCTGGATCCCGAGCTTCTGGGCCTCGTCGTGCATGTTCACCAGGAGCACGAGCGGGAGCCCGAGGTCCTTCATCTGGAGGGGCAGGACCAGCTGACGGTCCAGCTGGGTCGCGCTCACCAGCACCGCGACGACGTTGACCTCGTTGTGCTCCAGGAAGTGGCGCACGACCCGCTCGTCTTCCGAGTAGCCGTGCAGGTCGTAGACGCCGGGGAGGTCCACCACCTCCACGACCTCCGTGCCCAGGGTGACCCTGGCGGAGAGGAGCTCGACGGTGATCCCGGGCCAGTTGCCGATGCGCGCGCGGGCGCCGGTGAGACGATTGAAGAAGGTGGACTTGCCCGTGTTGGGCATCCCCACGATGGCGATCCGCGGGGGCGTCTGCGCGGTGGCCCCCTGGGGATCCACCGTCCCTCTGCGGTCGGCGGCGCTCCCCGCGCTCACGCGGAGGGGGTCCGCACGCGGACCAGGCGCGCCTCGCGGGGGCGGATGATGAGGTCGGTGCCGCCCACCCGGACCTGCATGGTTCCCCCCAACCGAGAGCGGCGCACGACGACGACCTCGCGCCCCGCGCGCAGACCCATGGCCCGCATGCGTGTCGTCAGCGGGCCTGACGGCTCCACTTCGTCGATGGTGGCGGGCTCGAGCAACGGCAGGGCGTCGAGGGTCATCGGGAGGGGCGTTGTACGTGTGCACGCAATCATCCACCAACATCCGGGGGCGAGTAAATGCCGGCGCCTGACGGCGCGGGTCCACCGCCCAGACCCGGCCCCGGTGGTGGACTCCCGGCCGAAAGGGCGGTTGAATCCCCGCCGGCGCGAATGCCACACCCGGAGCCGAGCGAATCGTGAGCGACATCGAGTCACGCCGACTGCAGGGGCTGGTCTTCGCCCTCGTAGCCGCCGCGTTCACCAACATCTACCTGACCCAGCCGGTGCTGCCGGTGCTCGCCCGGGAATTCGGGGTCGACGAGGCCGGGGCGTCCCTGTCCATCTCCGCGGCCATCCTGGGAATCGCCCTCGCCACCCTGCCCTTCGGCAAGCTCGTGGACCGCTATCCCATGCGCCCCATCATCCTCGCCGGCGGGCTGGTGGTCGGGGGCGCAGGCCTGCTCTGCGCGCTGACCACCTCCTTCGGGCTGCTGGTGACCGCCCGCCTGGCCCAGGGCCTCTTCATGCCGGCCCTGACCACCTGCCTCGCGGCCTATCTGGCGAACCGGCTGCCGCTCGCCCGCCTGAACGTGGTCATGGGGGCCTACGTCTCCGCCACCGTGGTCGGGGGACTCGGCGGGCGCCTGCTGGGAGGGTGGATCCACCCTCCCCTGCACTGGCGCTACGCCTTCGTCAGCGCGGCGGCCCTCGTGCTCGCCGCGGCCTTCGCCGCCGCCCGCTGGCTCCCCGGGGTAGGAGAGACCCCGCCGCGCCACGGGTCCGCGGTCGGCTACCGCCAGCTCCTCACCTCCTGGCCCGTGCTGCGGACCTACGCGGTGGCCTTCGGCGCCTTCTGGGTGTTCTCGGTCACCTTCAACTACCTGCCCTTCTACCTGAGCGCGCCACCCTTCGAGGCGTCCACCGGGCTCATCACCCTCCTCTACGTCGTGTACCTGATCGGCGCGGTGACGGGCCCGCTGGCCGGGCGGCTCGCCAACCGCATCGGGAGCGGCCCCACGCTCGCGCTCGGCACCACGGTCTTCGCCTTCGCCCTCGCCCTGACCCTCGTCCCGTCCCTCGTTGCGGTGCTCGCCGGTCTGATGCTCACCTGCGCGGGGTTCTTCACCACCCACGCCGCGGCGGCCGGCGCGCTCAATCGGCGGCTGACCAGCAGCCGGGGGCGGGGCAACGCACTCTACGTGCTCTTCTACTACGCGGGCGGCAGCGTCGGGATCACGGTGAGCGGCTACGCCTACCGGCACGGCGGCTGGCCGGCCGTCGTGGGCGGCGGGACCGTCGTGCTGGCGCTGACGCTGCTCATCGCCGTCCTCGAGATCCGGGAGTCGGGCCGCCCGGCCCCGCAGCCGGTCGGTGAGGAGGGACCCGCCGCGGGCGCGTGAAGCGGCGCGCGAAGCCCCTGGTAATACGAATCTCCATAGTGGTAATATCCTCTCCGCTGTCGCGCAGGGGGCCCGGGGGCCGGCAGGGAACGCCGGTTGCCCGGGCCCAACTTTCACCGTGATGAGGATGAGCCCCCATGAAAGACTTCCCCGTCGGGCCTCTGGCGCTGGCGAGCCTGCTGGTGGCACCGTTCACCGTGCATGCCGAGACACCGGTCGCCCTGCCAGCCCTCGATGTGGTCTCGACCCCCATCATCGAGGCGAACCGGGTCGACCCCTTCGCCGGCGTGTCCACGGTGGTCGGTGAAGACCAGGTCCGGGACCTGAACGCCCAGGACCTCCCCTCGGCCCTGCGCCGCACCCCGGGCGTCACCATCTCCCGCTACAACCCGGTGGGCTCTTTCGGTGGTGCGGAAGGCGGCGGGATCTTCGTGCGCGGCATGGGCTCGAGCCGCCCGGGCGGCGAGATGAAGACGTACGTGGACAGCGTCCCGGTGATGATGGGGATCTACAACCACCCGCTCATGGACATCCTGCCCGTGGACGCGGCCGGCTCCATCGAGGTGGTCAAGGGGGCCCAGCCCCACCGGTTCGGCAACACCTTCAGCGCCATCAACCTGCAGCCCAAGGTCGTCCGGGACGAGGGACACCTCGCCCGGCTCTCGGCGCAGGGCGGCAGCTTCGATACCTGGGCCGAGACCCTCGACGTGGGCGTGCGCGAGGGCCCCTTCGACGCCTACGTGGCCCAGGGCTGGCGGCGCTCCGACGGGGACCGGGACCACGCCGACGGGCGAACCTCCAACGTCTACGGCCGGCTGGGCTATCAACTCTCGCCGGAGTGGCAGGCGTCGGTCATGGGTCTCTACTCGAACAACTACGCGATGGACCCCGGAGAGGTCGGCAAGCCGGCCACGCGCCAGGGCAAGTACCGGACCCGGGACTCCCTCGGGACCCTGACCCTGGCCCACGACTACGGCCGGGTCGGCGGGGAGATCAAGGTCTACTCCAACGACGGCCGGTCCGAGTGGACCGGGCAGACCGGCACCGATCGCGACACCCTCATGGACTGGGAGCAGACGGGTCTGCGGGCGCGGGAGTCCCTGCAGCCCTGGGAGGGCGGCCGGGTCGAGCTCGGCTTCGACAGCGACCGCGTCGACGGGGACGTCGACTTCGTGAGGCAAAACGGGACCACGACGCACTGGAAGGCCTCGGCCTTCCGGATCGACTCACCGCTTGCCGTCGTGAGCCAGGAGTGGGGGCTCGGGGACGGGTGGTCGATCACCCCCTCGGCGGGCGTGCGCTACTACCACCACAACGAGTTCCAGGACGAGTGGGCACCTCAGGCGGGCCTGGTGGTCCGGAAAGACGAGACCACCTTCCACGCCTCCTACGCCCGCGGCGTCAACTATCCGGGCCTCGAGGTCGTCGTCTTCTCCGACTACATCATTCCCAAGCTCGGCGACTCCTGGGAGGACCTCGACCCGGAGACCCTGAACCACTTCGAGGTGGGTGTCGACCACGCGCTCACCTCCTGGCTGCAGGCGGGCCTGAGCTTCTTCTACGACAAGGGCCACGATCGGTACCTCGTGGTACCCGCCCCCCCACCCCCGCCCTATTACGCCAACATCGAGACCTTCCGGATCCGCGGCGCCGAGCTGACCGTCACCGCGGCCCCGACCCGGGACCTGTCGCTCTTCGCGGGACTGACCCTGCAGGACACCCGGCCAAGCGACCTGCCCTACGCACCGGACACCTCCGTCTCGATGGGCGCCAACTGGCAGGCCCTGCCGCGCCTGCGGGTCAGCGCCGACGCCGAGTACGTGGGGAAGATGCAGGTCATCTCCCAGGCCCGGCGCCTGAACGTCGAGAACACCGACGAGGTCGACGGGCACTTCCTGCTGAACGCGCGCGTCGCCTATCAGCTGACGGAGCGGCGCCACGGCCTGGGCAGCGAGGTCTTCCTCGCCCTCGAGAACATCACCGACGAAGACTACGAGTACCGGCCGGGCTATCCGATGCCGGGCTTCGGCGCTATGGTGGGCGTCGTCCTCACCCTCTAGACCGCCGGACCGGACAGGAGCCCCGTGCGCGACCCTCAGCAGGTCTTCTTCGACGATCGGGCGGAAGGCTGGGAGGCGCGGTCTTACCCTCCGGAGACGCTCGCGCGACTCGCGGAGCTGGTGGGCGACCTGGCCCTCCCCCGGGGCGCGGCCGTGCTCGACCTTGGGGCGGGGACCGCCGTCCTCCACCC
>CALMKJ010000021.1 GCA_937867305.1 uncultured Ectothiorhodospiraceae bacterium | reverse complement strand
ATGCGCTCGGCCAGCACCGCCGGGTAGCTCTCCTCGGGGCGCACCCCGGTGCCGTAGGTCAGGCTGTCGCCGAAGGCGAGGACGACGTCTTCGGGGGCCAGCCGGGGCAGCTCGGGGGCTGGGGCACAGGCGGCCAGGAACAGCGCGAGGACCCCGGCGAGCCCCACGGCGACCGTCGGCTGCAGCCCTGTCCCCGAGGACCGGGATGCTGGCCCCGGAGGGCGCCCCTCGGCGGCGGGCGCGGCGACGTCCTGCGCCTCAGCCAATCCCACCCCCGCCCCGCCACCGACACCCACCCATGCTGGCGAAAGGGACCAGGAGGGACAGGAAGGCGAGGAGACTCCAGCCCGTGAGGCCCGCCTCCTCGGCGCCGGCGCCGAACGCCGTCACCGCCGAGCCGACACTCCAGCCCACCTTCTCTCCAGCTCTGGCACTCATGAGTCCTCTCCGCTACCCGGTCATCCTGCGGCGCTGCGGCCGAGCCCCGGGCTCGTACTCTCCCAGGGCATCCCCGTGCCCGTCAGTTCGCCGCTTCGAGGAACAGCCGAAAAAGCGCCTTCACCGGCCCGAGATCGAGCAGCACACCGGCTCCACCTGCAGCTCGCCGGCCGGGCCGGGAACCGCAACCGGTCAACGGGGAGTCAGGTACTCCTCGGGGACGTTGTTGACGACGTACAGCGCTGCCTTCTGGATGCAATCGCGGATCGCTTCCTCCATCGGCGTGCTCCGGTACGCTTCCAGGCCCACCGGTAGGCTCAACCCGCCCGCCGTGACCGCGACGCCCACCGAGCCCCGCGCCGCCCGTGCCGCACCCGGTATGCGGGTCGCCGCCAGCACCTTCCCGGTTGCGGCGTCGACCACCCGGACGTCGATCGCCATGGTGGAGAACGAGATCTGCGTGCCGACCCCCACGGGCAGCTTGGCGGTGCCGGGGTTGTAGAACGAGGAGCCCCCCGCCTGCGGCTCGAATTCGGTCACCGCACCGTAGACGTAGACCTGCGCGACGTCCATCGCCGCCTCCGGCACCGCCGCCCCGGCAGCGGCCATGCGGGACCGCGAGAGGGCCTGCTCGGCCGCGACCCCCGGCAGGTCCATGCGCTCGACGACGGTGACGGCGCCCGTGTTGTGCAGCGCCGTGACCAGCATCTCCCGCAGGCCGTCGCCGATGGCGCGGGTCGCGCTGGCCGCCTTGACCTGAAAGTCCCCCACCGCCACCACTGGCTTGCCGGGCCCGACAGCGACCGCAGGCGTGGGTGCGCCCCGGCGCACCGGCGTCTCGGGGATGGGGCCTGCGCCGGGCACGATGCGCTCGACCTTGTACTCGGTGGGTGACCCCCCCCGCATGGTGTAGGTCTCAACGGTCCGCTCGACAATCCGGAAGCTCACGCCTTCGCTTGCGACATCCGGGTCGGCCCCGGCGCGCGGCTCCGCCTGGGCGGGCGCCTCCGGCGCCCGGTGAGCACCGAGCTTCGGCGTCAGCCGCACCTCCTTTTCCCACCCCGAGCGCGCAACCGATAGCCGCAAGGACTCGTCCGGCGCCAGCCGGCCCACGAGGTCGACGAACTCCGCGGCGCTCCGCACCCGCAGGCCCTGGCAACGCGTGATCACGTCGCCCACCCGCAGCGAGGCGGCCGCCGCGGGGCTGTTGGGCGCGACCTGGGCGATCGCAGCCCCCTTCTGCGCCTGGCCCGCAGGCGGGTCGGTGACGCCAAGCCCCCAGTCCGCGGCCGCCGGACGAGCCACCAGGAACGCCAGCACCCAGAGCACCACGACGGCCCACAGGGCCGTTCTCGAGGACGTTCGCGGCGTAGTCATTCCCGGTCACCTGCACCAGACACCGGGAGGACAGGTCCCCGGCAGCCAGACGTCAGGGTACGCGTACCCCCCGCAGGGCAGGGGGCAGTAGCCGTACGGTGTCCAGGCGTGCGTCCAGTCCGGGTGGAGCCAGCGCTGACGCTCGTAGAGCTGGGCCAGCAGGCTGCCCGTGCCGAAGCGGGGTGTGGCGTAGGCCGCCGGGGGGCGCGACCAGACCTGCGCGGTCCGGTCCCGCTCGCGCTGGGCAAAGCGTTCTACCACGTCTCGCGGGTCCACCCCAGACCCTGGCTGGGCCCACGCTGCTCCGATGCCGACGCCGTACGCGGCGAGACCCAGCATCACACCCCGCGCCGTGCGCCGACCGGCGCCCCGGCGCGCGACCCCCGACTCGGTGAGGCCGCGGCCAGCCGTCACAGCTGGTACCCCGAGGCGCCCGACGGCCGTGCCGGGGGCGAGGGGACCGACGGCGTGGGTGTCGGCGGGGGCGCCTGCAGGACGGGGGGCGGAGCCTGCGGCAGCGGGGCCGCGGGCGGCACCGTCTCGGACGCGCGCCCCGGAGCCAGCGCCGGCGCACGGCCGGTCCCCCGCTGCTCCAGCGTGCGCTGGAAGGCGGCGTAGAACTTGTCCACCTCGTCGTCCAGTTCGTCCGTGAAGGCGATGTTCTCGGACACCGCCGCGGTCGCGGACATGTTCAGTCTGCCCTCCCCCGCCGGCAGGAAGCTCACGCTGAGCGACAGGCTGAACATGTCCAGGCCGAACGAGTCCTTGCGCTTCTGCTCGCCGACGATGTAGCCCGCGCCGACGTCCTGCTTGACCGGGAAGTATCCGACCGTCTGCATCGCCTGGGCCGCGACGCGGATCCCCTCCGGCACCGTGAGCCGGTACTGCGGCGGCACCGCCTGCTGGCGGGTGTAGGGGCCGGAGCAACCCGCGGCGAGGAGCAGTGCCGCCAACCACCACGCCCCACGACGGAAGCGGCAAAGCAAAGGCTGCGCGGTCATCGACGTCTCTCCTTTAACGCGTCGCCCCGAGGGATCGGGTCACGGGTGGCGGTAGTACTGGGCCGGCACACTGCTTCGCACATAGGCGACGGCCTTCTCGATGCAGTCACGGATCGTCTGCTCCATCGGCGTGTTGGCGAAGGTGCCGAGACTGACCGGCATCTGGGAGCCGGAGACGGTCGGCGCGACGCCGACCGAAGTCTGCGACGCCTCCGCCTGACCGGCAATGCGGTTGGAGGCGAGGATGCGGCCGGTGGTGACGTCCACCAGGCGGACGTCGATGGCCATGTGCGCGGTCTTGGTCTGGCGGCCGAAGGAGAACGGCAGCTTGGGAATTCCGAGTGTCAGACCGGAGCCGCCCTCCTCCGCCTCGAACTCGGTGACAGCGCCATAGACCATCACGTCGGCCACGTCCATCTGCGCCTCCGGGATCGCCGCGCCGGGGCGCGCCATGCGCGAGCGCGACAGGGCCTGCTCGGCGGCAAGCCCCGGGATGTCCATGCGCTCGACCACGATGAAGTCGCCGGAGTTGTGCAGCGCGGTCACCAGCATCTCGCGCAGGCCATCGCCGATGGCCTGGCTCGCGGTGGCGGCCTTCACCTGAAAGTCGCCGACCGCCACCGTGGCCCTGCCGGCCCGCCCACCATAGGCAGGCCCACTACCGTAGCCCGCCCCTGCGCCGGAAGCCGGCCCGGCGCCGTAAGCCGGCCCGGCCCCGTAGGCGGGCGGGGCAGCAGCCGCGTAGGTGCTCGGCGCCGTGACCCCAGCCAGGGGCATCCCGGGCATCGACTGCGCCGAGGGCGGAGGCGGCTCCGGGAGGGGGAAGAAAGATTCGGGCCGGGCAACCTCTTCCGCGGGCCTTGCCGCCGGGACGACCCGCACCTCCTTGGCCCAGCCCTCGCGGTACACGCGCAGGCGCAGCGGCTGACCGACAGGCCAGCCCTTGACCCGGGCCACGAGGCCCTGGACGTCGTCGACCGCGGCCCCATCCGCGTGCGTGACGACGTCGCCGGGCCGCAGACCCGCAGTCTCGGACGGTCCTCCCGGCGCGACTGCGGTCACCAGCGCGCCCTGCCCCGGCTGCCGATCGGCCGGCACCGCGTCCACCGTCAGCCCGACCCACCCCCCCGTCGGCGCCGCCGGGACCGCGCCCGGGTCGACCTGGAGGGTCTTCTGCCAGCCCTCCCGCTCGACCGTCAGCGTCACGGTGTCCTCCTTGGCCGCCCGCTGGATCGCGCGGTTGGCCTCGCGCGCCGACCGGACCCGGGAGGTGTTGACCTGCGTGATCACGTCGCCTTCCTCGAGCCCCGCGCCGGCCGCACTTCTGCCCCGCGCGAACGCGCTGACCCGGGCCCCTCCCCCCCCGTCCCGCACGGTCACCCCCACCCCCCCCGCCGTGGCCTGAAGGGGGAGCAGAACCAGAATGGCGAGGCCGACCCAGAGCCAGAGCGACCTCCCGATCAAGACACGCGACCGCACCAATGCCCCTCCCCGCGGCGGACGCCGCACCCCCTCGGTGTGCCGCCCCTCACTGGCACTCGCAGCGGTGCGGCATCACCTTCACCGCCCCGCGGCGACCGTCCTGCGAACAGCGCGCCTGACAGGCCTGCTCGATCCACCGCTTCCAGTTATCGTCCAATCGCTTCTGTGCCTGACCCTGGCACTCCATGCCCCGCTCCCGGCGGCCCGGCTGGTTGTCCGCCAGGAACCGGGTGACGCAGGCCTGGATCTCACCGACGAAGCTCGACAGCCCGCCCGAGGCCATCCCGGCGTAGCTCGGGTGCAGGGCGCACCAGCCGGTGATGTGGTCGTAGCCCCCACTGCAGCCCGGGCAGTCGACCGCGCACCCGGAGTAGCCCCCGCCTGCGCAGTTGCGGGCCTTGCAGTCCGCCACCATCTGCTGACAGCGTGCCGCCACCTGCGAGCCGACCGACGGGCAGGCCGTGCCGGTGCCCTTGGGCACGTACGGGCCGCTCGGGGTCGTCGCCTGCGCCGTGGCCGCCCCGCTGGTCCCCGCCCGCGGGTGCTCGGCGTGCAGGCAGACCTTGTTGATGCACTTCAGCGGGCTCGGGCACTCGCGGTCGCTGGCGCAGCGGTTGCCGAGCCCGGGCGTCCCGGTGCTCGTGGTCGTGCTGGTGGTGGCCGGGGTCGAGGCGGTCTGCGGGCGGCACAGCCCGCGGTCGCAGAACAGCCCCGCCGCACACTCGGCGCTCGAGCGGCAGGCCTCGTTCATCCGCAGCGTGCCCCCGCCGGTGGTCCCGGCACGGGTACCGGTCGTGGTGCCCGGGGTCGTGGTCGTCGTCCCGCTGGTCGTCCCGGTCCGGCTGCGGTCCCGGCTTCCAGAGGCCGCCGCCCCGGCCCCCGCCTCGGCCGAGCGGGTGTCCATCTCCTGGCGCATCCCCTCGGCGCTGAAGCGCCCGGGACGGTCCCAGGCACCCGCCCCGTAGCCGCTGCCCCAGCTGCCCTGGTCCCGCGCCTGGCGCCGGGCGTCGAACTGCCGGACCACGTCGCTCGCGTCGGGCGGGAGCTCGACCGGCTGGCCCGAGGCGGTCGTCTCCTGGGGCCGCGAGCCGGCCAGGCAACGGCCGTCCCGGTCGCAGCGCCAGCTCGGGCAGTTCTGGTCCATCCAGGCCCGTGCGTCGGGCTCGCCGAACAGGCGCTCCTGCCAGATCCAGTGCTGGGTCACGTTCGGGTGCTGGGTCACCGCCGCGCCGCCGTGCGAGCGGCTACAGACCGCCGCCCAATTGCCGCCGCCGCGGACCTCGCCTGCCGCCGCGCAGGCCCCCGCCGCCGTGCACTTCCAGCTCGGGCAGTTCTGCCGGATCCAGAACTCGGCGTTGCGCGGCCCCGGGAACGGGCCCTGCATCACTTGGTAACGGGTGGGGTCGGTGCTCTTGCCGTAGACGACCTGAAGACCCTGCTTCTGGCAGAGCGCGTACCACTTCTCGTCCGCCGGCCCCGGCTGCTGGCCCTGGGCGCCGAGTTGACTGGCTTGGCTTAAAGGGGGCGAAGGGAACGCGGAGGGCACCACGCCGCCGACACCCCCCGCAACGGCCACGCAGCGGGCCCCATCCCGGAGTTGGTCGACCCCGCAAAGCGGGCGACAACCTTCGGGAGTCTGCTCGTGTCCCGGCCGGCACACACAGACACCGGCATTGTCCAGCACCAGGCCTGCACGACAGGCAGGCGGCTCTGCGACAACGGGTGGGCCAGGCATCCAGGAATGGTTTGGGCCGGAGGCCGACACCGTCACCCCGCCCACCACCGTCTCCTCCGGGGTCTGGGCCGGGGGATCGGGGCACCACTCCCAATCGTCCTCCGTGACGGCCCCGGTGCCAGCGGCCAAGCCCAGGCTCAGGAGGAGGAGCAGGTTGCCCGCGCGAGACCTGGATCGAGGCTTCACCGCCTCCCTCCCCGCGGTCTGCACTGACGGGCATTTTGCTGGATCCTCGACAGCGCGTCGTCCAGCGTGTAGACGCGCTGCACGGTCCGATACAGGTCACGCGCCGTCGTCGTCGCGCCCCGGACCGTCACCTGCCCGACTTCGTGGGTCGCGCCGCGATCGACGTTGACAGGCACGTTCGGAAAACCCGGCGGCTGTGTGCTCAGCGACAGGTCCAGGCCGATGAGCGTGTCCCGGTGGGGGTCGGTCACGCCCGTCACGGCCACTGTTCCGATGTCGAAGCTCCAGCCCACCTCCGTGCGGCCTTCTCCTCTCCATCGCACGGACCCGGTCAGCTCTGCCGAAGGCACCTGATACGAGTCCCGCCAGTTGACCGTGGTCCGGGGCCAGGCGGTGAGGCTTGGCTCCACGTCCAGGGAGAACGTCCGCACACCGGTGTTGACCGCCACGCTGCCCGTAAACTTCCAGCCATCGCTCGAAGTGACCGGAGCCGGCGAAGCCGCCCTTGCCGCCAGCAGTTCGTTCTTTCGCTCCCCCCACGCGGCGACCGCACGGTTCAGCTCCTTCTGCCCGCCGGCCTCGGCGAACTGCGCCCGCTCCGCCGCGTTTGCACTGTCGCGCCAGGCCTTGAGCTTTCGAATGTAGGCCTCGGTGTTGGCGAGGGCCTCGCGCGCCGCGTCGGACCGTTGCCTCGCCACGTCCTGCGCCGAGCGGCCGTCGGGGTCACGCAGGTTCACCGGGTCGTTTCCCGCGAATACGTAGAGGTTCAGGTGGCGCTCCGGCTCGACCGGGTCCGGCTGCAGGAACCGTCCGAGGCGCGGGTCGTAGTCGCGCGCGCCGAAATCGTACAGCCCGGTGGTGGCGTCGTAGGGGCGTCCGTGCAGACCGAAGCGCAGCGGCTGCGTGCCTGGGCGGCCCGTCATCACACCGAACAGCGTGGGACGAACCTCCTCGACCACGGTACCATCGTCACCGACAACGGCGACCACAGTGCCCTGAAGGTTGCGCACTGGAAAGAGCGTCCGCTTGCCCTCCCGGTAGAACAGCGGTGCTTCAGCACTCGGCCCGTACACCGCCTGCAGCAGCGGCCGGTTGTCGGCGTCCAGCACCTGGATGAGGTCGCGGCCGGCGTAATACATGAACTGCTCGTCCACCCCCTGCGAGCGCCCGGTCCGCCGGCCGAAAAGGTCGTAGCGGTATTGCAACCGGCTCCCGTCGGCGAGGTCGACCTGCTGCAGGGCGTTCCGCGCCCCGTAGTGATAGCGGGTCTCTCCCGCCGCGGCGCGGCGGGAGATCAGATTGCCCTCCGCGTCAAAGGCGAAGCTCGCCTCGTCGACACGCGACCCTTCCGTGTCCGCTCCGGAACGCTCTGTCCGCACAGACGCAATACGGTGTCCTGGCCCATAGCGGTAGGTCGAAACGCGACGGCCGCCCGTCTCGTCAATGCTCGTCTCGCGAGTCCGGTTGCCCGCGGCGTCGTACGCGAAGCTGGCCGCTGCCGACCCTGGCCCCACTGCGCGCAGGAGCCTTCCCGCTGCGTCGTGGGTCAGCGTAGTCTCCGCGTCGCCCTCCTGCAGACCGGCCACCTTACCGTCCGAACCGTAGCGGGCCTCGAACCGGTAGAGCACCGAGCCATCGGGTCTCGCATACTCGATACGCGTCGGCCGGCCGGCCTCGTCGTACCCATGGCGGACAACCAGCACCTTTCCAAGATGAGCCTCCCTCAGGCGGGCCCCGGCGTCGTAGGACAACCGCGCTTCCGCCCCACCGAGGCCGGAGATGACTACCGGCGGCCCGTCCCCCTCGTAGGTGAAGCGGGCCTCGTACCCCCCTGTACCGCTCAGCCGCACCACGCGCCCGAAGGCGTCGTACTCCCGGTGCAGGACAGCACCTGAAACGGGATAGCTCTCTTCGGCGAGCCTGCCCTCATGGTCGTGGCGGAAGATGATGGGGCATACCGGGTCATCGATGTGTACCCGCCGGCCATCCGGGTCATAGTGAACTTGAACCGACCGGTCGCCGTAACGGACCTCCAGCAGCCTTCCCCGCGGGTCGTAGTACCCTTCGCTCAGATTGCCGTTGCCGTCGATGGTCAGGACCGGCCGGCCTGCCCGGTCGACCACGACGCGCCTTGCACGGCCGGCGTTGTCGTACAGCGCCGTGAGGCGACCGTCCGGGTCGTATTCGCGGCCTGCCCGGTATCCCGTCTCGTCCTCCCTCCAGAGCACGCGGCCCGACCAGTCGGAGCGCAGGGTCAGCTGGTGACCGCCGGGGTCGGTGTATCCCGCCGAGTGGCCGGCGCGGTCGTAGCGGAATTCCTCGACGCGACCGAAGGGATCCGTTCTGCGTACCAGGTTTCCCGCCACGTCGTACTCCAACCGCTCACCCGAGCCATATCCGCCTCGGACCGACAGCACCCGTCCCAGGCTGTCGTAGCCCAGCTCGACCCCACCTGCGCCTTCTGCCGCGACCGAGGTCAGGAGACCCAAGGCGTTATACGAGAACCGCATCGTGGGGCCGCCGTCCACCGTCCGTTCGAGAATTCGCCCGTCGGCACCGTAACGGGCCCGGACCGTCCCGAGGTCACCCACCGCCGAGACGAGGCGGCCAAGGGGATCGAACTGGTAGGTCCGCACGCGGTCCCCGACCGCGGTCCGCGTAAGCTGGTCGGCGTCGTCGTACGTGAACCGAACCCTGTCTGCGCCTGGAACCGTGACCCCGGTCAAACGGCCGACTACGTCGCGTTCGAACTGGACCTCCGTGCCGCCCTCCACGCTGAGTCCCACGAGGTCTCCTTCGCGGTTGTAGCGATAGGTCACCGTGCCCTCGATCTCGTTCCGCACCTGGGCGGGTAGACCGAACTCCTCGTAGCTCACCTCGCTGTCGATCGCCGAGGCGTCGGTTTGTCCGACGAGCGCTCCCCGAGCGTCGCGTCGGTACTCCTGTCGGGTACCGTCGGGCCTGGTTTCGGCGGTCACAGTCCGGCAGCTGCAGTCCCGGTCCGAGTATTCGTAGCGCCACGTGTTGCCCTCGGGGTCGGCGCGGGCGGTGAGCCGGTGGCACTCGTCGTATCGGAAGCGAGTCCGGTTGCCCTTCTCGTCGACGGACTCCAAGAGGTTCCCGAAAACGTCGAACAACTTGCGCCGGGACCCGCCCTGAGCGTCGGTCAGAGTCAGCTCGGACCCGGAGGGCAACGACGATCGGACGTGCCGGGTCCGGTTCCCCGACCCGTCGAAGACGGTGACCTCGCCGCCCGCGCCGTCCGTCAGGCGATACTCGAAGCGGCTCAAATCGTCCCCGGGGCCATGGGCCGTCAGCACGACGTCCCGCACTGGGTCGTATCCGAACTCCTGGCGGGCGCCGTCGGGGTACACGATGCGCTCGAGATTGTGGAGACGGTCATAGGTAAGGAGCGTCTTGCCCCTTCCAGGCGCAGAGGAGAGGACGAGGTCGCCCGCGGCGTCGTAGCCATACGTCCAGGTGCGTCCGAGGGGGTCCGAGACGGCGGTCACGCGCCCCTCGGCGTCGGTCTGGATAGCGAGCGCGCGGCCCGAGTTGTTGCGAACAGCCTCCAGACGGCCAGCCGTGCGGACGATCGTCAGCACGTTGCCGTAGGCGTCCCTGACCTCACGCAGATAGCCGTCGCGCCCGAATGTCTCCACCAGTACGCTGCCCGTGCGTCGCTCGTAGCCACCTGCCGAGAGGCGGACTAGCGTCGCCTGCGGGAAAGCGGCGCTCGTGAATGTCGGGTCGCCCTGCTTCCCCTTCTGAGCCGAGGCGTAGTAGCGGATCACGGACCCGTCGGCCTCGACGACTTCGACCGTCTTCTTCCCCGAGTTCCGCGCTTGAACATCGAGGTTGGACGACCAGCCGTGGCCGAACACGCCACGGTGGCCAGAACGGCTGTTGTAAACGCGCTGGATCTCCAGGGCGAAACCCTTACCAGGGATGGCGACGTCGATCGAATCGAACCGAAGATTCCCGCTCGCCGGTTCCACCATGGGACGGACCGGTAGGGAAACACCTCGCAGGGGCCAGTCCCACGCCGGCGAGCTGGCGTTCAGTGCTACCGACTGCACGGCGGTCAGAGACAGCAACAGCATGAGCGTGACGCTCGCGAGCGAGCGCCCGTGCTTGACCCGTACCCCACCTGCCGGCGGCATGTCGCCCCCGATCTGAGTCGGCGCGCGACCCCCCATGTCCCCAGGGGTAGGCATCGGCGCAGTCGCTCCTATGCTAACGAAGATCGGACTCTCAGCCGCGCGGAGCGGCGAGAGACCCGTCAAGAAAAGCTAAGCAGACTGCCACGCTGCGGTCAAAGCGGCGACCGGTACTCGTGCGGCCGGAACGACCGCCTCCCTATGGTACGGGGCAATCCGCCGCGGCCTTACTGATGGCGGAAATAAACCTCGGGAATGTTGCCGGCCACGTACATCACCGACTTCTGGATGCAGTCGCGGATGGCGACCTCCATGGGGGTGTTCCGGTACGCGTTGAGACCGACCGGCATCCCCCCGACTGCGCCGGACACGAGCACGGACACGGACCCCTGGGTTGCGATCGCCAGACCCGGCACGCGCTGCGTTGCCAGCACACGGCCCGAGGCGACGTCGACCACGCGCACGTCGAGTGCCATGTGCGCCTCGTTGTACTGTTGACTGACGGCGAGGGGCACCCCGGGCATGAAGTTGACCCAGCTCGCTCCCTTGGCTTCGGGCTCGAACTCCGTCACCGCTGCGTAGACCATGACCTCGGCCACATCCATGCGCCCCTCCGGCAATCCCCCGTCGAGCCGGGCCTGAGTCGATCGTGACAGGGCCTGCTCGGCGGCGATGCCCGCGAGGTCCATGCGCTCCACCACAATGAAATAGCCGCTTCCATGCAGAGCGGTGTGCAGCATCTCGCGCAGGCCATCGCCGATCGCCGCCGTCGCACCAGCGGCCTTCACCTGAACGTCCCCCACCGCGATCACCGCCTTGCGCCCGTCGCTGCGCCCGGCCGCTACCGGACCGTGGCCCTTGAGCTTGGCCCCGTAGGCGGCCTTGGCCAGGTTGGTGCGGGCGATGTTCCCGACCTCGCCGCTCGGGTCCAGCGCGGAGGCTCGTTGCCAGTACTCCACCGCCGCATCCCTGCGTCCGAGCTGCATCTGCGTGCTCCCCATGGTGAGGAGCGTGTTGGCATTGTCCGGCTCGAGCGCCAGCGCCTGACGGAAGGCCTCGTCCGCTTCCAGGTAGCGTCCCAGCTTGTGGTAGTTCCAGCCCAGGCCGTGATACACGCTGGCCTGGGGCGGCCCCGACGCCAACGCTCGACGATACGCGTCCGCCGCGTCCGAGAAGCGGCCGGTACCCGCGTCTCGATCGGCGCGCCGAGCGCCGTTGGGCGGGGTCCCCGGCGGCGCAAGCGCGAGCGGCCGACTCGCCTCCTCCCGGAGGATGCGCTCGAACACCTGCATGAACTGGTCGACCGCCTCGCTCGGATAGGTGGACACCGCCACCTCCCGCCCTGCCGTGCTCACTGCCTGCAGGCGCAGGCCGCCTCCGGCATCGCGGAAGAAGTTGGCCTCAAGGTTGAAGGTCTCGGCGAAGCCCATGATGTCCTTGTCGATCTTGTGTCCATGGACGTAGCCCGCGGCTTCGTTCTGGTTGAACACCTGGAACCCAAGCTCCTGCATGGCGCGGACGGCGAGACGGGTGGCGCGGTCGACGCCGACGGCGTACGCAGCCGGGTAGGTGGCCTCTCGCTGAGTGGGGAACGAGGCGCAGCCCCCCATTGCCAGCAACGGCAGCAGGCACGCCAACATCCACCACTGTCGACAGTTGCAGACCGTGACGCGGGCTCGCATGTCGACCTTTGCCTCCTTCAACCCCGCCGTAGGGGGGATGCACCCCCGCCGTTCGCTCAGTACAGCCCCACCTCCGCCACGCAGACAT
>CALMKJ010000020.1 GCA_937867305.1 uncultured Ectothiorhodospiraceae bacterium | reverse complement strand
GAACCTGATGTGCGAGATCCCGGCCAACGTGATGCTCGCGGACGAGTTTCTCGAGCACTTCGACGGTTTCTCGATCGGGTCGAACGACCTGACCCAGCTGACCCTCGGCATCGACCGGGACTCGGGCCTGCTGACCGGCTACGACGAGCGCAACCCCGCGGTGCTGCGGATGATGCAGCTCGCGATCGAGGCCTGCCGGCGGCACGGCAAGTACGTGGGGATCTGCGGCCAGGCGCCTTCGGACTTCCCGGAGATCACGGCCTGGCTGGTGGAGCAGGGCATCGAGTCCATGAGCCTCAACCCGGACAGCGTGCTGGCGATGACCCGTACCGTCCTGGATATGGAGGCGAAGCTCTCGGGCAAGCACTGAGGGAGGGGGCGGCGGGGCGTCCGACGTCCTGTCGCCCTAGGGTGCGAGCGCGACGCGGTTGCGGCCGCTGCGCTTGGCCTGGTAGAGCGCCACGTCGCAACGGTGGACGAATTCCTCCGCCGATTCCCCGTCCCGGTATCGGCCCACACCGAGGGAGACCGTGACGACCCCGATGGGCTCGCCGGTGTCGGTGCGTTTCAGCCGACTGCGCTCGATGGTCCTGCGCACTGCCTCGGCCACGGCGCGGGCCCCCTCGAGGGGGGTGTCCGGGAGGACCAGGACGAACTCCTCGCCCCCGTAGCGGGCCACGGTGTCGCGGCCCTTCACGCCCTTGCCCAGCAGTTCCGCAATCACCCGCAACACCTTGTCTCCCACCACGTGCCCGAAGGTGTCGTTGACCCGTTTGAAGTGGTCGATGTCCACCATGACGAGGCAGAGCGGGCTTCCTCGGGCCTGCTCGATGGCCTGCGCGAGCGCACGCTCGAAGGCACGCCGGTTCATGACCCGCGTCAACGCGTCGGTCGCGGACTCGCGCCGCAGGCGGTCCAGTTCCTCGCTCAGCGCGTTGACCTGTCCGGCGGCGCTCGTGAGTCGCGACTCCAACGTCTCGCTCGCCTTGCCGAGCGAGACGGTCGTGCCAATCAGCTCACCCAGAAGGCGCGGCAGCGCCTGTGCGTCCACCGGGCCCGAGAGGGCCTCGGCCTGATTTGCCAGGGAACTGCGCAGGCGCGCGGTCTCCCCGCCGCTCTCCCGCATCTGGTGGGCCGTGTCGGCGAGCACCTGCTGCAGGTTCTGCCGGATCGGGTCCAGCACGGTGAGGTCGCATTCACAGACGTAGCGGGCGAAGAGCTGCCGCGAAAGCTCCGGCGTGAGGGTACGCTCGCCGCCGACGACGGGCTCCAGCTCGCTGGCCAGCGCCTCGCCGCGCCCGGCGACGTAGTGGTAGAGGATGCCGTAGTGGATGGGGTCTGCGGGCAACCCGTAGCGAGCCAGGAGCGGCAGGACCAAACGCAGACGCTCCGCGGCCTTCTCGATGGAATCGGACGCGTCCGCGGGCTCCGCCGTGGCGGCTTGAGATGAGCACTGGGCTTCCGTCATCCTGCCTCCCTGGGCATCGGGGTGGGGGCGACCGGACCGTCGCCCCCGCTGCCCCCGGTGGGGCAGGTCGATGGCGCGACTCGGGGCGCGTCGGCCGTGTCTGCAACGGACCGGAAACGCGCGGGTGTCGGCTGTGAATATCGGCGAGCGGCAGCGGAACCTTACGCGGGAGGGGAGGGCGCGCGGCGCCGTGGAGGCGTTGCTGCGGGAGCTCCCCGGCTGCATGGGGAGAGACCGCGAGCGGTTGCGCCACGCGCTGCTCGCGCTGCGCAGGCGGGTGCTCTCGGGGGAACCTCCCGGAGAAGAGTTGGAGCGGACCGCGGCGCAGGTCGAGGCCTCGCGCGCGCGGGCGGCGGAGCGGCGCGCCCGGGTGCCGGTCATCGAATTTCCGGCCGTGCTTCCCATCACGGCCTCCCTCGACGCGATCGCCGAGGCGATCAGCGCCCACCCCGTGACGGTCGTGTGTGGCGAGACAGGGTCGGGAAAGACCACCCAGCTGCCCAAGCTCTGCCTCGCCCTGGGGCGCGGCGTCACGGGCGTCATCGGGCACACCCAGCCCCGGCGCATCGCCGCCCGGACGGTCTCTGCCCGGATCGCGCAGGAGCTCGGCCCCCAGGGCCCGAGCCTCGTGGGGCACAAGGTGCGTTTCAGTGACCGGACCCGACCGGAGACCGCAGTCAAGCTGATGACGGACGGTATCCTGCTGGCCGAGCTGCAGTCCGACCGCCAGTTGCTGGCCTACGACACCCTGATCGTGGACGAGGCCCACGAGCGCAGCCTGAACGTCGACTTCCTGCTGGGCTACCTGCGCCGCCTGCTCCCGCGGCGCCCCGACCTGAAGGTCATTGTCACGTCCGCCACCATCGACCCGGAGAGGTTCTCGCGCCACTTCGGGGGAGCTCCCGTCATCGAGGTCCCGGGGCGCACCTACCCGGTCGAGGTCCGTTACCGGCCCGTCTCCGGCGAGGACGACGACGAGCGCGACCAGGGCCTCGTGGGGGCGATCCTGAGCGGAGTCGACGAGGTGACCCGGGAAGGGCCCGGGGACGTGCTCGTGTTCCTGCCCGGGGAGCGGGAGATCCGGGAAACCAGCGAGGCCCTGCGCAAGCACCACCCGCCCGCCACCGAGATCCTGCCGCTCTACGCCCGGCTCGGTGCGGCGGAGCAGGAACGGGTGTTCCGGCCGGCCGGTGCGCGCCGGCTGGTGCTTGCCACGAACGTGGCGGAGACCTCGCTCACCGTCCCCGGGATCCGCTACGTGGTGGACACGGGACTCGCGCGGGTGAGTCGCTACAGCCACCGCACGAAGGTGCAGCGCCTGCCTGTGGAGCGCGTCTCCCGGGCCGCCGCAGACCAGCGCAAGGGCCGTTGCGGGCGGTTGGGCCCCGGGGTGTGTGTGCGCCTCTACGACGAGGCCGACTTCGCCCTTCGGCCCGCCTTTACCGACCCCGAGATCCTGCGCACGAGCCTGGCGGCCGTCATCCTGCGGATGGAGGCCCTTGGCCTCGGGGCGGCGGACCGGTTCCCGTTCGTGGACCCGCCGGACCCGCGTTACGTGAACGACGGGTATCGGTTACTGGCCGAGATCGGGGCGGTCGACCGGGAGCGTCGCCTGACCCCGCTCGGGCGCGACCTCGCGAGGCTTCCCGTAGACCCGAGGCTCGGCCGGATGCTGTTGGCCGCGCGGGATCTGGGCTGCCTCGCGGAGGTGCTGGTCATCGTCAGCGCCCTGGAGGTCCAGGACCCGCGCGAGCGCCCCCTGGCCGCGCGGGCGGCGGCCGACGCCTCCCACCGCGAATTTCACGTGAGCGGGTCGGACTTCCTCGGCCTGCTCCGGCTGTGGGATTTCTACCACGAGCAGGCTCGCCATCTCTCCCGGGCGAAACTCCGCCAGCTCTGCCGCGACCGTTTCCTCTCCTACGTGCGCATGCGGGAGTGGCACGACACCCACCAGCAGGTCCTCGCCCTGTTGCACGACATGGGGCTGCGCACGAGCTCGACCCCGGCCGAGCCTGCGGCCATCCACCGGGCGTTGCTCTCCGGGCTCCTCGGGCAGATCGGGGTCCGGCGCGAGGACGGGAGCTACCGCGGGGCGCGGGGCACGGTCTTTCACCTGCACCCGTCCTCGGGCCTGGCGGGAAAGGGTCCGAAGTGGGTCGCCGCGGCGGAGCTGGTCGAGACCTCCCGCCTGTTCGCCCGCACCGTCGCAGCCATCGACCCGGCCTGGGTCGAGCCGCTCGCCCCGGAGCACCTGCTCCGGAGGCACGTCTCGGACCCACACTGGGAGGCCGACCAGGGCGAGGTGCTCGCATTCGAGGACGTGACCCTCTACGGACTGCCCCTGGTGACGCGCCGGGCGTTACATTACCGGCGGGTCGACCCCAAGGGTGCGCGGGAGGTCTTCCTGCGCTCGGCCCTCGTGGAGGGGCACTACCGGCCACCGGCGCCCTTCCTCGCCCACAATCGAGGGCTCGTCGCCGAGGTCGCTGGCATGGAGGACCGGGCGCGGAGACGGGACATCCTGGTCGACGACGAGGTCGTCTTCGCCTTCTACGACCAGCGCGTCCCGGCCGAGGTGGCCAGCGAGGGGCAGCTCGAGGTCTGGCGCCGGGGTGCCGAACGGGAGGACCCCGAGCGGCTGTTCCTGACGCGCGCGGAGTTGATGCGTCATGGGGCAGAGGGGGTGGGACCGGAGCGCTTCCCCGATCGCCTCGAGGCAGCCGGCGGGGTCGTCCCCCTGACCTACCGGTTCGAGCCAGGCCACGAGGCAGACGGGGTGACCGCGAGGGTGCCGCTGGTGCTGCTGCCCGCGCTCGACCCGGCGCGCTTCGACTGGCTGGTGCCAGGTCTCCTGCAGGAGAAGCTGACGGCACTCATCCGGGCGTTGCCACGCCCGGCGCGCCGGCACTACGTTCCCGCCCCCGACTTCGCCCGCGCCTGCGCCGAAGCCCTGGGTCCGCCCCGGGGCTCCCTGTACGAGGCCCTCGGACGGGAGTTGCTGCGCATGACCGGGGTGCCCGTGCCGCCCGGTGCCTGGTCCCAGGTCGAGGTGCCCGCGCACCTGCGGATGCGCTTCGAGGTGCTGGACACCAGGGGCGAGGTGCTGGCGTCGGGCCGGGACCTGGAGCTCCTGCAGGCGGAGCTTGCCGAGGCCGTGCTCTCCGGCCTGGACGCGGCCCAGTGGCCGGGTCTCCCGCGCGAGGCGGGGCGGCACTGGGTGTTCGGGGACCTGCAGGAGCGAGTGGAGGCCGTCCTCGGGGGCGTACCGGTCGTCGGCTACCCGGCGCTGTGGGACGGGGCGACGAGCGTTTCGGTCCGGGTCTTCGGCTCGCCGACCGAGGCCCGGGCGGCCCACCGGGAGGGGCTCCTGCGCCTCTTCCTGCTGGACCTGGCACCACAGCTCCGAGCCTTGGAGCGCCGCCTGCCGGGCATGGATACCCTCTGCCTCGCGTACGGCACCCTGGCACCGTCTCCCTGGGGCACGCGCCCGGGTCCGGGCGAGGAGGAAGGTTGGCCCTGTGCCGAGCTCCGGGGCCACGTCCTGCGCGTGGTCGTGGAGCGCTGCTTCCTGCCCGACGCGGGCGTGCGCTCGGAGAGCGCCTATCGCACGCGCAGGGAGGCGGGACGGGCGCGGATGCACGAGGTGGCCACCCGGGTCGTGGAGCAGGTCGGGGAGACGCTCAGGCTGTACCGGGAAGCAGTGGGCCGGCTCCAAGCGCTCGCGTCACCCTCCCTGAGGCCGGGGTGCGAGGACGTCCGCCAGCAATTGCGGCACCTGCTGTATCGGGGGTTCGTGCGCGACACCCCCGAGCGCTGGCTCGAGCACCTGCCGCGCTACCTGAAGGC
>CALMKJ010000019.1 GCA_937867305.1 uncultured Ectothiorhodospiraceae bacterium | reverse complement strand
GACTCGGTGACCGACTCGGGGCCGCCGGAGAGGATGATGCCCCGCGGCCGGAACGCCCGGATGGCCTCGGCGGGAAGGGAGTACGGGTGGATCTCGCAGTACACCCCCGCCTCGCGCACGCGGCGCGCGATGAGCTGGGTGTACTGGGAACCGAAATCCAGGATCAGGATCCGGTCGGCATGGATGTCGGTCATCTCAGTCCAACCGGTAGTTCGGGGCTTCCTTGGTGATGGTCACGTCGTGGACGTGGCTCTCGCGCATGCCGGCGGCGGTGAGCCGCACGAAGTGGGGCTTGCGGCGCATCTCCTCGATGCTGGCGCAGCCCGTGTAGCCCATGCTGGCGCGCACCCCGCCGAGGAGCTGGTGGATGATCGCGGCGAGCGGCCCCTTGTACGGGACGCGGCCCTCGATGCCCTCGGGCACGAGCTTCTCGCGGTCGGCGGTGGCGTCCTGGAAGTACCGGTCGCTCGAGCCCTCGCGCTGGGCCATGGCGCCGAGCGAGCCCATGCCGCGGTAGGACTTGTAGGAACGGCCCTGGTAGAGCTCCACCTCGCCGGGCGATTCCTCGGTGCCCGCGAAGAGCCCGCCGATCATCACCGAGTGGGCCCCGGCGGCAATCGCCTTGGCGATGTCGCCCGAGTAGCGGATGCCCCCGTCGGCGATGAGCGGGACGTCGGTGTCCCAGAGCGCCTCGGCCACGTCGGCGACGGCGGTCACCTGGGGCACACCGACGCCGGCCACGATGCGCGTGGTGCAGATGGACCCCGGCCCGATCCCCACCTTGACGGCGTCGGCCCCCGCGTCGACGAGCGCGCGGGCGGCCTCTGCGGTGGCGATGTTGCCGCCGATGACCTGCACGTGGGGGAAGTTCTGCTTCACCCACCGCACCCGGTTCAGCACGTTCTGGGAGTGGCCGTGGGCGGTGTCGACGACCACCACGTCCACCTCGGCCTCCACCAGCGCCGCGACCCGCTCGTCGGTGCCCGCGCCGGTTCCGACGGCGGCGCCGACCCGCAGGCGCCCGAGGGCGTCCTTGCAGGCCCACGGGAATTCGGTGGCCTTCTGGATGTCGCGCACGGTGATGAGGCCCCGGAGCTGGAAGCCGCCGTTCACCACCAGCACCTTTTCGATGCGGTGCTTGTGCAGCAGGCCCACGATCTCCTCCCGGTCGGCGCCCTCGCGCACGGTCACCAGGCGCTCCTTCGGGGTCATGATGGCGCTGACCGGCTGGTCGTAGCGGGTCTCGAAGCGCAGGTCGCGGCTGGTCACGATGCCGACCAGGTTGTCGCCGTCCACCACCGGCACGCCCGAGATGTTGTGGGCGCGGGTGATCTCCATCACCTGGCGCACGCTGGTGTCCGGGGTGACCGTGATCGGGTCCTTGATGACGCCGCTCTCGAAGCGCTTGACCTGCCGGACCTGGCGTGCCTGCTCCTCGGCGGTCATGTTCTTGTGGATGATGCCGAGGCCGCCCTCCTGCGCCATGGTGATCGCCAGGCGGCCCTCGGTGACGGTGTCCATCGCCGCCGCGAGGAGGGGGACGTTCAGCGCGATGCCCCGGGTGAGCCGGGTCTGCAGGCTCGTCTCGCTCGGGAGGACCGTCGAGTGGGCCGGGACCAGGAGGACGTCGTCGAAGGTGAGGGCTTCCTTGGCGAGCCGCATGGGATGGACACCTCGGAAAGTCGGACCCCGGGGGGGGTCGAGATAAGCCGGCGAGTATAGGGTTTGACCGGGGGGCGGTAAACCGGCTAGGGTCGGCGGGCCACGCCGGGCATCGACACGCCGGGCGTCGAAAGGCCAGCCCAGAGACACGGAGACGCAGAGGAATGCCTCCTGCAGACCTGACCCACTCTGTGCCTCCGAGCCTCCGTGCCGAGCGGGACGTCTACACGGTCACCCGGCTCAACCAGGAGGCGCGCGACCTGCTGGAGCTCACCTTCCCCTTCCTCTGGGTCGAGGGGGAGGTCTCGAACCTCGCGCGCCCCCCCTCGGGCCACCTCTACTTCACCCTGAAGGACGCCTCGAGCCAGGTCCGCTGCGTCCTGTTCAAGAACGCGAGCCGGCTGCTGCGCACGCCGCCGCGCGACGGCCAGAAGGTGCTGGTGCGGGCGCACCCGAGCCTGTACACGGCGCGCGGGGACTTCCAGCTCCTCGTCGAGCTCCTCGAGGACTACGGGGCCGGGGACCTGCGCCGGGCCTTCGAGCTCCTGCAGCAGAAGCTCCTCGCCGAGGGGCTGTTCGACCCGGCGCGCAAACGGCCACTTCCGGCGTTCCCGCGCCGGGTCGGGGTGGTGACCTCCCCGACGGGCGCGGCCATCCACGACATCCTCAACGTCCTCGGCCGACGCTTTCCCTCGCTCCCCGTGCTCGTCTACCCGGTGCCGGTGCAGGGGCCGGACGCGGCCCCTGCCATCGCCGAGGCCCTGCGCCTCGCGGGCGAGCGGGCCGAGTGCGACGTCCTGATCCTGGCGCGGGGCGGCGGCTCGCTCGAGGACCTGCAGCCCTTCAACGAGGAGGTCGTGGCCCGCGCGGTGGCGGCCTGTCCCATCCCGGTGGTGACGGGCGTGGGGCACGAGGTCGACGTGACCATCGTGGACTTCGTGGCCGACGTGCGCGCGCCGACCCCTTCGGCCGCTGCCGAGACCGTGAGCCCGGACCGGGAGGAGTGGCGCCACCGCCTGGACCGGCTGGCCGGGCGGCTCTCCGGGGCCGTCGGGCGGCGGTTGGGGCGGGAGCGCGAGCGCCTCGAGTGGCTCGCCCGCCGGCTCCCCGACCCCCGGCGGATGCTGCGCGAGGCGGCCCAGCGCACCGACGGGCTGGCGCTGCGCCTGCTCGCCGCCACCCGGGGCGCCCTCGACCAGG
>CALMKJ010000018.1 GCA_937867305.1 uncultured Ectothiorhodospiraceae bacterium | reverse complement strand
TCATGCGGGGAGCTTCGACCTCTCCTTCCTGCGCTGCATCCCCAACCTGACCATCATGGCGCCCGCCGACGAAAACGAGTGCCGGCAGGCCCTCTTCACCGGATTCCGGATGGACGGCCCGGCAGCGGTCCGCTACCCGCGCGGGGCCGGCCCCGGGGTGACCGTCCAGCCGTTGATGCGAGCCCTGCCACTGGGAAAGGGTGAGGTTCGCCGCCGGGGGCGCGAGGTCGCCCTCCTCGCCTTCGGCACCATGGTCGCTCCCGCGCTGGAAGCGGGGGCCCGGCTCGACGCGACGGTGGTCAACATGCGGTTCGTCAAGCCGTTGGACGAAGAGCTCGTGGCTCAGCTGGCTCACACCCACCGGCTCCTGGTGACCGTGGAGGAAAACGTGGTCGCCGGCGGGGCCGGCTCCGGCGTCAGCGAGTGCCTCGCCGCGCTCGGGCTGGGCACGCCGGTCATCCATCTCGGTCTTCCGGACCGGTTCGTGGAACAGGGTGAGCGCGAGGACCTCCTGGCGGCCTGCGGGCTCGACGCCGACGGGATTCAGCGAGCCGTGGAGAAGTATCGCCACCAGGCCGTTCGCGGTCTTTCCGGAGTCGCCTGAGGAACAATAGCTTAGTATATTTGTCGACTATAAAGGCGCGCTGCGAGGCGTGCTGACGCAACCACGAGGATTGGGTCCATGAGTGAGCCCGCAGAGGCGCTCGAAATCGCCGACGTGCAGAGCAGCCACGACACCCGGCGGATCCCGATCGACAAGGTCGGCATCAAGGAGATCCGGCACCCGGTGCGGGTACGCGACCGCAGCGGCGGCGAGCAGCACACGATCGCCGTGTTCAGCATGTACGTGAATCTCCCTCACGACTTCAAGGGGACCCACATGTCCCGTTTCGTGGAGATCCTCAACAATCACGAATACGAGATCACGGTCGAGTCGTTCAAACAGATGTTGAGTGAGATGACCCAGCGCCTGGAGGCGGCCTCGGGACACATCGACATGGTTTTCCCCTACTTCATCACCAAGCATGCTCCGGTGAGCGGGGTGCGCAGCCTGATTGACTATCAGGTGACCTTCTCCGGGGAGATCCACGACCACAAGCCGACCATGTCCATCAAGGTCGTCGTCCCGGTGACCAGCCTCTGCCCGTGCTCGAAGGAGATCTCCGACTACGGGGCCCACAACCAGCGCTCCCACGTCACGGTCAACGTGCGATCGAGGGGGTTCATCTGGATCGAAGACCTCATCGACATCGTGGAATCGGAGGCCTCCTGCGAGCTCTACGGCCTGCTGAAGCGGCCGGACGAGAAGTACGTTACCGAGCGGGCGTACGACAACCCGAAGTTCGTCGAGGACATGGTTCGAGACGTGGCCGCCCGGCTGAATGCGGACGACCGGGTCGCCGGATACGTGGTCGAGTCGGAGAACTTCGAGTCGATCCACAACCACTCGGCCTATGCGATGGTCGCGCGGGACAAGGAGAGAGAGCCCGCCTGAGCGTCGCGGTCCGCCTGAGCATCCCGAGGCCCGCCGGACCTCCGAGGCTAGAGGTCGTAGAGCGTCGGGTCCACCCTGGGCGGCAGCAGCTGGCGGCGCAGCCCGGCGAGTCCGCCTTTGACCCTGGGCGCGAACGGGTCCTCGGACTCCAGCACGTCGCCCAGGGCGGACTCGACCTGCTCGGGGTCCTCCCCCGCCTCCATGCGCCGGAGGGCCTCTTCCATGCCCGCGCCCATCTTCATGCCGGCCGCGTCGAAGAGCCGGCGCATCATGCGACCCATGGTCTTCGGGTCTTCCTCGTCGACGCCCTCGAGCTCCGAGGCCATGCCCTCCATCGCCCTCTCCAGACGCTCGTCGTCCAGGTCCGGCAGGTCGTCGGCGCCGCTGCCGTCGTCCTTGCGGCCCCTGGAGATCGCGAACACCGACATCCGCCGCTCCAGCTCGGCGCGCCCGCAGCGGGGACACGCCGGCCGCCGGTCGGTGTTCACGCGCCGGGAGAAGAAGTTGAACACCGTGTGGCAGTCGACGCAGTAGAACTCGTAGATGGGCATTCCGGTTCCCCCTCGGGCGAGAGCGATAGCGGCGAATAGTCTATCCTGCGCGCGGCGGCGGCAGACCCGACCCCGGGGCTTCACTCCAGGCCGAGGCGGGCCTCCCCTGCCAGAACGGCGTCCAGGACGGTGGCGGTGTCGGTCACCCGCACGGCGCTCGGACGCACCTCCACGAGCCTCGTCTGCAATGTGAACGGAGGCAGGACGAGCTCGCCGAGGGACCGCTCGACGCGGGCACGCCACTCGTCGATGCGCTCCCGCAAGGGCCAGCGGCTGCGCTGGGCGACGACGCCGCGAACGAGCTCGTGGAG
>CALMKJ010000017.1 GCA_937867305.1 uncultured Ectothiorhodospiraceae bacterium | reverse complement strand
TGGACCTGGGCGGCAAGGACATCACCTCCGTGCAGTACCAGAACGCCAACAACTCCGTGCGGGTCAGCGACGAGTTCATGCAGGCCGTGGAGGAAGGTCGCGACTTCGGGTTGCGTGCCCGCGGCACCGGCGATGTCATCGAGACCGTCGACGCCCGAGCCCTGTTCCGCAAGATCAGCGAGGCGACGTGGGCGTGCGCCGACCCTGGCATGCAGTACGACGACACGATCAACGACTGGCACACCAACCCCGAGTCCGGCCGGATCACGGCATCAAATCCATGTTCGGAGTACCTATCTCTGGATAACACGGCGTGCAATCTCGCGTCTCTGAACCTGATGAAGTTCCGGCTCGAGGACGGGACGTTCGACGTGCAGCGTTTCGTGCACGCCGTCGAGACCGTCATCACCGCCATGGAGGTCTCCATCGCGTTCGGCGACTTCCCGACCGAGCCGATCGCGGTGAACACCCGCGAGTTCCGTCAGCTCGGCATCGGGTACGCCAACCTGGGTGCCTTCCTGATGAGCAACGGCCTGGCTTACGACTCGCGGGAGGGCCGGGCACTGGCTGCCGCGATCACCGACCTGATGACTGGTGTCGCGTACCGGCGTTCAGCCGAGCTGGCTGGTGTGGTGGGCCCGTACGCCGGTTACGCCCGCAACGCCGACGCGCACAAGCGGGTGATGAACAAGCACATGGCCGCGTCCTACGAACTGTTCAACGCCACGACCGGGGACGGCAGCGCCACGTTCGTCTCCCCCGGTGTCGTGGGCCCGTTCCATGCGGCCGCCACCATTGCGCTCGCCGGCACCAAGGAGTGGGCGGAAGGCACCCGGCTCGGTGAGGTCAACGGGTGGCGTAACGCCCAAGCGTCCGTGTTGGCCCCCACCGGGACCATCGGGTTCATGATGGACTGCGACACGACCGGGATCGAACCCGACTTCTCGTTGAAGAAGTTCAAGAAGCTCGTCGGAGGCGGCTCCATGGACATCGTCAACGGCCAGGTGGCCCCGGCGCTGGTCGCGCTCGGGTACGGCGACTCGGAGTCCGCGGCCATCGTCGACTACATCAGCGAGCACGGGAACGTCGTGGGCGCGCCGTTCCTGAACCCCGACCACTACCCGGTGTTCGACTGCGCCGCAGGCGACCCGCGTCAGATCGCCCCGATGGGTCACGTCCTGATGATGGCGGCCACCCAGCCGTTCCTGTCCGGCGCGATCTCGAAGACGGTGAACCTGCCGGAGTCCGCAACCGTCGAAGAGATCTCCGACATCTACATGCAGTCGTGGAAGCTGGGCTTGAAGGCCACCGCGGTGTACCGCGACAACTGCAAGGTCGGTCAGCCTCTGTCGAACAGCAAGGCCGCGGCGAAAACCGACGAGCCTGCGAAGGCGACCGAGGTGCAGGTAGTCGAGAAGATCGTCGAGGTGCCGCGCCGTGAGCGGCTGCCGCGCACCCGCACGTCGAAGACGACGTCGTTCCGGGTCGCCGAAGTGGAGGGCTACCTGACGGTCGGCGAGTACGCGGACGGACGCCCCGGTGAGATCTTCTTGAAGATGTCGAAGCAGGGGTCGACCTTGGCCGGGATGATGGACTCGTTCTCGGTGGCGGTCTCGATCGGTCTGCAGTACGGGGTGCCGTTGGAGACGTACGTGGCCAAGTACATCAACCAGCGGTTCGAGCCGGCCGGCCTGACCGACGACCCGGACGTGCGGATGGGGCAGTCGATCATGGACTACGTGGTCCGTCGCCTCGCGTTGGACTACCTCCCGTTCGATACCCGGTCGGTCTACGGCATCTACTCGACGTCGGAGCGGACCGCGGCGCTCGACAACGGTGGTGTGTACGCACCGGTCGACGACGAGGAGGTCCACCAGGATGAGGTCGGTCACGAGGTCGTGGTGCCGGCCCAGCCGGTCAGTGTGTCCATCGACGCTGACTTGCAGGCGGCACGTGCGTCGGCTGAGCGGGAGGCCGCCCCGGAGTGTGTGACGTGCGGGACCAACTCGTTCCAGCAGCGCTCCGGGTCGTGCTTCTGCTGCCGCGGATGCGGGCAGACCACAGGTTGCAGTTGACGGCAGGTGTACCGGGGCCGTGATCGTGAACGCTGTGGGGCGGCCCCGCACACCGTCACGGCATGAGCACCTTTGACACCCACGGCAACCTGCACGGCAGCGACGGCAAGTTCGAGCCCCAGCACAGGGGTGAAGGTGACGTCGACGACCTGACGACCCGGCCTCGCCCCACCCCGGAGCAGATCGCGGAGGCGTTGGGCGACGGCCCTGTGCTGTCCGAGGACGAGAAGCGGGTCCTCGACATCCTCACCGACCCGGACAACCACGAGTTCTCGGGGGTCGGTGACCCGGACGACCCTGCCGGGACACTCGACGAGATCGGTGAGTTCGGGGACGACGGGGACTGGTACGGCGTCGAACGTATTGCGGACCTGTTGGACGCCCAGTCCGTGCGAACGACGGACATGGACAACGTGGGTGCGTTCAGCTTCACGTTGAATCGTTCGGGCGAGTACGAGGTCGGTTCCTACACGGTCGGCGTTGGCCTGGGGAGGGAGATCGGCGCCGAACTGTCGGTCACCGAAGACTCCAAGTACCTGATTGCGGACCGGTACCCGGAGCTGCGTGAGGCGACCGGGCTCCGCAAAGCGGTGTACATCGCGTCCACCATCGACGGCGACTACCAGCGAGCCCGCACCAAGGCGAAGAGGTTGGGGCTGGTCCCGGACCCGTCAGCGGTTCGCAAGTCTCCGTGGCCGGAGACCGACGACGAGAAGGTCGCGTTCGTCGACTGGCAGTACGGGGTCGCCAACGGGGACACGAACGCTTCGTTCCGGGACTGGTACGAGAACCGGGGCGACGAAGACGACGAGTGAGCCGGGTTGAGCGGTCCGGGGCCCTCCCGCACACCACCAGGGCATGAGCGGTTACGACAACAACGGTCACCTGCACGGCCGGGACGGCAAGTACCAGCCTCAGCTCCTCGACGAGCCTGTCGGCATCACCGGCATGGGCGGGCCCGAGCCGTTGGTCGACGCGTTGCGTGCCGACGGGTTCCCGCTCGGCGTCATCGAGGTCAGCGGTCCCGGGCACGTCGTCTACACGGACCCGACCGACGGGCACACGTACGACGTCCAGACGCTCGACAACTCGATTCACGCCGGCTCCGACGACACCGACGCGGCGTTCTACTCCTACCGGTTCGCCGGAGACGACGGGCCGAAGGCGCCCGGCGACGCGTTGAGGTCCGTGGTCGGGCAGGCACGCGAGATTCGGGCCATGTCCGCCGCTTTGGACGAATGGCTGGGACGGATCCGGGACGACCGCGGGCTCGCGTGGGTCGAACCACAGCCTGACCGCGCCCGTGGTTCCTTGTCCGGTGGTGGCATCACGATCGGCGGGTTCGCTCTTGACGGCGAGTTCGGCAGCCCCGAGATGACGGTGACCGTCCATGACGAGGGCCTGGCCGGTGACACCGAGTTCCGGCTCTACCGGATGCGGAACGGCGACCTGAGCGTCATCCGGGACGACGCACGCCGACCGTGCGCCCGATGGGAGGTCGACGCGCTCGACGCTTACGTGACCGGCATCGTCGGTGGACCTGGGACCGCGCAGAGCCTGAACGGGTTGTTCGCCTCCGCGATCGAGAAGGCGAAGAAGCCCGGGGCCGGCCTGTACGCGTGACGCCCGGCCCGGGCCTTACTTCGACCTCGCATAAGGCCGGAGCCTGTCCCGGGTGCACGAGGCGCGGCGGCCCGCACACAAGACGGGCATGAGCTCCCGTGTGCGAAACGACCTGCAGGTCAAGAAGGTGCCCGACCAGTGCGCCAACACGGCCTGCCCGAACAAGCCCCACGAAGGCCAGTTCGTGCTCGTCATGACGGAGAAGAGCGTCGTCTCCAACGGGGTTCGGCCGCTCATCTTCTGGATGTGCAGCCCGTGCGCCAACGCGTTTACTGCACTGTCCGGGGGCGCCGTTCGGTAGCACCTCAAAGACCTCCGCTCCTGACCTGTCCACCCGGCCGAGCCGTGGTGGCACAGAAGGGCCATGCCGAACACCAGAAGCCGCCGTGCGTCCGCCCTGCTCGCCGCCCTGACAGCCACCGTCGCTCTTGCCGCGCCCGCGGTCGCCGCCAACCGTGCTACCGCCGGTGATGACGTTCTGCACGGCAACCGCAAAGACAACACGATCTCGGCCCGTGCCGGCGACGACATCGTCAAGGCCCGCGGCGGCAACGACACGGCGACCGGCGCCGATGGCAACGACACCCTGTTGGGGCAAGCCGGCAACGACAACCTGGCCGGCCACCGCGGAAACGACCGGCTCGACGGCGGGCCCGGCAACGACCAGCTCGACGGCAACGAGAACGACGACGTGCTGTTGGGCGGTACCGGCGACGACCTGATCAACGGGTACGCCGACAACGACCAGGCGTGGGGCGGGCCCGGCGACGACCGCATCCTGATGCACCCCGGCAACGACGTCGTCTACGGCGAAGACGGACGAGACACCATCGACGGGATGCCCGGTTTCGACCAGTTGTTCGGCGGTGAAGGCGACGACCTGATCAACGGCGGGCCTGACGATGACTGGATCTACGGCGGCCCCGGCAACGACTCGGCTCGACGCGGAGCCACTCAGACCGGCGGGCTCCTCGGCGGCCCCGGCAACGACCACGTGTTCGGCGAAGACGGCAACGACCACGTGTCCGGTGCGGTCGGCGACGACGAGGTCGACGTGGGTGCCGGCGACGACCAGATCGACGGAGGCGACGGCACCGACATCATCGTGGACGGGTCCGGCAACGACCAGGTGACCGGCGACCCAGGTGACGACATCGTGTTCGTCGGCCCAGGCGTGGACCGGATCTTCGCCGAAGAAGGCAACGACACGATCTACGTCCTCAACGACGGCCAACAGGACGGGTTGCACTGCACCGACGGCTACGACCGGCTCTACTTCGTCGGCTCCCGCGACCCGCTCGACGAGCTCCGCAGAGCAGGCGGCACCGAAGGGCTCGACTGCGAGGTCATCGAGGTGATCGACTGGCTCCCGGACGGCTGGCCGTACTGAGCAAGGCCCCGGCACCCCGCACACCACCGGGGCATGAGCGGCTACGACAGCAACGGACACCTGCACGGCCGGGACGGCAAGTACCAGCCGCAGCGTCTCGCTGAGCCGACCGGCATCACCGGCATGGACGAGCCGGCTCTCGTCGACTACATGGGCGACTGCCCCGACTGCGGCGCCCCGATGGGCGGCGTCATCGGTGGGAACGGCGACCGGCCGATCCGCCTGCCCGGTTCCCGGTGCACGAACTGCCCGCACACGGTCGCGAGCATCGAGGTGGAGACCGAACCGGCATACGACGAGGACGGACGCACCTACGTGTACGCGCTCGAAGACGACGCGACGATCCGGATCACCGACGACGACGGCGACACGGTCGACCTGTACCGGCCCGGCACCGCCGAATGGGAGTCCAACCTCACCACGTTCGGAGTGACCGCCGGAAACGTCAACCAGGCGTTGAACATCCAGTCCGACCCGTACTCCTACACCTCGAAGCGGGCCGAAGAGGCCGGGTACGCGGTGATGGCAACCGCCTACGACGTCATCTTGGACCGGGGGAACGTCCCCGAGGACTACCTGGCCGGGTCGCAGACGAGCGACGACGACATCGAAGCCCACTACTCCATGTACCTGAACCGGGCCATCGACAAGGTTGCGCAGAACTACGCGGCGATGGCGCCGGCCACCGCGCCCACGAACGTGTACATGCCCGGTTCCAACCGGGCGCCGCGACCTTCGTCGATGGACGAGCTGCGGCGCGAATGCGAAGACGCCGGCGCGCCCAGCATGTTCGCCGTCTACCAGCTCCTCGCCGACCGTGAGGTCTTGTCCGACTTCACCGCGAAGAACCTGACCGCCGAAGAGGTGTGGGGCGACTACGAGAACCACATCGCGCCCGCGATCGACTCGCTGGAGGACCGGCTGCTGAACGACTACAACGACGAGCTGCCCGAGGACTGACGTGTACACGGCAGCCACTGCTGCGGCCCGGCGACGCAACGGACAGTTCGGCGTTCAGGAGCGGCCTGAAGGCGACACCGACCTGGACGTTGGTTCCACGGATGAGACGCTCCGGTACCTGCGGGGCCTGATCGTTGACCGGGTCCCGCCCCGGGACGTTCCCAGGCACCCGGTCAACGAGTGCACGGGGGCAGACCTGCCTCCGGTCGCGTTCGTCGGTGCGGACGCCTACGACCCGGACGTCGTGACCCCGGTCCGCAACCACACCGGAATACCGAAACCGGACGGAGGCACCTGGCTGTCCCCGTTGCACGCCGACGGCACGACCACGTGGTCCCGCTGGTGTGCAGACGTCGACTCCGGTGACTGGGTCCGAGGAAAGAGGACGCACCCGGTCGGGTTGCGCCCTGACGCCCGCGTCCTGAAAGTCGACTCGATGCCGGACCTGTTGGCCGCCGTGGACGCCCACGGCGGGGTGGCACACAACGAAGAAGTGCACCTCGACTTCGAGGAGCTGGCCCGCCACTACGACGCGATGTGGGTCACCGGCGCCGGCATGGAGGCGACCCGGTACGGCCCCGGCGGGTACGACAAAGGGGAGAACCTGTACTCGTGGGACATCGAATCGGTGCTCATCTTCAACCCGGACGCCATCGGCTCGACCTGAACGGGTGCACGAACTGGCCGGACCCGCACACCAGGAGTGTGTGAGACACCACGTTCCCTTCATCCGCCGGGCGTTGACTGTCGCCCCCGCCTACCTGGCCGGCTACGTCGTCGGGCACACGGTCGCGTCCTTCGCGGCGCTCACCGGAAGGCTCGTCCGATGACCTCGAAGGAAGGCACCCGCATGGTCACCGCCTCGTACATCCTCGACACCGCCTCGTACACCGAGCACGGGGCGTTCGCCGACGACTCCGAGCAATGGGGAACCACGTTCCGTGAGTTGGGCGGCGAATGGGTCTCGATCACCCCGTCGTGGGCGCACGGTCTCCCGGTCGGTGGAGTGTTCATGGAGGCGTTCGGTACCGAGGCGGCGATCGCGTTCGTCGACAACACCCTCGCCCCCGTACGTGGGTCGCACCGGTGAGCGAGCCGCTGGCGGTGCGTGACCCCGGCCGTGCCGCCCGCCTCGTGCAGGCCGGGAATCACCGGCCGTGCATCTGTGTGAACGGCGAACGGTTCGACACGCTCGAGGACGCAGCCGGGTTCGTCCCTCCGTGGGCCCGGGACTACTGCATCAGCCATGGGCGTCTGACTCCGGCGCAGCACGACCTGGAACGGTTCCCGTTGTCGGTGAACTCGTACGCGTGCGACGCCTGCAAGGCTGGGGTGCACGCCAAGTGCCAGCAGCTGGTGCGGTTTCCCGACTGGTCCCACGACTGCGCGTGCTTCGACCACGACAAGGACACGCACCTGCAGGTGGCCCAGGAAGCCCGCCGTGACGCGCTCGCCTGGGTCGTGCATCAGGCACTCAGAGACCAGAAGCTGGTGCGTTCGGGCGGCTACCTGAACGGTTCCGTGTCGTACGCCGTCGCGGACGCCATCCTGGCCGCAAAGCTCGGCTGAGGGCCCGTTGCAGCGAACCCGGATGTCGGTGGTGACCGGCAGAATCGGCGCTGTTCGACCACCCCGCCCAGGGTGCACGACAGGCCCAGCCCCGCACACAAGGAACACATGAGCACCCCTCCCGTTCTCACGTCCCGCACCGACTTCGACGACCTGGTCGCCGACCTGACCCACGCCGCGAAGGTGTACTACGACACCGACACGCTCGTGATGACTGACGACGCCTACGACCTGGCTCTCGACGCGGTGCAGGACGCATCCGCGGCGCACCCCGAATGGGCGTCCGAGGCGAGCGACGCGCTGCTCGGGAAGGTTGCCGGCGGGGCGTCTTCCGGCGGGGACGTCACCCATGAGACCCCGATGCTGTCGCTGTCGAAGTTCGCGCCCGGTGACGACGGTCTGAACGGTGCGTCCGAGTTGGCCGCGCTGTGCGCCGACGGCGTTGTCGTCGAACCGAAGCTCGACGGTCTCGCGATCAGCGTCGTCTACCGGGACGGTTCGCTCGTGCAGGCCGCGACCCGTGGTGACGGGACCACCGGGGAGAACGTCACCGCCCAGGTGCTGCGCGGCATCCACGGCCTGCCCGCCACCGTGCCGGACGGGTTCTCCGGCGAGGTACGCGGCGAAGTGTTCATGACGGTGGCCGACTTCGAGGCCGCTCAGACCCTGCGGGCCGAACGTGGCGGCAAGGCGTTCGCGAACCCGCGCAACGCGGTCGCCGGGTGCCTGCGCAAGACCGGCCCCGAGAACGCGATGCCGATGTCGTTCGCGGCGTACGACATATTCGGTCACGGTGTCGAGGTGCCGGACCGGCACTTCACTCGCATGGGTTTCGCGTCCAACCTCGGTTTCGTCACGGCCCTCGACCTGGCACGCACCGCCGGGGTCCTGTGTGTCTCGTCAGGGCAACGCGCCTTCGTGCGGCGCGCGATCGAGGCGATGGAAGCGGCCCGCCCCCGGTTCGGGTTCGACATCGACGGCGCGGTCGTGAAGGCCGACACCGACAAGGACCGGGACCGTCTCGGTGTCGGGTCACGGACCCCGAAGTGGGCGGTCGCGTACAAGTTCCCGCCCGAGCAGGCCACCAGTGTCATCGAAGACGTCGAGGTCGCGGTGGGGCGTACCGGACGGATCAGTCTGCGCGCCCGGATCAGCCCGACGTTCGTCGGCGGCACCACGATCACGTACGCGAGCTTGCACAACCCGTCATGGGTCGAGGAGCAAGGCATCGGTGTCGGGTCGAAGGTCGTCGTGATGCGCCGCGGCGACGTGATCCCGCGTGTCGAAGCACCGTTGGACACGACCGAGAACGACGGTGTGCCCGCCTGGGTCGCCCCGGAGACGTGCCCGAAGTGCGACAAGCCGTGGGACAAGACGTCGCTGCTGTGGCGGTGCCACTCCCCCGAGTGCTCCGTCGCCGGCCGGCTCGCCTACTGGGCGTCGCGCGACTGCCTCGACATCGAAGGTCTCGGGGACACGGTCGCTGTGGCGTTGGCCGAAACGACGTTCCCCGGTGGGCGCCAGGTGAAGAACGTCGCCGACCTGTACGACCTGACCGAGACCGAATGGGCGGGCCTACTGCTCGGCACCACTTCGACCGGCGGGGACCGGACACTGGGCACGGCGAACGCCCGCAAGATCATGCTGTCCTTGGCTGACTCGAAGGCCCAACCGTTCAACCGGGTCGTCACCGGGCTGGGCATCCGCATGACGGGCCGGTCCGTGGGCCGCTGGCTCGCTGCCGCGTACCCGACGATGGATGCGTTGCGGGCCGCGACCGTCGAAGACGTCGCCTCGATCGAGAAGCTGGGGCCGGTGAAGGCCCGGCACATCGTGGACGGGCTCGCCGCCCTCGGTCCGGTGATCGACCGGCTCGCCGCGCACGGGGTCAACATGGGTGCGGATCCCGCCGACGACGGGGTCGTGAAGCCGTTGACGGGCAAGACGGTCGTCGTGTCCGGGTCGGTGCCCGGTTACACGCGCACGACCGCGCAGGAGGCGATCGAGGCTGCCGGCGGCAAGGCGTCCGGTTCGGTGTCGAAGAACACCTCGTGCCTGGTGACCGCGGAGACCACCACGTCGAAGGCGAAGAAGGCCGCGGACCTCGGTGTCCCGGTCGTCTCCCCGGACGACTTCGACGCGCTGCTGACCGGAAGGATCCTGTGATGCGGAACGTGTACGTCGTCGAGGCACACGCCGAGATTGTCGGTGCCCGGTTCTCGTTGGAGTCGGCCCAAGAGCTCGCTGACTCGCTCATCGACGCCGCGCAACGGTACGGGTCGCGCGAATGGGTCACCGACTGGCGCCAGGGCGACGACTCGACCGACTGGGAAGATGGCACGCCGGTGCGGACCTGGACGGCCCACCGGCTCGGCACCCGGTCGGAGACGTACCAGGGGGTCCACGTCCGCGAGTACCAGCTTCCCGACGAGGCGTTCGGATAGCGAACCGAATCTGGTCCGGTAGGCGAACGTGTGGCGCCTTGGACGCGCCGGCATCGGGTGGTGGCACAGGGAGAAGTGACGGCACCGTCCGGGCCGTTGAACCGACCCCACGGAGCCCCGTCATGTCCGCGATTCGCTACGACCGCGACCGGAAGCTGCTGCTCATCGGGGACGTGGAGATCAACGACTCCGACGTGAAACGTGAAGCGGCCCGGTGGACCACCGGGAAACGCGGAGAACTGGCGTCCATCGACGAGCTTGCCGCGGCCGACCTGGCCCCGTTCGTCCGCGAAGCCGTCATCGTCGGGGCACGGGTACTCGCCATCGCCGCCAGCACCGCAGACACGGTCGCGGTCCAGCAAGCCGTCCGGTCGGCGTCCGAACAGGTGTCCGACGCGACGAAACGCGCCACCGAAGCATCCGAGGACGCCGTACGCCGCGCCACCGAAAGCCTCACGTCCGCGACCCGGCAGGTCCACCAGGACTTGTCCGAACAGGTGGAACGGCTCGTCGGCGGAGACAACCCCGAGCTGCTAGGCCGGCTACAACCCGTCCTGGCCGGTGTCGGCGCCACCCTCGAGAAGCAGGTCGCGGAAGCGGTCACCGCAGCGAACAGGCTCGTCGCAGAAGAGTCGCAACGCCGCCACGACCAGCTCACCGACCTGATCCGAGCCGTCCAACAGGACGTGGCCGTGAAGACGGCAGCCACACAGATCCGCAACGTCACCACCATCAAAGGACTCGACTACGAGTCGTGCGTCCACGACGGGTTCGAGCAGGTCGCCGCACAGATGGGCGACGAGTACCAGCGGACCGGCGAGTTCGCCGGACGGCTCTCCCGCAACAAGAAAGGCGACGGTGTCCTCGTCATCGACGGCGGCACGGCCCGCATCGTCATCGAAGCGCACGACGGGTCATCGAAAGAATGGGGCTCCTACCTCGCCGAAGCCGAACAGAACCGGGGCGCGTCCGCCGCAATCGGGGTGGTCCGCCACGTCGACGACAACTGCGGGCGGGCGTTGCGGGTCGTGGCCCAGAAACGAGTCGTCGTCGCCTACGACCCTGACCACGACGACACCGAGCTGCTGCACACCGCCGCCCTGCTGATGCGGGCTGTCGCGTTGACGACGAGCGGACGGTTCGGGCCCGACGGGATCGCCACCGCGAACGAACACATCCAGGAAGCGCTGACCGCCCTCGAAGGACTCGAAGACGCGAAGAAGTCCGCCCGCCACATCATCTCGAACGCGGAGACGATCGAGCGGCTCGTCAACAAGGCCGTCTCGTCCGCGAACCGGAGCCTGGGCCGTGCCGTCGACGAGCTCACCGGGGTCGAGACCGCCGGGCCAGCCCTCGTCTACTCCTCGGACGACGACGAGACCGCGTAAGCGGGGCGTGCCGGCCCCGCACACCGTCAAGGCATGAGCACCTTTGACACCCACGGCAACCTGCACGGCAACGACGGCAAGTTCGAGCCCCAGCACCGGGGCGAAGGCGACGTCGACGACCTGGCCTCGTCCGCCACCATCGACCTGTCCGCCTACCCCGAGATCCGCGAGCTCGGCGACCTGACCCCCGAACAGGAGCGCCTCCTGCGCGTCCTGGTCGACCCGGACAACGACCCGTGGAACCGCACCACCGACGAGCTCGTGGCGGACCTGGACACCAACACCGGGGACAACAACGACGAGATTCGTCAGGTGGCGGACCGGATGCGCGCCGACTTCGACCAGAAGCACGGCTACGGAGCATTCGCCGTCGAGTTCGTCACCGACAGCGAAGGGATCGAGTCGTACTACAACGTGTCGACCCGCCTGGACGACAACCTGTACCTGGTCCAAGACGGCGACCTGGTCGACCTGTCCGCCCGCGACGACGACGGCATCGCGTCGGCGCTGTACACCGCGCAGGTGCTCGACCGCGACTTCCAGAAGCTTCGCGCCCGCGGCATCGAGAAGGGCCTCATCCCCGGCGAGCCCGGCAGCACCGAGCGCAAGCGGGCCTGGCCGGAGAACGACGCGGAGCGAGAGGCGTACGCCGACTGGCGTTACGAAGCCAACAACGGCGACACGCACGAAGGGTTCCGGGACTGGTACGAGGGCCGTGAGTCGTCCCGTCGGGTCTGGGAGTCCGCCGCGTGCACGTGCACGAAGACCGACCCGGCCGACTGCCCCGTCCACCAGCCGGCGTAGTACGCGGGTTGCGACGACAGGCGCCCCGGCAGGAACCACTTGGCACAGGGAAAGAAACCACGCAAGACGGAGCACCATCAAGCTTCGTTTTGCGCATGGTGCATATAGGGCGCTCGGACCCCGACCACTCATCCATCCCCTGCACGACACTCTGCGGACGCCGGACCCCGGTGCCCCGAACACTGGAGGAACAATGATCAAGCAGCGTCGCCGGTTCGCCCCCGGCGTGTTCATCGCGGCAGCCTTCGCGAGCCTCATGCTCGCCCTCGGCATGTCCGGCACCCTGGGCGCTTTCGTCGCCACCATCACCAACACCGACAACACGGCGGCCACCGGCACGCTCACCATGCAGGAGACCAACGCGGCGGGCACCATCGTGTGTACGTCCGACTCCTCGCCGACCAACGTCGCCAACTGCTCCACGATCAACAAGTACGGCGGCACGACCAACCCGCTGATCCCCGGCACCCCGGTGACCACGACCGTCAAGATCAAGAACACCGGTTCGATCCCGGCCACCGTGTTCACCATGGACGGCAAGGTCTGCACCCAGTCCGACGCCAACGGGGCCGGCTTCTCCGGCACCGCGACCGACCTGTGCTCGAAGATCAACGTCCTGATCAAGCAGGGCTCGACCACCGTGTACAGCGGCACCGCGGCGGCGTTCGCCACCGCACCGGCCGTCGACGTGCTGACCGTGCTCGGCACCACTTCGGTCGCTCCGGCTGCCGAACTGTCGTTCGACATCACCGTGACGCTCGACTCGTCTGCGAACAGCACCCACCAGGGTCTGCAGATCAGCCAGCCGATCGAGTGGACCTTCCAGGCGTGAGCCAACGACCGCGGAGCGTAGTTCGGGCTGCGCTCCGCGGTACCGCCATCCCCACAGCCCACACCACCTGCAGGAGGGATGCGTCGTCATGCAGCTCTCCCGCCGCCCGACACCCGCCGCCATCGCCGCTCTCACCACCGTCGCCATCCTGATCGGGCTCGTCGCAGCCGTCGCCGTGGCCTGGTCCGGGGGCACCCGGTGGTTCGACGTACGAACCCCGTCCATGGGGACCACAGTCCCCGTCGGCTCCCTCGTCGTCACCGAGCCCGTCGCCTTCGCCGACATCGAGATCGGCGACATCGTCGCGTTCACCCGCACCGCGAGCAGCTCGGTGTACACGCACCGCGTCGTAGCCCGAGGCGAAGACTGGTTGGAGACCCAAGGCGACGAGAACGCCACCCCCGATCCCGGTCTGCGCGACCCCGACGACGTCGTCGGGGTGATGACGCACCGGCTCATCGGTGTCGGGTACCTGCTCCGGTCGCTGCCGATCCTGCTCGCCGGGATCCTGCTCGCCTCCGCCCTCAGCCTCCTGTTCGCGCGCCGGTACCGACCGGGTGTCCTCCTCGTCGGCTGGTCGATCGCCGCATGCGTGGCATCCGCCATCCACTACCCGTTCTTCAACATCGCCAAGGTGACGTCCACCCCGTCCGAAGGGGCCGTCGACGTCCACCTCGCCAACGTCGGCCTGTTCCCGGTCCGGGCACAAGTCGAAGACGGGCCGCACGTCGACCTCCTACCCGGTGAGCTCGGGTGGGTCACCGCAACCGAAGCGACCGGCGCCGACGGGGCGGTCAACATCGCCCCCACCATCCACATGAGCCTGGGCTGGTGGGTCCTGTTCGTGTCATTGTGCTGCGTCCCGCTGCTGTACGCGCTCGCCGTCACCTACCGCGGCGAACCGGTCCGGCAAGGCCCCGGCCCGTTGCGGGTCGAAGGGCACACCCGCCGCTACTGGGCCACCACCGCCGTTGTGAGCACCGTCGCCACCGTCGCCATGACCGTGGCCGCGGTCCTGCTCAACCCGGCCAACGGCGCGTTCATGGGCCGGATCACCAACACGGACAACACGGTCGCGACCCGCACCTACTTCAACTGCGTCAGCATGCTCGCCAACTCCGGCACCCGGTACTTCGCCTACGGAATGCGGCCCAACAGCACCACCTGGTCGACGGCGACCAACTACGAGCAGGACCAGTCCGGCAATGCCCGTCACGGCACCTGGGCGCGCACCGGGGCCGCCAGCGGAGCCAACCCGACCCGCACCCTCTCCACCCACCCGTGTGTCCGCGACAACTACTCGGTCGTCAACATCCCGGCTGCCCGGTGGTCCGCAACCATGGGTACCGGGACTGGCGTCACCACGAACAGCCCGCACGTGTTCACCATCGAGACCTGGTTCAAGACCACCAACGTGAACCAGAAGATCGTCGGCTTCGGCACCGGCACCGTCGGCAGCGAGTCCCAGTACGACCGCCACCTGTACATCGGGTCCGGCGGGAAGCTGTACTTCGGCATCTACCCCGGCGGCGTCCAAGTCATCAGCACCCCCGGAACCGTGAACGACAACCAGTGGCACCACGCCGTCGCCACCCTGTCCACTGCCGGCATGGTCCTCTACCTGGACGGCGCGCAGGTCGCGCAGAACACCGGCGTCACCCTCGCCGAGGTCTACTCCGGTCAGTGGCGTATCGGGTACGGGAACATGGCCGGCTGGACCGACATCACCAACGGTCCCGTGCCGTTCAACGGGTCCATCGGGTTCACCAGCGTCGCCTACACCGCCATCAACGCGGCCGAAGTGAAAGCCAGGTTCCTCGCCGGCGCACCGTAGACGGCCATCCGACCACCGGCCGGTGGCACAGGTACGGGCATGAGCAACAGCACCGGCCCGCCCGGTCTCCCCGTACTCGGCCTGACCGCCGCACCTGCGTACCCCCGCCCCACCGGACCCCGTGTCGCCGTACGCGACACCGACGGCACCCACATGGGTGTCGCGGTCGCGTGGTGGCGTGCCATGGTCGCCGGCGACACCGCCACCCTGGACACGATCCGGATGTCCTGCCCGGCGCCCGACGCCCTGCGATCCGGCCTCGAAGTCGTCATCGCCCAAGCTGGCTGGCTGAACCGGCTGCAAGGGCACGGCACCGTCGACCGGGTCCTCGCCGACCTCGCCGACGCACCCCTGGTGACCCTGGAACACCGCGACCTGTGCCACGAGCTGGCCCGTCAACTAGCCCGTGACATCGACACCGTCAACTTCACCGTCACCCCGCTCCCGGTGGCGTCCCTGATGGACCTGGTCGCATACCTGGGCAACACCGTCGAGTACCGACACAAGGTGCCGGTTGTCGAGCAGATCGCGTTCTACCAGCGGTCCGTGGTCCGGGCTGAAGGACTCACATGAGCCGGATCGACGGCGTCACGCCGCGAACAGCGCACACCGGTGCACCTGGTGCATTCCGGTTTGCGCATGGTGCACAACGTCCCACCCAACCGGTCTCGGCCGGCACGACACGAAGTTAGGGCGACCCGCATGTCCTCCTCACGAGTCATCGGACTGGACCTCGGGTCCAGCTCGATCAAAGCCGCGCAGGTGCTGCGTGACAGCGACGGAACCTACGTCGTCGAACACCAGGCGGCCCGGCAGCTTCCCAAAGGCGTGATCTACGACGGGCACATCGACCCGGCACGCCGCGGACGAGTCTCCTCGATCATCGCCGAGATGTTCGAGACGGAGAAAGGGTTCACGACCAAGGACGTCATCTTCGGCCTCAACTCTTCCGCGTCGACGTTCATGGACGAAGTGACGGTCCCGCTCATGAAGGTCGAAGACCTGCCGGTGGCCCTGCCGGTCGTCCTCGCCTCCATCAACCCCTCGTTCGACCCGAAAGACAACGAGATCTCGTTCTCCGTCGTTGGAGTCGTCGAAGGAGAACGAGGCCGCCAGATCAAGGTCATCGTGTTCCGGGCCCTGGCCACCTACGTCAAAGAGATCGCCGAAGTGGTCGAAGCGGCCGGGCTCAACGTGGTCGGTGCCGACTTCAACTCGCTGGCCGCGCTCCGTGCGATCGAGACGTTGCCGCGGCCCAACCGGCAAGCCGACGCGGTCATCGACATCGGCGCGAACGTGACCACCCTGATGCTCCACCACAACGGGGTGCCCAAGTACCTGAGCCTCGACCCAGACTCCGCCGGGTCGGTCGCCACCGCCAAAGTCGCTGAGGCGCTCGGCCTCGACGACGACGACGACCAGGCCGAGTTCGAGAAGATCAACAACGACGAACAGTTCGGGCTCGTGTCCCAGGCACGCAACGAGTACAGCAAGAACCTCGCCGAACGGGTCGCCAGGTCGCTCTCCAACGCGATCGAACGATCCGACGAGATCGACTCGCTCGCGTCGGTGATCCTCGTCGGAGGCGGCGCGCTGCTTGCCGGCGGGTCCTACTTCCTGAAAGAGGAGTTCGGTTCCGTGCCTCTGTCCTACGCCAAGATCGACCCCTCCATCACCGGGAAAGACGGCGCGATCCGGCGCCAGGAACCTGGTAGCGGCGGGGACTACCTCGTGGCCGTCGGCCTCGGGACAGGAGCGACCCTGTGAGCACCACCGTGACCGAACCGGCACCCACCGAGAAGAAGAGCCGGTTCTCCAAGAAGTCGAAGAGCAACGAGACGGGCATCCCGGACTACAGCGACTTCTCGGCCGTCAAACCGAAGCCGAACCTGGCGCCGCGGTACGTCCGCGACCGGAGGGCCGCCGACAAGACGCTGCGCATCGTGTTCTGGGCCATGATCGGCCTGTTCGGGCTGCTCGTCGCCGGCGTCATCGCGTCGCTCTTCTTCGCGCTCGGTGCCAAGGAGTCGCTCGACGACTCGCTGAACACCCAGAAGCAGGTCCAGAACGAGGTGTCGCGGCTCGGCCCGATCGCCGACTACTACGACGGGCTCGTGCAACGCCAAGAGCTCGCCTCGTCCACCATGCAGAACGACCTGGACCACCCGAAGCTGCTCGAAGAGCTGTACAGCGCGGCCCGCGGACACGTCGAGGTCTTGTCCGTGACGATGGCGCCCAGCGCCCCGTGCCCTGGACCCAACCCGTTCGAGACGACCCCGGCGCTCGGGTGCATCAACTTGACCGTGAGCGCGAACAACCCGGCAGGCGCCGCGGCGTTCGTCGAAGCGCTCAACAGCAACCCGACGCTCTTCTCCGACGCGTTCACCCCGACGTTCGCCAGCAGCGAAGGCACCCCGGCCAACGTCACCGTCAACTACAGCTCGAACGCGTTGTCCATGCGCTTCGTCCCCGCCGACCGGCGAGACGAAGTGAAAGCCGCCGCCGAAGAGGCCGCAAGCCGTGCCACGACAGGAGCCACCCCGTGACCGCCAAGCAGACCAAGATCGTCGCCGCCGGCGGGGTCGCCGCCGTCGTACTCGTCGCCCTCGCCTGGTTCTTCGGCGTCTCGCCGCAACTGTCCAACGCCAACGAGTCGAAGTCGGCCGAAGAGCAGGCGATCACCGCGACCGCCGCGCTGCGCACCGAACTGGCCTCGCTGCAGCAGAAGGAAGCCGAGCTCGGCAAAGCCTCCGACGCGTACAACCAGTTGGCTCAGCAGTTCCCGCCGTCGTTCCAGACCGCCGAATGGGTCACCATGGTCACGAGCGCGGCGTCACGTTCCGGTGCCGTCCTCACCACCATCTCCCCCAGCGTCCCCCAGCTCGGTTCGGTGGGGGCGACCGATGAGGAAGCTGCCGCCGCGGCACCCGTGGACCCGGCTGCGGCCGCCGAGGAGACCCTGGCCACGTCCACGGTCAACCTGACCGCCGAAGGTGACGCGGAGTCACTGCGCGAGTTCCTCCGGCTGCTCAACCAGATGCCCCGGCCCATCCTGGTCGAACACGCCGCCATCACGACCGACGAGTCGACCGGCGGCTCCATCCTGACCGTGACCGGGTCGACGTTCATGATGCGTGCCCTGGAGAACCCGTTGGAGAACCCGGCACCCGAAGGGGAGACCTCCCAGGAGGCCCCGGAGGTCGCGGAAGGCCCGCAGTGACCCAACAGCACCTCGCCGGCCCCGTCCGGTGGGACGTCGGGTTCACCACCGGCACCCGCCTCGAACGGGCCGCCCACTGGACGACCATGATCCTCGGCGGCCTCCTCGCCGCCGCGGTCGTTGCGTTCGCTGCCCCCACCACCTGGTACACCCCGGTGTTCGCCGCGATCGCCGCGATCCTGCCCGTGCTCGCACTCGTCGACGCGAACACCAGGCTGCTGCCCAGCGTCATCATCAAGCCGGCCGCCGTCACCGCCGTCACCATCGCGGTCGTCCTGTGCGCCGTCGGCGAAGGCGACTGGTCACAGCTCGCGTTCGGATGCGTGCTCGCGTTCGTCGCGTCCGGGTTCTACGCCGCCGTCTGGTTCGCCGCCCCACCCGGCGGGTTCGGGTTCGGTGACGTCCGGTTGGCGTGGCTACTCGGGTTCACCCTCGGCCTCGCCGGCCCGTGGCCGGTGTTCGTCGGGGTACTCCTCCTGCCGCTACTGATCGCGTTGCCTCTCGCCGCCGCCGCGGCCCTCGCCCGCCGTGGGACAGACGAACCGGCCACCGTCCCGTTCGGTCCCGCCATGTGCGCCGCCGCGTTCATCACGATGCTGCACCCCGACCTGTTCGCCGCCGCAGTCCTCGGACCCATGGCCTGAACACGCCCCCCGCAACGCCTGCGCCGCCCGATCACCACCAGGTGGCACAGGGAGAAACGAACAACCGGTCGTCGGGAACCGGAGGTTCGGTCCCGCCCCATCTAGCACCGAAGGAGCCTGACATGCGCAAGCTGCTCATCGGCGGCGTCGCCGTCCTGGCCGTTGTCGCCGCCGTCCTGTTCATCATCTGAGCCACCCGCCTACGGGGCCGGATGACGGTCATCCGCCGCCCGGCCCCGTAGCGCACCCCCATCGCCAACGTACCGAACCCCCGAGCAGGAGGCCCGCATGTCCGACGTCGGACCCGACGGCACCGAGCCTGCACGGGCGCCCCTGTTCGGCGGCAACGACCCGCTGTTCGGGCCCGCCGCACCCCCGTCCCCGGCGTTCAAACCGCCCGGCAACAACAGCAGCAAGCTCCCACCCCCACCGATCCCCCGGACCACCGCGTTGGACCGGATCCAACGGCCCGACTCAGACTCGCACCGCGACATCGCCGCGGACAACGGGTGGTTCTTCATCGACCTGGACGACCCGAACGTCGTCATCAACCAAGAGGCCAGCGACCTGATGCGGGCCCAGACGGCTCGCGACTTCAACGCGATCCCTGTCTCCATCGAGAAGCGTGTCCTCCTCGTCGCCGTCGCCGACCCCGACGACAACACCAAGACCGAACGGCTCCGCCCGCTCGTGCCCGGCTACACGATGCGATTCGGGTACGCCAACCCGAACGCGATCCGCCGCTACATCGAACGCGTCTACTCCGCCTCCGGTGAAGCAGCCGCAGTCGCCCGGGCCGAAGAAGCACGCCGTCGCAGTGCCGTCGGTGCCAGCGAAGAAGGCGGAGACCTCGGCCGGGTCGCATCCGCCACCGAATCCGCAGCCGCACAGATGCTCCGCCTCACCATCGAAGAAGCGTTGCGCTCCAACGCCTCCGACATCCACTTCGAGCCGACCGAGTACGACCTGGACGTCCGAATCCGGGTCGACGGGCACCTGCGGTCCATCAACCGCTACCCCGTCAACATGGCCGGAACGTTGATGAGGAAGATCAAGGTGGACGCCGGGATGCGCGCCGACAACTTCCTCGTCCCCGACTCCGGGGTGCTGCGCTACACCCCGAAAGACGGCGGCGCCATCGTCGACATCCGTGTCGAGATCTCCCCGACCGCGTGGGGGCCCGGCGGCGTCATGCGTCTGCAGCAGAACATCTGGCGCGAGCTGTCCGGCATCGGGTTCTCCGGACACAACGAACCCCGCATCCGCAACGCCCTGGCACAGCCCGACGGAATTTTGCTCGCCACGGGGCCAACTGGGTCTGGGAAAATGCTTCAACTTTCAACTACTATCCCAACGCCCATCGGGAACACCACGATGGGCGAGCTCCGACGAGGTGACTGGGTCCTGGGACGCGACGGGAAGCCGTGCCAGGTCACCGGTCTGTCCCCCATCGTCGAGACCCCGAACCTGTACCGGGTGACGTTTTCGGACGGGCAGACCGTCCTGGCGGACCACGACCACCAGTGGCTCGTCTCGGACCACCACGGGCGAAGCGTGCCCCGTACCCGCAAGCGGCTGGTCGCGATCGAGCGGCACAACCGAGTCCACGGGGACGCCGACGGGCTCGACCGTCTTGCTCGACGTCTGGACCCGCAGGACCACATGACGGCCATCGAGCTCCACGACATGGTCGTCGGTGCCGGCCTCGACAGCGAGTACCCGTCCCCGTACACCGTCACCGACGCCCTGTCCGTCACCGACTGTGCGCGGCGATTCGGCACCAGGCCGCACAGTCGAACCGACACGACCGTCCGGAACCAGAAGGTCACGGTGTACCCCACGAGGGACATCCTCGCCAGCATCGCGTCCGGGCGAAGCGCGCACGCCGGTCATGCGGCGGCCCTGCTGGAACAGGACGTGCCGGCACTGGCGGGCTGCGTGGAGATCGGTTCGTGGTTCGGGAAGAAGAAGTCGGACCTGGCCTACGACCAGGTCGCCCGACTCGGTCTCGACGGGCTCCTCACCACGACGCGGAGCGTTTACGAACGCCAGTACAACGGCAACCTCCGAGTGGTCGAGTACCCGGCCGCGGAAGCTGTGACGCTCCTCGCGACCAGGTTGCGTCAACGGTTCTCTGACGCTCCCAGCAGTGTCGCGTCGCTGCACCGTCTAACCACCGGTGAGATGTTGTCCCGCGGGATCAGGCTGACCCAGGGTCACGCCAACTTCTCTGTCCCAGTCACTTCGGCACTGGACCTGCCGCACGCCGACCTGCCCGTCGACCCGTACATCATGGGCGCCTGGCTCGGCGACGGGTCCAGTGGCAGCACCATCATGACTCAGGGCACCACCGAGGCGTGCCAGGACCCGGTGACCGGCGAGACCGATCAGGCGTTCCTGATGAGCCAGTTCTCCGTGCAGTACGAGTCCGCTGCAGCGAACCACCGACCCGACAAGCACTTCAAGGTGCTGGGAACGTTCAAGGCCGACCTCCGTACCGCGGGCGTCTGGCAGAACAAGCACATCCCCATCACCTACCTTCGTGCGTCCGCTGCACAACGCCTCGCCCTCCTGCAAGGGCTCATGGACACCGACGGCACCGTCGATGTCAACGGCAACTGCGAACTGTCGCTGTCCGACCGCACGCTCGTCACCGATGCGCTCAACCTGGTCCGGTCGCTCGGCATCAAAGCGTCCATCTCGTGGGACCGGCCGGCCGGCTACCGGGACGAGAACGGCGACCTGGTCGAGTGCAAGGACCGGCACCGCATCCACTTCACCACGAACCAGCCCGTGTTCCGGCTCCCCCGCAAGCTGGCCCGGCTCCCCGGAACCGTCCGGGAAACCCAAGGGTGGCTCTACATCACCGACATCGAGCCGGTACCGGCCGACGACCCCGACTACGGGCCGGCCCGGTGCATCAGCGTCGACTCCCCCGACCACACGTACCTGTGCGGCGACGGGTACGTCGTCACGTCCAACAGCACCTTGATGTACTCGCTCGTGCGGGAACGGATCGACCCGACCACCAAGATCATCACCCTGGAAAACCCGATCGAGTACAAGGTGCCGCGCGGCGTCGAACAGCTCGCCGTCAACTTCGAGCAAGGCATGACGTTCAGCACCGGGCTGCGGTCCATCCTGCGACGCGACCCCAACGTAGTCCTCGTCGGTGAGATCCGGGACCGGGAGACCGCCGAAACCGCGATCGACGCCGCCATGACCGGCCACCTGCTGCTGTCGACGCTGCACACCAACGACGCCCCCGGCATCGTGCCGCGACTCCTGCGCATGGGCATCGAACCGTTCCTGCTGTCCTCGTCCCTGCTCGGTGCCGTCGGGCAGCGACTCATCCGCAAACTGTGCCCCAAGTGCAAGGTCCCTGAACCGTTCACCCCCGACCAAGCCATCGAACTCGGGCTCGACCCCGAACTGGCCCCCAAGAACGTGTTCGACGCCCACCCCGGAGGGTGCGACGCGTGCCGTGAAGGCTGGATCGGGCGGCTGCCCATCCACGAAGTCATGCTCGTCGGCGACGAGCTCATCGAAGCGATCGCCGACAACGCCGCCCAGGCACGCATCCTGCAGCTCGCCCGCGAAGGCGGCATGACCACGATGCGTGAAGACGGCTACGAGAAGGTCCGCAACGGGCTCACCTCGATCCCCGAAGTCATCTCCAGCACCCGCACCACCCTGGTCTGAGGGGAGCATCATGAACCAGGACGTTTGCGCATGGTGAACGGTATGACCCAGCCACCGCCGTCCTACCCCGAGCCGGCAGGACAGTCACCCCTCGACCAGCCCGCCCCGACCGGCGCGCCCCTGTTCTACCCCCCGCTGCCCGAAGCGGTCGCCCCACCCCTTCCCAAGGCCGACCCCGACCCCCTCCTCGCTCC
>CALMKJ010000016.1 GCA_937867305.1 uncultured Ectothiorhodospiraceae bacterium | reverse complement strand
GGGTACCACCCGTACGGGGCGGCCGGCCACCACCACGCCCCGTAGACGACGGACGGGTTGTAGACCGGAACGTAGACCACCTCGGGGTCCGCCGGCTCGATCACGATGACCTCCGGTTGGACCAACACCCTCTGGCGGCCGTTCGTGCTCAGGTTGCCCGCCTCGTGGGCCCGGCGTCTGAGCTGCTGGACCGTGTCCATGACCTGGTCCTGCTGCGCGAGCACCGCGTCACCGAGCCGCTGGGTCCACTCCAGACGCTCGCTCATCATCTCCAGGACCTGCGGGAAAGGTGCGAGGGCCTTCACGCTGGGGTCCCAGGGCTCCTGCTCCAGGGCACGGTCCAGCGCCGCACCGGAGAGGCCGGGGCTCGCCTGCACCCAGCGCGCCGCCTGCACGACCTCGAGGGGATAGGTCGAGGCCATCAGGATCTGGGACAGGAGGGCGTCCGGGTAGAGGGCCACGGGCGCGAGGATACGGTCCAGCTCCTGCTGCGACAGTGCCCCTCCCCCCTGAGCCCGGGCCACGGGCACCAGTCCCACCAGGACCGCCAGCGTCAGTCCCACGAATCGCTTCCACAGGGCGTTCACGACCACGTCCTCCCGGTGCGCCTGGGCACCCTACCGAGACGGGCACCAGCCCGAGCCGTGGCGGCATTGTCCCCGGGTGACAATGAACGGTGACTGAACGGGTGGGTGCACCCGGAAGGACCCGAGCGGCCCGGCAGACCGTTTTCGGGCAGGGCACTGGAGGTGTCGACTAGACTATCGGGGGGTCCGCAAGTGTTTCAGGCCGCGTCGCGGAAGCGGACTCATGAATGGGAATAACATAGATTAATTTAGTATCTTCTGATTTTCCGCTAAAATTTTTGGGTTTCCGCGACGTGCGGGTCCATCGAGTTTCGGGGTATCGTCCACATGAACAAAACGGTCACTTACGTGCTGATCGCCGGTCTCCTGGCGGCCGGCTTGAAGCTCACGCTGGTCCAGGCCCAGGGCGAACCAGCCGCCGGCGCAGCGCCCGCGCCCCAGCCCGTGTCGCGGGAGATCATCGAGGTCAAATCCGGGAGCGCCGGTGGCGTGGTATCCCTCGGCGGCACGGTGATGCCCGAAAAGATCGTCACCCTCTCGGCCCAGATGCCGGGTGACGTGAAGTTCGTGGCGGGCGCCGAGGGCGACGCCTTCAAGAAGGGCGACCGCCTGGTGGAGCTGGACACGACCGCGCTGCGGGCAAAGCGCCTGCAGGCCGAGGCGCAGCTCGCCTCGGCGGACGCCGGGTTCCGCAACGCCATCGTCCAGTACAACCGCGAGTTGCTCAACCCCAACGCTCAGGCCCAGTCCTACCTGGGCGGCATGCCCGCCCTGACGAGCATGTTCACCGACCCGATGCGGGCGATGATGGGCCAGGGCACACCGGGCGTGGAGCGCCACTCCAGCCTCTACGGCCAGGGCGTGCAGATCGAGACCGCGCGTAACGCGGTGGAGCAGGCCCGGGCGGCCATTCGCGAGCTCGACCAGAATCTCGAGAACGCGGTCAGCTTCGCGCCCTTCGACGGGGTGATCCTGAAGAAGATGGCGGAGCAGGGCGACATCGTGCAGCCCGGCATGCCGCTCGTGACCTTCGCCGACATCACCAAGTTGCAGGTCCGGGTCGAAGTCCCGACCGGTCTGCTGAACACCGTCAAGTCGGCCGGCAGCCTGCAGGCCAAGCTCGACAACGACTCCCAGCCCGTGGACGTCACGGTGGACCGGATATTCCCCATGGCCGATCCCGGCGGACACACCACCACGGTGAAGTTCAACCTGCCGGAAGGGACCGGGGCCCACTCGGGCATGTACGCCGAGGTCCTGATCCCCGACCCGACGAAGAAGTCCAGCGAGCACCCGGTGATCCCGAGCGCCGCCATCCTGTGGCGCGGCAGCCTGCCTGCGGTGTTCCTCGTCGAGGAGGGCGGGAACCTCAAGCTTCGCCTCATCCGCCTGGGGGATCGCACGCCCAGTGGGATGATCAGCGTGATCTCGGGGCTCAAGGCCGGCGATCGCATCCTGGCCAACCCGTCCGCTGGCACCCGCGCCGGCTCCTGAGCCGGGGCGCAGGTCCGCTATAGACACAGGCAGGGGCCGCACTGAGACGGCCCCTGCCTTCTTCTTCACGGTCTCTCACCGGAAATCGAGTTCGCCCACACCATGACCGACGCGACTCCCAAAGAACCCACCGCTTCCTGCAAGGAAGTCCAGCAGGTCACCGAGATGGAGCTGGGCTTTGCCGGAAAGCTCGCCCAGGCTTTCATCCACTCCCCACTCTCGCCGCTGCTGTTCGCGGTGATGATGCTGCTCGGCATCTACGGTCTGGCCGCGTCCCCGCGCCAGGAGGACCCCGAGATCTCCGTGCCGATGATCGACATCTTCTACCGGATGCCGGGCGCATCGGCCGAGGAAATCGCCAAGCTGCTGGTCGGCCCGCAGGAGCGCGTGCTGTCCGAGATCCCGGGCCTGAAGCACGTGTACTCCGCGAGCGATCAGGAAATGGGCATGATCACGCTGGAGTTCCATGTCGGCGAGGACATGGAGGCGGCGATCGTGCGCACCGGCGAGAAGCTGCGCACCAACGAGGACCTGCTGCCGCCGGGCGCCGAGAAGGCGCAGATGAAGCCCAAAGAGATCGACGACGTGCCCGTCCTGACCCTCACGCTCTGGTCGGCGGACATGGACGACGCCACCCTGCGTGCGCTCGCGGTGAGTCTGCAGCAGCACCTGAAGCAGGTCCCCAAGACCGGCAACACCTTCGTGGTGGGCGGCCGCGCCCGCCAGGTGCGCATCGACGTCCGCCCCGAGCGGCTGAAGAGCTTTGGCATGAGCATGGGTCAGATGGCCCAGGCGCTGCAGGGCTTCAACGCCGAGGCGACCGTCGGGTCGACGGAGCGGGACGGCAAGTACACCTACGTGGTAACGGGAACGTTCCTCACCAACCCGGACGACATCAAGCGCCTGGTCGTGGGCATGAGCCGGGATGGCCGGCCCATCTACATGAACGACGTGGCCGAGGTGTCCGTGGGGCCGGAGGAGCCACGCCAGATGGTGACCTTCGCCACCGGCGCGGCGCACGCGGGTGAGCCCGTCGATTACGCCCAGGCGGTGACCATCGCCATCGCCAAGCAGAAGGGCGCGAACGGCGTGGCGGTCGTCGACGCCGTGCTGGCCGAAGTGGAGGACGTGAAGGGGTACCTGATACCCGACAACGTCCAGGTCTCGGTCACGCGCAACTACGGTAAGACCGCGAACGACAAGGTCAACTCCCTCATCATGAAGCTGTTCATCGCGACCGGCGCGGTCACCCTGCTCGTCTGGGTGTCCATGGGGTGGAAACCCTCGCTGGTCGTGCTGTTCACCATCCCGGTGGTGCTGGTCATCACCGTGTTCGCGGGCATGATGACCGGTTATTCCATCAACCGCGTGTCGCTGTTCGCGCTGATCTTCTCCATCGGCTTCCTGGTCGACAACGCCATCGTCATCGTGGAGAACATCTATCGGCGCTGGCTCATGCACGGAGAGCCCTGCACCCACGTCGCGGTCGACGCGGTGCGCGAGGTCGGTAACCCGACCGTGCTCGCCACCTACACCGTGGTCGCGGCGCTGCTGCCCATGGGCTTCGTCTCGGGGATGATGGGACCCTACATGGAGCCCATCCCGGCGCTCGGCTCGGTGGCCATGGTCTTCTCGCTGGTCGCCGCCCTGCTCTTCGCGCCGTGGCTGGCGATGCGCATCGTGCCCAGCATGGACAAGCTGCGTGCGATGCACCACCGCGACGAGAAGATCGACAACTGGCTCGAGGGGGTCTACCAGAAGTCCATCGGGACGCTCTACAAGAACCGCTTCTACGGCCAACTCTTCCTGTGGGGCTTGATCGGCCTGTTCGCCCTCGCCGCCCTGATGTTCTACACGACGGCGATCACGGTGAAGATGCTGCCGTTCGACAACAAGTCCGAGTTCCAGGTGGTCATCGACATGCCCGCGGGGACGGCCTTGCCCGACACCGCGAGCTTCACGGCGGAGGTGGCCGATCTGGTTCGCCAGGTCCCCGAGGTGCTCTCCGTTCAGACCTACGTGGGGACCGGGGCACCTTTCGACTTCAACGGCCTCGTGCGCCACTACTACCTGCGCATGTTCCCCTGGCAGTCCCAGATCCAGGTCGTGCTCACGGACAAGGGCGACCGGGAACGGAACGGGCACGAGATCGCCATCGACGTGCGGGAGCGGCTCGCCAGCCTCATCGAGGCCTCCGGGATCAAGAAGTTTGACGGCGCGGGCGTCACCGTGGTCGAGATGCCGCCGGGCCCGCCGGTCCTGCAGACGCTGGTCGCCGAGGTCTACGGTCCCGACGACGCCACCCGCAAGGAGGCGGCCCGGGCCATCCAGCGCGCCTTCGCCGACTCCGACCTGGTGGGCGAAGAGCAGACGATGATCCGCTCCCCGATGACCTCCTGGCGCTTCGAGGTGGACACCGAGAAGGCGGCCCTGAGCGGCGTCAGCATCGACAGCATCAACAAGCACCTGGCGATGGCCATGGGCGAGTTCAAGGTCGGGGACGTCAAGGAGAAAGGGGTCCAGGAGCCGACCTACATCCTGATGCAGGTGCCCCTGGCCAAGCGCTCCGTCCTGACCAACCTGAACGACCTGCCCGTCATGAACCAGCGGGGCACGGCCAGCGTACCGCTGGGTGAGCTCGGGCGGTTCGTCGAGGAGAAGCGCGACAACATCATCTTCCACAAGGACCTGCGGCCGATGGAGTACGTGATCGGCGACGCCAGGGGCCGTCTTGCCGCACCCATCTACGCCCAGATGGACGTGGACCGTCTGCTGCAGAGCTACCGGACCCCGGACGACGTCGTCCTGTCGGGGACCTACACCGGACCTCCGGCATCCGACAGCCACTCCGGGTTCGAGTGGAGCGGCGAGTGGACCGTGACCTTCGAGACCTTCCGGGACATGGGGGTGGCCTACGCGATTGCGCTGCTCGCGATCTACATGCTGGTCGTCTGGCAGTTCGGCAACTTCGTCATCCCGGCGGTCATCATGGCGCCGATCCCGCTGACCCTGCTCGGAATCGTTCCGGGACACATGATGTGGGGAGCGGACTTCACGGCGACCTCCATGATCGGCTGGATTGCGCTCGCCGGCATCATCGTGCGCAACTCCATTCTCCTGGTGGACTTCACCCTGGTCCTGGTGCGCAGGGGACTGCCGCTCTACGACGCCGTCATCACGGCGGCGAAGGCGAGAACCCGGCCCATCATGATCACGGCGCTCGCCCTCGTCCTCGGGTCCATGGTGATCCTCACCGACCCGATCTTCCAGGGCATGGCGATCTCGCTGCTCTACGGCGTGTTCGTCTCCACCATCCTGACGCTGCTGGTGGTGCCGCTCGGCTGCCTGAGCGTGGGCGAGGACACCTTCCGGTGTGCCGCCTGTCTGGACACGGACGAGAA
>CALMKJ010000015.1 GCA_937867305.1 uncultured Ectothiorhodospiraceae bacterium | reverse complement strand
GGGGGTTGCCGCTGCGCCGGTCGATGGTCCAGTACCGCTCCAGGGCGGCCTCGTCGGGCGTGGCGTATCGACCGCACATCGGGGGTCAACTCCTGGGGAACCGCGCGGATGAGGCCCCGGGACCGATCGCAGCCCGGTGACGCGCAGCACCCAGATTGAGATTAGCCGATGAGGGCCACCGCCTTCACCTGCACCCACACCCGTTTGCCCGGGACCAGCCCCAGCTGGGCGGTCGAGCGCCGGGTGATGCGGGCGATCACGGGGGAGTCCCCCACCTGGACCCTGACCAGGGTCAGGGCCGGTTGGGTCTCTCCGCGCACCTCCGCCACCTGGCCCGGCAGCAGGTTCTGGATGCTGGTGTGCTCGGGGCGCTCCAGGGCGAGGCTCACGTCCCGGGCGAGGATGCGCACCCGCACCCGCCTTCCGACGGGCAGGCCGGTGTCCTCCACCCAGAGGCCGCCGCCGGGGAAGTCGGCGCGCGCCAGACTCCAGTCGGAGTCACGCTTGCCGATCACCGCCTCCAGCACCACGCCGGCGTCCTCGCCGAGCCGGACCGGCAGGTCGAGCCGCGCCAGGGTCTCCGTGAGGGGTCCGCTCGCCACCGCCCGGCCCCCGTCCATCACCACCACGTGGTCGGCCAGGCGCGCCACTTCGTCCGGGGCGTGGCTCACGTAGAGCACGGGCACCGTGAGCTCCTCGTGCAGGCGCTCCAGGTAGGGCAAGAGCTCCCGCCGCCGGGCGTGGTCCAGGGCCGCGAGCGGCTCGTCCATCAGCAGCAGGCGGGGGCTCACGGCGAGCGCCCGGGCGAGCCCCGCCCGCTGGCGCTCGCCCCCGGAGAGGTGGTCCGGCCGGCGGTCCAGCAGATGGCCGATGCCGAGGAGCTCGATGGCGCGCTCCAGGGAGACCCGCCGCTGCGCCGCGGGCACCCGCTTCAGGCCGAACTCCAGGTTGCGGCGCACGCTCAGGTGCGGGAACAGGCTCGCCTCCTGGAACACATAGCCGAGGGGCCGGCGGTGGGTCGGCACGAAACGCTCCCCGTCCTGCCAGACCTCGCCGGCGACCGTGAGCAGGCCCCCGGGCGCCCGCTCGAGGCCCGCCACGCAGCGCAGGACGGTGGTCTTGCCGGAGCCGGACGGACCGAAGAGGCCCGTCACGCCCCGGCCCGGCAGGGTCAGGTCGACGTCCAGGGTGAAGCCGGGCCAGCCGAGCCGGAAGACGGCCCGGATCGCGTCCGCGCCTAGCGCTGCCATCGGCCCGGCCGGAAGCCGTAGAGAGCGAGCAGGACCACGAAGGAGAACGCCATCAGCATCCCGGCCAGCCAGTGGGCCTCGCCGTATTCCAGTGCCTCCACGTGGTCGTAGATCTGCACCGACACCACGCGGGTGACCCCGGGGATGTTGCCTCCGATCATCAGCACCACCCCGAACTCGCCCACGGTGTGGGCAAAACCCAGGATGGAGGCGGTGATGAAGCCCGGGCGGGCGAGCGGCAGGGCCACGGTGAAGAAGCGGTCGAGCGGCGATGCGCGCAGCGTGGCGGCCACCTCGAGCGGGCGGTCGCCGACCGCCTCGAAGGCGTTCTGGACCGGCTGGACCACGAAGGGCATGGAGTAGACCACCGAGGCCACCACCAACCCGGGGAACGTGAAGGGCAGGGTCCCGAGGCCGAGCCACTGGGTCAGCTGGCCAACCGGACCGTGGGGACCCATCGCCACCAGCAGGTAGAAGCCGAGCACTGTCGGCGGGAGCACGAGCGGCAGGGCCACCACCGCGCCGACCGGCCCCTTCCAGCGGGAACGGGTGCGTGCGAGCCACCACGCGACCGGCGTGCCCACCAGCAGCAGGAGCACGGTGGTGACCGTCGCCAGCCTCAGCGTCAGCCACACCGCCCCCAGGTCCGCGTCACTGAAATCCATCGCGCGATCAGTCCTCAACGGCCAGGATGACGTGCGAGGCCTTGACGAGCGCGCAGGCCGACACGCCGACCGCGAGCCCCAGCTCGCGCACACTCTCGTTGGTGACGATGGCGGTGACCGTCTTGCCGCCGGGGAGCTCGAGCACGACCTCGGAGTTCACCGCCCCCTCCACGCAGCGGCTCACCTTGCCGCAGAGCCGGTTGCGGGCGCTGGTGCGCGGAGCGCCCTCGGCGCTCGTCAGGATCACCCAGGAGGCGCGGAGCTCCTCCAGGAACCGCCCGTACTCCGTCTCCATCGCCCGGAAGGCGTCGACGACCCGCCGGCCCTCCTCGGTCAGCACCGTCCCGCCGCCGTGGTGCCCCCCCGTGGTCCGCACCACCAGGGGGGTGGCGCTCAGGTTGTTGACGGCGTCCACCGCGTCCCAGGCGGCCTTGTAGCTCATGCCCATGGCGCGGGCGGCGGCGGAGATCGAGCCGGTCTCGGCGATGCGCTCCAGGAGCTCGATCCGGCCCCGGCCGAGGTAGGGCCGCTCCCCGACCTCGAGCCACACCCGCCCGGCCACCCGTAGCTCGTCGCGCTGCGCCTGCCCCATACCGGTGCCGCCTCCGTGCCTCCGTTATATAGAGGCCTATATAACCAGAAAACGTTGCCCTGTCATCCCCGGTCGCCCGGGGAGAGGCGTCGGCACGACGGACCGCTTCCCCGTTCAGGTCTCGTTCAGCGCCGTATCCCTAGTCTCACTGCGCAGGCGAAGCCAAACGCCTTCGCCAGGACAGAGGAGAGCAGACAATGAACCGCATCCAGTACACGGTCGTCGCCCTCGCCGTTGCGACTCTGGGACTGTCCCACTTCGCGGAGGCCCGGGACCACACACGCGGAGACGCTGGCCCGCAGCGCGGGTTCACGGAAACCCGTGCCCAGCCGCGCGGGCTCGGGGATCGCATGGACCTGCGTCAGCACGACCGGCGTCCGGAGGCCCGCGGGGGCAGTGCCGGTCACCGGATGGACCGCGCGAGCCACCATCGCTACGACGGCGACCGCGGTCACCCCTCGCTCCGGCACAGCGCGAGGAACGACCATCGCGACGGCGGGCACCGCGACTTCCACCCCCGCAGGGACCACAAGCGCGACCCCAGAGGCGGCCGTTTCTCTGGCGGGTGGTGGTAGTCCACGGTCCGCGGGACGGGGCGCAGCCGCCGGAGGGCTGCGCCCTCTCCGGCTACAGGTCGTAGCCGAAGGCCCGGATCACGGCCCGTGCCGCGTCGCCCTGCAGATACTTCAGCAGCGCCCGGGCAGCGGCGCTGTCCGCACCGGGCGCCAGCAGGAGCGCGTCCTGGCGAATGGGCGAGTGCAGGTCGGCGGGAACGACCCAGGCCGACCCCTTGGTGAGCTTGCCCTCCTTCCAGACCTGGGCGAGGGCGACGAGGCCGAGGTCGGCGTTGCCGGTCGCGGCGAACTGGTAGGTCTGGGCGATGTTCTCGCCCTGCACGAACTTCGGCTCGAGGGCGGAGAGCAAGCCCAGCCGCTGGAGCGTCTCGACCGCCGCGGCGCCGTACGGGGCGAGCTTCGGGTTGGCGATGGCGATCTTGTTGAAGCGGTCACTCTCGAGCACCTTGCCGCCCTGGTCCACCAGGTCTTCTTTCGCCGACCAGAGCACGAGCCGGCCGGTGGCGTAGGTGAAGCGGCTGCCCTTGACCCCCAGCCCCTCGGCCTCGAGCTTTGCCGGGGTCTCGTCGTCGGCCGCGAGCAGCACCTGGAACGGCGCGCCGTTCTTGATCTGGGCGTAGAACTTGCCCGTGGCGCCGGTGGAAACCAGTGCCTTGTGCCCCGTCCCCTTCTCGAAGCCGGCGGCGATCTGCTGCATCGGGCCGGCGAAGTTGGCGGCCACCGCCACCTGGACCTCGTCCGCCTGTACGCTCGCAGCCGCGAGACCGAGAACCAGCAGATGCCATGTGCGAAGCGTCTTCATCGGATGCTCTCCCGTGGGTCGATCGTCGCGCCACGCCTGCCCCAGGTTGGGGTGGGCTGCGTTATATAAATCTATATATAACCGAACACGAGGACCCGCGGCAAGGTCCGAGGTGGCGTGAGTCTCAGAAGCGCGCGAGCAGCGGGTCGGGCACCCCGGCCTCGGCGAAGCCCTTGGCGCGCAGCCGGCAGGAGTCGCAGGCCCCGCAGGGACGCCCGTCGGGACCCGGGTCGTAGCAGCTCGAGGTGAGCCCGTAGTCGACCCCCAGCGCCAGGCCCCGGCGGATGATGTCCGCTTTCGTGAGCGCAAGCAGCGGGGCGTGCACGGTGAGCCGCTGGCGCCCCTCCACCCCCGCCTTCGTCGCCAGGCTCGCCATCGCCTCGAAGGCGGCGACGTACTCCGGGCGGCAGTCCGGGTAGCCCGAGTAGTCCAGCGCGTTGACCCCGATGAAGAGGTCGGAGGCGCCCAGCACCTCGGCCCAGGCCAGCGCGAAGGAGAGGAAGATGGTGTTGCGGGCCGGGACGTAGGTGACCGGGATCCCCTCCCCCATCTCGGCGGGGCTGCGCCCCTTCGGCACCGGCAGGTCGGCGGTCAAGGCCGAGCCGCCGATGGCCCGCAGGTCGATGTCCACCACCACGTGCCCGGCCACCCCCAGCGCCTGCGCCACCCGCCGGGCGGAGTCCAGCTCCACCGCGTGGCGCTGGCCGTAGCGGAAGCTCATGGCGTAGGGGGCGAAGCCCTCGGCCTTCGCCACCGCCAGCGCGGTCGCCGAATCGAGGCCGCCGGAGAGCAGCACGACCGCCCGCGGGAGCCCGCTCATGGGCCCTCCCGTTTCGTCCCGGTCACCTTCTCCTCCGCCCCGCCGGCGTCAGGCGACCCTGCCCGCCCTTCGCCGCGGTTCCCGGCGGGGGCGCAGGTGCTCTCGAGCCATTCTCTCGATGCGGCTCGCCGCCTTCGCGACGAGGTCCAGCGACACGTGCTCGGGCACGGGGCCCTCCCCCAGGTGCCGCGACACGTACTCCGCTCCCGTCCCCTTCAACCCGATTCGGGCCGAGACGATGTACACGGTCGCCTCGGTCTCCACTTCGACCGTCCGATGGTCCAGCTCGCGCCGCCACGGCCACCAGTGGTCGGGGTCACTGCCGAAGTGCCCCAGGTAGACGTGCGCCAGCTCGTGGCAGAGCACTGCGAAACGGCCCGGCTCGTCGAGGCCGTCGTGAATGCGAATCCTCATCTTGTGGCCGCGATCTCCTGCCGCGATGGTGGAGTGCCCGGCGAGCGTGGAGGAGAGGGCCTTGAAGTCGACCTTGATCCTGTCGTGCGTCTCCGCGTTCTCACCCAGGCGCGACAGCCATTGCGGGTGCCATTCGCCCTCGAGCTCCTCGAGCTCCAGGGACTCCTTCGGGAAATGGCGCCCGCTGGTCTCTTCCAGATCGTAGACGAGCAGCACGGGGTGCCGCGGGGCCAGGATGAGCATCGGTCTGGCGTCTTCCCGGGGAGTGCGCCCGAACCGTTCCCGCCAGTCCCGCTCGGTGGCGTAGTAGCGGCACTCGGGGCTCTGGAGGCGCACCAGCATGTTGTTGAACGGCGCGTACTCCTTGAACCGGGCCATGAAAGTCACCGTCTCCTCGAACTCCGCGCGGCCTCGATAGGCGCGGGTCCGCCTCAGGCGGGGGTCGATGGTGGAGACGATTTCCTTCTCGGGCGCACCGCTGCCGGCAAGCGCCTCCTTCAGGTCGGGCGACTGGCCGACCAAGCGGCAGTACTCGCGGCACCCCGTCGTGAGGGCGCGGTCTTCGGCGAGCTCTCCGAGCGCGTCCCGCAGGTCCCAGCGGGCCAGCCACTCGACCTCTCTCTCCACCGACTCCAGCAACTGCCGGGGCGATGGCTGGAAGCCCGCGCGCAACAGGGCGAGCACCACGCCCTTCACGCGCCCGATGCGGTGCGGGTGCAGCAGCACTTCACCAGCGGGCTCGGGTCTGTCCGGGGTGTTTTCCACGCGGGCCTCCTCGTGCGGGCCTTCCCCGTAAGGATAACGTACCCGCGCGGCCCCGGGCGGGCCAGGCGGACCGGGCAGGCCGGGCAGGCCGGGCAGGCCGGGCGGCACGATACAATCCGCGCCATGTCCCCCAACCCGCCCGCCCCGCACGAGCGCCTGAGCGGCAGCATCGAGCGCGTCACCTTTCACAGCGAGCAGTCGGGGTTCTGCGTGCTGCGGGTGCAGGTCAGAGGCCAGCGGGACGTGGTCACGGTCATCGGCAACGCCGCGGCCGTCTCGGCCGGCGAGTACATCGAGGCCCACGGCGAGTGGGTCAACGACCGGCAGCACGGACTGCAGTTTCGGGCCGATCGGCTGACGGTGGTGCCGCCGACCACCCTGGAGGGGATCGAGAAGTACCTGGGCTCCGGGATGGTCAAGGGGATCGGCCCCCATTTCGCGCGCCAGATGGTGCGGGCGTTCGGCGAGGCGGTGTTCGACGTCATCGACCGGACCCCGGAGCGGCTCGAGGAGCTCGAGGGGATCGGCCCCAAGCGTCGGCAGCAGGTGGTCGCGGCCTGGGCCGAGCAGAAGGTCATCCGCGAGATCATGGTGTTCCTGCAGTCCCACGGGGTGGGCACGGGCCGCGCCGTCCGGATCTACAAGGCCTACGGCGACGAGGCCATCGTCAAGGTCACCGAGAATCCCTACCGCCTGGCCCTCGACGTCTGGGGGATCGGGTTCAAGACCGCCGACCTCATCGCCCAGAGCCTGGGGGTTCCCCGTGACTCCCTGATCCGCGCCCAGGCGGGCGTGCGGCACGTCCTGCAGCTCTGGTCGGAGCAGGGCCACTGTGCGGCGACGCCGCAGAAGCTGAGGGAAATGGCAGTCGAGCTCCTCGAGATCCCGGCGGAGATCGTCGAGCAGGCGCTCGCGAGCGAGCAGGCCGCCGAGAACCTGATCCTCGACGGGGACCTGCTCTATCTCGCACCCCTGTACCGGGCGGAGCTCGGCTGCGCGGCCCACGTGCAGCGCCTGCTCCGGGGGCCGCCCCCCTGGGGCGCCATCGACCCGGACCGGGCGCTGCCCTGGGTGGAGGCCCAGACCCACCTCACGCTCTCCCCGTCCCAGCGGGAGGCGGTCACCGTGATGGTGCGGAGCAAGGTCTGCATCATCACGGGTGGGCCCGGGGTGGGGAAGACGACGCTCGTCAACAGCCTGCTGCGGATCCTGCGGGCGAAGCGGGTCTCCGTCCTGCTGGCCGCGCCCACCGGGCGCGCCGCCAAGCGCCTGAGCGAAACGACCGGGGTCGAGGCGAAGACGGTGCACCGGCTGCTGGAGCTCGACCCCACGAGCTTCCAGTTCAAGCGCGACGCCGAGCATCCCCTCGACACCGATCTGCTGGTGCTCGACGAGGCGTCGATGATGGACACGGTGTTGATGAACCAGCTGCTGCGCGCAGTGCCGGACCGCGCCGCGCTCCTCGTCGTCGGCGACGTGGACCAGCTGCCGTCGGTCGGCCCCGGCGCGGTGCTCGCCGACCTCATCGATTCGGGGGCAGTGCCCACGGTGCGCCTGACCGAGATCTTCCGCCAGGCGCTCAGCTCCCGGATCATCACCAACGCGCACCGCATCAACCGCGGGGAGATGCCCCAGGCACCGGAGAAGGGCGAGGCGAGCGATTTCTATCTGATCGAGGCGGCCGACGCCGAGGACGTCGCGGCCAAGCTCTACGCCACCGTCACCACCCGCATCCCCCGGCGATTCGGCCTCCACCCCATCGAGGACGTCCAGGTCCTGGTGCCCATGAACCGGGGCGGCCTCGGCGTGCAGGCCATCAACCTGGAGCTGCAGCAGCGGCTCAACCCGGCCGGCGAGCCGCGGGTGCAGAGGTTCGGGACGACCTATGCGGTCGGCGACAAGGTGGTGCAGCGGGTGAACAGCTACGAGAAGGAGGTGTTCAACGGCGACATCGGCCGGATCTCGGCGATCGACCTGGAGAAGCACACGGTCACCGTGGACTTCGACGGCCGCGCGGTGCCCTACGAGGTCGCGGAGCTCGACGAGCTGGCCCTCGCCTACGCGACCAGCATCCACAAGTCCCAGGGCTCGGAGTACCCCGCGGTGGTGATCCCCCTGGCGATGCAGCACTATCGGCTACTGGAGCGCAACCTGCTCTACACGGCGGTCACGCGCGGGAAGAAGCTGGTCGTCGTCATCGCCGAGCCGAAGGCCCTGCGGACGGCGGTGCGCCGCCACGAGTCCCGGCGGCGGATCACCCGCCTGCGCGAGCGCTTGGCAGGGGAGGCGCGACCTTGACGACGGAATTCCTGGTCCAGCTCCTGCTGCAGGTCTGGCTGCCCATCGCCCTGCTGGTGGCCGCGGGCGGCCTGTGGACCCGTTACCGGGCCGACGCCTTTCCCGCCGCCAGGCTGCGGGTCGACCTGAACCGCCTGGTGGTGGACGTGTTCGCCCCGCCCCTGCTGTTCGCCCTCGCCGCCCAGGCCCAGGTCGACCGGCAGATGCTGACCGTGCCGGTGATCATGGCGGCCGGCATCCTCGTCGGCCTGGCCCTGCTCCACACCCTGCTCTACCGCACCCGCCTGGGTGCGGGCCTGGGCCCCGAGTCCCGCGCCGCCATCCTTCTGGCCGGGAGCTTCAGCAACGTGCTCTTCATGGGGTACCCCACCCTCACCTTCCTGTACGGCGACGCCGGCGGCACCTACGCCGCCTTCGCCGACGTGCTGGCCTCCACCCCCCTGCTCTGGACCCTCGGGGTCTGGATCGCCACCGGCCTGGGCCACCCCGGCGGACGGGCCCACAGCCTCTTCCGCACCGTGCTGACCCTGCCGCCGGTGTGGGGCTACGTGCTGGGCTTCGTGGTGAACTTCGCCGGCCTGGGGCTGGATCCCCTGGTGAAGGCCGCCCGGTTCATGGGCCAGGCCACCATCCCCGTCATGCTCTTCACCCTGGGGCTGTCGATTCCCTGGGGCGACCTGAGACCCACCCGCCCGGTGCTGGCCGCGGTCGCCGTCAAGCTCGCCGTCGCGCCCCTCGTCGTCTGGGGCCTGACGCGGCTCGCGCTGGGAGACCTGCACCCCGCACAGAACGCCGCCATCCTCGAGGTGGCCATGCCCACCATGGTCATGGCCGCCGGCTTCGCGGACCGCTTCAACCTGGACGTGCGCGCCGCGGCGCTGACCGCCAGCTGGAGCAGCCTCGCCTTCCTGGTCACCCTGCCGGTGTGGATCGCGCTGCTGAGCTAGCCGGAACCCGGGGGCGCACGGGCTTGGCCACCCCGTGGATGCCGGACACGCTCAGTCCGCCGCGCGCCTTTCCGCCGCTCGCTGCGGGCCCCGGAGTTCGGGACCGGCGGCAGCCCGATCACCAGGTTTCACGATGAGCTTTTCGATCTGGCCGGTGAACCGGAACGGCACGTCGTAGGAGTCGGTCACCGGAGTGCCGGTGTCCCGCCCCACGTCGAACGTCTCGTCGAGCGAGATCCGGAACGGTACCGTTTTTTCGATCCGGCCCCGCGCCACCGGCTCCCCGTCCACGCTGAGCGTGCCGGTGCCGCCCTTGCCGAGGCCACCCCCGTCGTGCGCGAAGTCGAAGACGATGCTGTGCCGGCCGGGCTGCAGGGCCTTTTCGGCGGCGATCCGGTAGTGCGCGACGCTCGCAAAGTTGTAGTGGAACACGGGCCTCCCGGCCTCCAGCATCAGCGCGTACCCCGCGCTGATCCCACCCTGCGTGACCAGGACCCCCTCTTCGCCCCCCCTGGGCAGCACCACGTCCGCCTCGATGCGGAAGGACCTGTTCTTGAGGTCGGGGGCCGCGGCTTCCGGTATGCGCGCGATGCCTCCGTGGTAGACGTACTCGCTGCGTCCTGCCTTCAGGCTCGGCCGGATGGAGACGTCCATCCGGTACATCCGGTCGTGGTCCAGCGGCAGCACGTCGTACCGGGCGGCCTCGGCGTAGAAGAGGAGCTGCAGGTCGCGCAGCCTGTCGGGATACCTGTCCGCGAGGTCGACGGCCTGGCTGAAGTCGTTTGCGACGTCGTAGAGCTCCCACCGGTAGCCGTCGATGACGTCGACGGTGGGGTCCCTCGGATCCCCCACCGGCGCGAGGGGCCGCGTGCAGGCGACCCAGCCGTCATGGTAGATCGCGCGCATCCCGAACATCTCGAAGTACTGGGTCCTGCGTGCCGACGGCGCGCCGGCGTCGGCGAAACTGTAGGCGATGCTCACGCCCTCGATGGGCTTCTGGGCCACCCCGTTGACGACGGATGGCTGCTGAAGCCCCAGCGCTTCCAGGATGGTCGGGGCGACGTCGATCGTGTGGTGCCACTGGGGGCGGATTCCGCCCCGGTCCGTGATGCGGGCGGGCCACGAGACGACCATCCCGTTGCGGGTCCCGCCATAGTGCGAGGCGTACTGCTTGAGGTACTGGAAGGGCGCGCACATCGCGTGGGCCCAGCCGACGGGGTAGTGGTTGTGGGTCTTCCACGTGCCCAGCTCGTCCCTGCGCCGGAGCATCTCCTGGACGTCCTCCGGGATTCCGTTGAGGGAGGCGATCTCGTTGAGTGAGCCGGCGATGTTGCCCTCACCGCTCGCCCCGTTGTCGCCGACGATGTAGATGACCAGGGTGTTCTCGCCCAGGCCCAGCTCGTCGATGGCATCCAGGACCCGGCCGGCGTTGTAGTCCGTCTGGGAGAGGAAGCCGGCGTACACCTCCATCATGTAGGCGGAGAGCTCTTTCTGATCGGCGCCGAGGGTGTCCCACGCGGGGACCTCCGGGTGGCGCAGGGTCAGCCGGGTGTTGGCCGGGACGATGCCGAGTTTCTTCTGGCGCTCGAGGGTCTCCTCGCGCACCCGGTCCCAGCCCTGGTCGAACTTGCCCTTGTATCGGGCGACCCATTCCTTCTTCGCGTGATGGGGGGAATGGGTGGCGCCGGGCGCGTAGTAGAGGAAGAACGGCTTGTCGGGGGCCACCGCCTTCTGGTGGCGCACCCACTCGATGGCGTGGTCCGCGATGTCGTAGTCGAAGTGGTAATCGGGGTTTCCGAGGTAGGGCTCCACGGGAACGGTCCCGTCGAAGACCGCGGGCCGCCACTGGTCCGTCTCGGCCCCGATGAACCCGTAGAACTTCTCGAAGCCGAGGCCCGTGGGCCAGAGGTCGAAGGGCCCGGCCTGGCTGGTCTGCCAGTCGGGCACGTTGTGGTTCTTGCCGAACCAGGCGGTGTTCCAGCCCTTCTGTCTCAGGACTTCCGCGACCGTGGCCGTGTCCTTCCCCATCAGGCTGTCGTAACCGGGGAAGCCCGTGGCCGTCTCCATGATCGTGCCGGTGTGGGCCGAGTGGTGGTTGCGGCCCGTGAGCAGCGCCGCGCGCGTGGGAGAGCTGAGCGCGGTGGTGTGGAATTGCGTGTAGCGAAGACCGTTCCGGGCGAGGCGCTCGAGCGTCGGGGTCGCGATGGGCCCGCCGAAGGTGCTCGAGGCACCGAATCCCACGTCGTCGAGAAGGATCAGGACGACGTTGGGGGCCCCCGGGGGGGCCTGCACCGGTCGGGGGAAATCGGATTTCGAGTCCTTCACGCCCAGCCCGATGTGCCCCTGGAACGGGGCGGGCGGCGCGGGCAGGACCTCCTGGGCGGCGGCGTCGCCGCCGAGGGGGGCCGCGGCCACCGCCGCGCAGGCCGCGCCGAACGCGAGGCTGATGGGGTTCTGTGAGGCGTTCCTCGTCATGGTCGACCTCCCTGGCCGTCCGTGACCGGCTCCGTAACCTCGTGGAGAGGCTCAGAATGCCGCGACGGCCCGCATCCCGATGACCCAGCCCTTCACCGCGGCGCCGTCCTCGTAGTCGTCCCGCAGGTATTGCACGTCCGCCGTGAGCACCAGGTGTTCGCTCAACCCGAGGCGGTAATAGGCCTCGACCACGTGAGTGCGGTCCAGGTCCAGGTTGCCGCCCCTCAGGTAAGCGTAGCCGAGGCCGAGCCGGTCGTTCTCCCGCCCCCAGGCGGCGCCCTCGAGGCTCAGCCCTCCCGAGTACATCGCCCGGTGGTCGACGGCCGCGTCGTCCCGCTGCCAGGCCAGGCGCAGAAAACCGCCCACGAACTCGCCGAAGGCCTGGTCGAAGGAGAGCCCTCAGCCCAGGCGGGGCTCCTGGTCGACCCCCTCGGGGTCGAGGAAGTCCCGGCTTGCGCCGGTCACGATGAACCGGTAGTGGCCGGTCCCGAAACCCGTCTCGGCCTGGTAGCCCGCCTGCAGGCCCCAGAAGTCGTAGTGGCTGCCGTCATCGTTCTCGCCCACGTTCATGGCAAGCGCGCTGGCGGACCAGGCGCCGCCCTGCCACTCGACCGCGGCGCCGGTGTCGTAGGACGGCAGGCCGTAGGTCCCGGCGTTCACGAACGCCTCGTTCATGAACTGGCCGTACTCGTCGTTCGCGTACTCGTTGCCGTCCAGGTAATCGGTCGCGTCGAGGATGCCGAAGCTCGTGGCAAGACTGCCCTCGCCGGCCCATGCGAAGGTGTGCCGGTACCAGGCGGCGAGCAGGTGGTCCCGGTTGCGACCGTTGATGTCCTCGACGTCGTCCTCCAGGTCCGCCGCCCAGGGAGCAAGCACGAAGGGCGAGGCAGAATTCAGGGCTTTGCCCGCCGCAAAGCCGAGCTTCACGAAGAGCTCATCCGCCCCGGTCGGCCGCAGGCTGAGCTCGAGTTGCAGCGGCACCGCCCCGCGACACCCGTCCGTGGCATCGCCGCCTTCGGCCACTTCCTGGCACTGGACGGCACCGGCCAGTGTCGCCCCGATCGAGAAATTCTCGTTCACATCGTAGGCCCGCGCCGAGACCCCGAGGCCGAGCGCGAACGCCGTCACCAGCACGTGTCTTGCATACATCTGCCGTCCCCCATCAGCTTGTGGGGGGACTGGTCGGGTCGTCATGGGGGGCACCGGGTTCTGGTCGAGAGAAACGATAATCAGTCGCATTTGCATTTGCAACAAGGGAATTGATACTCATCCACCCCCCCCGGGGGGGAGCGGGGGGTGTGACCGGGACGGTGAGCGAGCCCGGCGCGCGGGCGGGGGGCGGGGGGCGGGGGGCGGGGGGCGGGAAGGGTCTTACGTCAGGAAATGATGCGTGGGTAGACCCAGCCGGCTATGAAGACCAACACCAGGAGGACAGCGCCCAGGACCGCGTAGTCGACGGCGAGACCCATCGCGCTGTGGGCGCCGACCACGGTCAGCGCCCGCAGACCGTCGACCTCGTAGGTCAGCGGGTTGAGGTGCGCGATCGTCCTGAGCCACTCCGGCATGATCTCGGTGGGATAGATCGCGTTGCTGCCGAAGAAGAGCGGCATGGTGATGACCTGGCCGATGCCCATGAAGCGCTCCCGCGTCTTCACCAGGCAGGCGATGATCAGCGAGAAGGTCGAGAAGAGGGTCGCCCCCAACAACACGAACGACAGCACACCGAGGAGCGCCACCGGACTCCAGTTGATGTGCACACCCAGGGCAAAGGCCAGCAGGTAGATGAGCGCCGCCTGGGCAATCGCCCGCACGCCGGCGGAGACGGACTTGCCCAGAACCAGCGCGGTGCGCGGCGTCGGGCTCACCAGGAACTTGTGGACGATTCCGAGATCCCGCTCCCAGATGATCGAGATGCCGTTGAAGATGGCGACGAACAACACGCTCTGCGCCAGGATCCCCGGCATCAGGAAATCCATGTAGCTCAACGTGCCGCTCGGGATGAGATGCGTACGGCTGAAGACCTGCCCGAACATGAGCAGCCACAGGGCCGGTTGCACAGCGCGAGTGAGCAATTCCGTCGGGTCATGGCGCAGTTTGCGCACCTCCATCTCGGCGACAGCAAGCGTCTTCGCGAGGAAACCTGCGGGCGTGGTCCTCATGGCAGCGATCAGCGGCCGAGTTTCCGGGTGGCCCGGCGCATGGCCGCGGTCTCCAGATAGGCGCTGTTCTCCTCCACCGTATCCACCGTGTCCCCCGTGTAATAGGTAAAGACTTGATCCATGCTGGCGCCCGGATTGCCGGTCGCCGCCTTGAGCGCGCCCAGGGTGCCGATGGCCGTCAGTCGACCCTGGCGCAGGATCGCCGCCTGCGTGCAGGAGTGCTCGGCCTCTTCCATGTAGTGCGTGGTGAAGAAGATCGTGGTGCCGTAGTCCGCGCGTAATTGAGCCACGTGCTCCCAGACCGATTCGCGCGCCACCGGGTCCAGCCCGACGGTCGGCTCGTCCAGGAACATCAGCCGGGGATGGTGCAGCATGGCCTGCGCGATCTCCAACCGCCGGATCATGCCCCCCGAGTAGGACTTCACCATCTTGTCCTTGTGCTCGATCAGGTTCATGAAGCCCAGGCTCTCCCGGATGCGCGCCTCCCGTTGCGCGCGCGGGATGTCGTAGAGCGCGGCGAATACGCGCAGGTTCTCGTAACCGGTCAATTCCCCGTCCGCCGACAGGGCCTGCGGCACGTAGCCGATGAGGCGGCGGACCTCGGCGGCTTCGCGGACGACGTCGAAGCCCCCGACCCGCGCGGCACCGGCGCTCGGCAACAACAGGGTCGTGAGCATCTTGATCAGCGTGGTCTTGCCCGAGCCGTTGCGCCCGAGCAGACCGAAGACCTCGCCCGCCTCGACGCTGAGGGTCAGGTCATCGACGGCCACGACGCTGTTGAACCGGCGGGTGAGGTGTTCCGTGGCGAGGATGGTTGACATCGTCGGTCTCGTGCGGTGCGCGCCCGGGTGAGGGGTGGTGGTGAGGAGCGGTCTCGGAGTCTACACGGCGCACTGATGATACGATCTCGCCCAATGGCGCCTCTCGTTCACTTCCTGGACCTCACCGGCACCTTCGTCTTCGCGCTGTCCGGCGGACTCGCCGCGGCAAGGATCCGCCTCGACCCGTTCGGCTTCGCGGTGGTCGCCATCGTGACCGGGCTCGGCGGGGGAACGCTGCGCAACCTGCTGCTCGACCTGCACCCGGTGGCCTGGATCGCGGACCCGTCCTACCTGGTCGTCTGCCTCTCGGCCGCAGCCTTCACCTTCCTGGGGGCGCACCTCCTGGAGTCGCGGCTCCTCTGGCTGACGGTCGCCGATGCCCTCGGACTGGGCCTCTTTGCCGTCTCCGGAACGCAGGTCGGACTCGCGGCCGGCGCCCAGGGGGAGATCGCCGTCATGATGGGAGTCACAACCGCGATCGCGGGCGGGATGATCCGGGACGTTCTCTGCAACGAAGTCCCTCTGGTATTGCAGAAGGAAGTCTACGCGCTGGCGGCACTGTTGGGCAGCGGCCTGTACGTGGGGCTCGACGCCATCGGGGTCGGCCCGTGGCTCGCTGCCGGGGTCGCGTTCATCGCGAGCACGGGGCTGCGCCTCGCCGCCATCCGCTGGAACCTTTCGCTCCCGCCGTACCGTCGCTGACCACCCCGGAGAAGACATGACAGACGTCTGGCTGCTCGCGGCCCTGTGGCTGGGGCTCGCCCTGACCGCGGCGCTCGTTTCCATCCACCTGCGCATCGCCACCGCACTCTCCGAGATCGCGGTCGGGGTCGTGGCCCAGCTCGCCATCGGACCGACTACGGCAAGACCGTCCTCGCGGCCTGTTTCATCACCGACCTGGGGACGGTGGTGGCGCTCGGTCTGCTGTTCGCGCCCTTCAGCTACCGCACGCTCGTGTTCCTCGCCGTGAGCGCCGTCGCCTTCGCGGTCCTGCCCTCGGTGACGCCGCGCTTCTTCCGCCGCTTCGGCGACCGGCCTGCGGAGCTCGAGACCAAGTTCCTGCTGCTGGTCCTGTTCGGGCTGGGTGGGCTTGCGGCCTGGGCGGACAGCGAGGCGGTGTTGCCCGCCTACCTGGCCGGGATGGTGCTGGCGGGCACCGTGGGCAGGGAGCACGCCCTCATCCGCCGCCTGCGCACACTCACCCTCGGCCTGCTCACCCCCTTCTATTTCATCCGCGCCGGCTCGTTCGTGTCCCTGCCGGCGCTGGCGGCAGCTCCCGTCGCCTTTCTCGTGCTGCTCGGCTCGAAGATGGCCACCAAGCTCTTGGGGGTCTATCCGGTGGCGCGCCGCTACGGCTCGCCCCACCGCCAGGCGACCTACACCACCCTGTTGATGTCGACCGGGCTCACCTTCGGCAGCATCTCGGCGCTCTTCGGGCTCTCCCACGGCATCATCGACCAGGACCAGTACTCGCTACTCATCCTGGCGGTCATCGGCAGCGCCGTGATCCCGACGCTCATCGCCAACGCCTTCTTCCTACCCCATCACCTGGTCCCGTCGTCTTCCGGCTCCCCGGGAACCTCCGCGTGAAACCGGGCGTCCGCGTGGCGCCGGTCCATGCCGGGGGCATCCAGCCAGCCGGCGCGGGAGCCGGGGTGGGCGTCGAATTCGGGGACGTAGGGCTTGATGTCGAGCAGGGGGGTGCCGTCCAGGGTGTCGATGTCGGCCACGTGCAGGACGTTGCCCTCGCGGCGCAGCAGGCGGACCACGGACATGCCGATGGGGTTCGGGCGCGTCGGTGACCGGGTGGCGAAGAGCCCGCGCTCCCGAATGTCCCGGTAGGGAATGACCTTCGGCCGGAACGCCTCCACGCGGTCCATCCAGTAGATGAGCCAGATGCGATCGAAGCCGTCGATGTCGTCCAGGGCCGGGGAATACTCCTCGTCCACCACGACCCGGGCCTCGATGCCCTCACCGTAGACGGCCTGTATCGGGGTGCCGGACGCCTGGGGGAAAGGCGTCCGGATGGTTCCGACCACCCGGATGCTCACCGGTCTCGAATTCTCGCGTCTCGCGGACATCAGCGTGGGGGAGTCTTTCCGGGACGGAGCGGACGGTGCGGACAGTCCGAGCGCTCGCAGTCCCCGTAGAGGATGAGGGAGTGGCCGCGCACGGTGAAGCCGGAGCGCCGTGCCACCTCCTGCTGGGCGCGCTCGATGCCCTCGTCCACGAACTCCTCGATGCGCCCGCATTGGTTGCACACGATGTGGTCGTGATGGGCTCCGGCGCTCGTCTCGAAGGTCGCCTGCCCCCCTTCGAAATGGTGCCGAATCACGATCCCGGCGGCCTCGAACTGGGTGAGGACACGGTAGACGGTCGCCAGACCCACGTCCTCACCGGACTCCAGCAGCATGCGGTAGACCTCCTCCGCCGTCAGGTGCCGATCCGGGCTCGTGGCCAACAGATGGAGGATGCGCAGCCGGGGCTGGGTGACCTTCAGCCCGGCACGGTGCAGGTCTTCCGATTCCACCATCACCCGTCCACTCCGCCCGACTGCCAACGCGCGAGGCCCCAAGTCTACGCCCTGGCGCCGCGAGAAGGTGCGCGGGGGTGCCGGCCCCCGCGGGCCGCTGGTTTCTCCCGCCGCATCCGTCTAGAGTGCTCCCGCGATCGGGCTGAGGGGGACGCAGGAAATGGCAAATCTCCGGGAAGTGAAGCGCCATGACCAGAGCATCTGGCTGGACAATCTGACCCGCACCCACCTGCGGGAGGGCACGCTCGGCAGGCTCGTCGAACTGGGCGTTTCCGGCATCACCTCCAACCCCACCATCTTCCACAAGGCGTTGACGGAGAGCCCGTACTATCGCGACGCCCTGGCGCGACGGAAGGGCTCGGAGCCCGACCCCGAGCGCCGCTACGAGGCGCTGGCGGCGGAAGACGTGCGCGCGGCCTGCGACATGCTGCGCCCCGTCTACGACGCAAGCCTCGGGGACGACGGATACGTGAGTCTCGAGGTCGCGCCGCGCTTCGCCCACGACGCGCCGAGAACGGTCGCCGAGGCGAAGCGCTTGGCGGCGCTGGTCCATCGCGACAACCTCCTGATCAAGCTGCCCGGCACGCCGGCGGGGCTGACGGCCTTCGAGCAACTGACGGCCGAGGGTCTGCGGGTCAACGTGACGCTGCTCTTCTCACTGCGCCAGACGGTGCAGACCTTCGAGGCCTACCTGCGCGGCGCACGCCGCTGGGTCGAGGGGGGCGGCGAGCCCCGGAGGCTGAAGGCGGTGGCCAGCCTGTTCCTGTCGCGCGTCGACACCCTGGCCGACCAGGCCCTGGGGGCCCTCGACAATGCGCAGGCGCAGGGTCTGCAGGGGAAGACGGCCGTGGCACTGGCCAAGGTCGCCTACCAGCGCTACCAGGAACTGTTCGGGGGTCCAGCCTTCGCGTCGCTGCGCGCCGCCGGCGTCAGGCCGCAATACCTGCTGTGGGCGAGCACCGGCACCAAGAACCCGGCCTACCCCGACCTGCTCTACGTGGAGCCACTGATCGGCCCGCAGACCATCAACACGCTGCCGGACAAGACCCTGGACGCGCTGCTCGACCACGGACGGGTTGCGCCCACCCTGGAGCTCGGCGTACCGGAGGCCCAGGCGCACATGGCGGCGATGGACTCACTGGGGCTCGACGTCGCCAACCTGGGCGACACCCTGCAGACCGATGGACTGCGGCTCTTCTCCGAATCCTACGACAAGCTGGTCGAGGCCGTCGCTTGATTCGCTCGGGTGGGTGCGCGCTGTCGGGCGCACCAAAAAAACGGGGGCACCCGAAGGTGCCCCCTTATGCACACCGGGAATGGGTCCCGTTACTTCGTCGTCTCGGCCGGGGCCACCGGGGCTACCGGCGCGTAGGGCAGGCCATAGCCGTAGGGATTCCCGTAGTAGTACGGATATCCGTAGCCGTTCCCACGGCCCCAGCCGCGCATCGAGAAGCTGAAGCTCATGTCGCCGAACGCGTCACCGAAGCCGTTCCAGGGCCCGCCACCGTAGCCGGTGTTGCCCCACGGGCCCCACCACGCCTGGGCCGGAGCGGCGGATGCAGCGGCAATCGCGACAGCAGCCAGTGTTTTCGCAAGGGTCTTCATTTTCAGTATCTCCTGGATGTGAAGGTTGGTTAAGGTTGGTTGGGGTTTCTGGGAGCCCGTGGGCCCTCTGTGAGTATTAGTATATTAGTAACTTCTAATACTTCAAATAAAAGATTCCTATCGACAGGCCATTACCCATAAACCCCTTCTATCAGGCCCTTTCCATCACCCCTTCTCCCACGCCTCCGCGCCAGCGCCTACACTCCGTCTGTCAGTCCGAACACAACCCGCCCGCGAGGACCCCGCAATGGACACGCTCCTGATCTTTCTCCTCGGCGCACTCATTGGCTGGAACCTTCCCCGCCCGCCCTGGGCGGTGTCCCTCCAGGACCGGGCTCTGCAGATCTTTGCGTCGCTCGCCACCCGGGCCTACCAGTGGCTCCGGCGGACCCTGCTGCCCCCCGACAACTCGGACCGTCCCCCGGGCCCCTGACCCGCCCCGGGCCTAGGTAATTTGACCTAGATCAAAAAACCAGAGGCTCCGGATTGTCGTGTCCCCGGGAGCACCCTAGAGTGATCCCGCTTCGTCATCCGGCGAGCCCTCGTCGGGGGCGGCCATGTCCTGCCCGCAGGCATGTCACTTGCGCGCGGCAAGCCCCAACGGCGCCCCCGCAGTCTTCTGGCATTTCCACCCGCGAGGCGGAGCCTCTCCTACGAACGTGGACGATTTCACCGGCGCCAGGGACTTTTCCGACGCAACACCGGAAGGGTTGCCGGGGGTGCTGCGCTCCACACCACTCTTCTCGGCCTTTAGCGAGGCAGACCTCGATACGGTCTGCGCGTTCTCCAGAAGGACCGAGCTCGCGGCGAAGGAGGTCCTCTTCCACGAGGGCGAGTCCTGCCACGCCGTGTACTGCGTGGTGAGCGGTCTGTTGAAGCTCTACGTCTGCGGGCCCGAGAAGCGGGAGAAGGCCCTGGCGTTCATTCCACCGGGCCGCACCCTGGGGGAAACGGCGCTGTTCTCCGGCCAGGGCTACGTGGCGAGCGCCATGGCGCTGCAGGACACGAGCGTGGTGGCCATCAACGCCTTCTCCCTGCTGCGCTTCCTGCGCCAGCACACGGAGCTCAGCTGGCAGATCCTGGCGGTGATGAGTCGCCGGCTGCACTACGCAGTCGACCAGGTCCGCAGCGTCACGCTGCACAGCGCCGAACAGCGCCTTGCGGCCTTCCTTCTGGACAACCACGACCCCGACGAGCCGGGGAAGGCCGTGACCCGGCTACCGGTCCGGCGCTCGGACCTGGCATCCATCCTGGGGGTCACGACCGAGACCCTGTGTCGTGTGGTGGCCAGGTTCCGGCGCGAGGGGTGGATCCTGACGGCCGACCACGACATCCTGGTTCGCGAGCCCGAGGCCCTGCAGGGACTGCTCACCCAACCCCGCCGCCAGGTCGACGGGTAGGGCGCAACGCCCCGCCCTCCTCGGGAGGCCGCGCGCGGGGCGCTCCGCAGGGGGTGTTGCCGACGCTGGTCCTGCGCGTCACACTCTGGCGCGCGTCCCGCCGAGCGACAGGAGTGGCCATGATGAGGATACGCAAACCCCGGGGGCTGGCCCTGGCTTTGGCCCTGGCCCTGGCACCGCTCGGCGTGCTGGCCCAACCCGGGGGTCCGGTCCCCGCGCCCGAAACGTCGGTGCCCTCCCCCGCCCGCGACCTCAACATGGGCGCCTCGGTGCAGCAGCTGCTCCGCCAGGACCCGGACCCCGAGTGCTCGGCGATGCGGCGGGAGCTGGACCAGCTGCACTTCCAGCCCCAACGCAAGGCGGCGCTCTGGGAACGCTATCAGAAGGAGTGCCGGCAACAGCCCGACCCGGGGCCTCCTTCCACTCCCCCATAACCCTCCCCCCCACCCGCCGCGAGTAGCGGCGCCGAGCGGCAGGCGGCCGCCCCCCTCACCACGAACGTCGGGAGCCCAGATGGCGAGCGTGCTGTTCCAATCCCACCTGCACAGCCTGCCGCTGGTGGCCCGCGGCAAGGTGCGGGACATCTATTCGGTCGGCGAGGACCTGCTCCTCATCGTCACCACCGACCGCCTGTCGGCCTTCGACGTCGTGCTCCCCACCCCGATTCCCGGGAAGGGCGAGGTGCTGACGCGGATCTCGGATTTCTGGTTCTCGCGGCTGGGCCACCTCATCCCCAATCAACTGACCGGCATCGCGCCGGAGTCGGTGGTCCCGGCGGAGGAACGCCCTCAGGTCTCGGGGCGCTCCGTCGTGGTGAAGAAGCTGAGGCCCCTGCCCATCGAGGCGATCGTGCGCGGGTATCTGGTGGGGTCCGGGTGGAAGGAGTACCAGCGCCACGGGAGCGTGAGCGGCATTCCCCTGCCTCCCGGCCTGCGCGAGGCCGAGAAGCTGCCCCAGCCGCTGTTCACTCCGTCCACCAAGGCCGAAGCGGGCACCCACGACGAAAACATCAGTTTCGAGCGGGCGGAGGAGATCGTGGGCAGAGCCATCGCCCGTCAGGTCCGCGACGCGGCGGTCGCCCTGTACCGCGAGGCGGCCGAGTACGCCGCCGGCCGGGGCATCCTCATCGCGGACACGAAGTTCGAGTTCGGGCTCGACGAGTCAGGCGTGCTCTACCTCATCGACGAGGCCCTGACGCCCGACTCTTCCCGCTTCTGGCCGGCCGAGAGCTATGCACCGGGGGCGACCCCCCCCAGCTTCGACAAGCAGTACGTGCGGGACTGGCTCGAGAGCATCGGCTGGAACAAGCAGGCCCCGGGGCCGCAACTGCCCCCCGAGGTGGTCGCGAAGACCAGCGAGAAGTATCGGGAGGCGCTCCATCGCCTGACCGGTACCGCCTGACCGGCGTCACCTGACCGGCAGCGCCTGACGAGCAGGGTACACGGCGCTTCAGGGAATGGTGGGGCGCAGGGACTCGCCGATGTTCTGCAGCGGACCGAGGGGCTGGCGCCTCACCTCGTAGGAGTGGAGGCGCGGCTGACCACCCGTGATCCGGTACACGACCAGGTCGTCGACGAACACGACCAGCGCGTTGAAATTCCAGCCTGAGGATTCCGTTTCCCGCTTGAAATTCAGCAGGTCCAACCAGAAGTTGCCCACCCGCTTGCTGCGGACCTTCTCGGCCTTGACCGCGTAGGCCGCGCAGCGCTGCCCGGCCCGCAGGCAGTCCTGGATCCCGCGCTCGAAGCCGTTGGGATCGGCCAGCGCGCTGACGGAGAAGCGCTGCAGGATGTCGGCAAAATTGAGGATGGAGACGGTCGAGTCGGTCTTCGGGTCCAAACCGGCGGCGTGCACTTCGTCCCGGGTGGTCCGGTACGGCTCCACGGTGGCGAGGACCGCCTCCGCCTCCTCGAAGCTCGCCCAGCCTGACACGACCTCGGTCTTTCCCGAGGGCATCAGGAACTGACAGCCGCCGAGGACCGTGCCGGCCACCGCTACGACCGCCAGCACCGCACACTGGAATCGATTCATGCCCGGACCCGAGGACGCCGCGCGCTCCTCTCCGCCCGTCACCCTACCATAACGGGCCGCCCCCGGGGCCGGTCTCCCTTCTCAGCCCTCCCGCTGCCGGCAGGAACACCGGTTCAGGGCCCGCACGGCAGCGCCCAGCATCACGAAGGTGGCAAAGAACCCGAGCAGCAGGACCAGCGTGGTCGTCATGGCACCTCCTGGAGGGCAACCGGCGGGGTTCGGGTCCCGCCAGCACCCCTCGCGGTGGAACCGGGACCAGCGGACTCGCTTAACCTACCGCAAGGAGGCTAGCCCACCCGGGGGCACCTGCGCCATAAGGATATCCTTATCCCTTGGGCCTGCCTCAGCCGCCGAGGCGGTCGATGACCCATCCGGGGAAGAGCGCGATCAGGATGGCAGGAAGCAGGCACAGAACCGTGGCGGCCAGCGCCAGGCGGCTGGGGGCGCCCTCCCCCTCCGCCGCCGACGCCTCCTCGGCCGGGGGCGGGGGGGCCATGAACAGATACTGGATCACCCGCAGGTAGAAGTAGAGGCCGAGGTAGCTGCCGACGAGGCCCAGGACCGCGTAGACCGGATAACCCGCCGCGACCACGTTCTTGAAGACGAGGAACTTCGCGACGAAACCGGGGAACGGGGGGATCCCGGCCAGGGAGAGCATCGCCACCGCGATCATCCACGCGGCGTACGGCTGGCGCTGGAACAGTCCCTTCAGGCGCTCGAGACGATCCCGCGCGACGTCGTCCCCGGCCGGCGGCAGCGCGGCGAGCACCAGCACGTTCATCAGGCCGTAGGCGAGGAGGTAGAACGTGACGGCCTGGAAGCGGCCGGGACCGTCCCCGAGGAACGCGTAGAACAGATAGCCGGCGTGGGCGATCGAGGAGTACGCGATCAGGCGCCGGAGGCCGTCCTGGCGCATCGCCGCCAGATTGCCCCAGACCATCGAGGCGAGTGGCAGCAGGGCGAGGAGGTCGACGAGGGGCCGCTCGGCCGGCGCCAGGGCGAACAGGCGCAACACCGCGAAGAGGACCCCGGCCTTGACCACCGCCGCCATGTAGGCCGTCACCGGGACGCTGGCGGCCTCGTACGCGTCGGGGGCCCAGGTGTGGAACGGCACCACGGCCGCCTTCAGAAAGAAGGCGGAGAGCACGAGCACGACGCCGGCGGTGGCCAGCACGTCCCGGGAGCCCAGCGCCGTACTGAACGCGGAGAGCGCGAGCGACCCGCTTCCCCCGTAGAGCAGCGAGACCCCGAGCAGGAACGTGGCGCTCGCGGTGCCACTCAGCACCAGGTACTTCAACGCGGCCTCGGCGCTCTCCTCACGCTGGAAGGCGAGCACGACGAGGACGTACACGGGGATCGACATGAGCTCGACCCCGAGGAAGAGGGTGAGGAAGCTGTCGGCCGACACCACCAGACAGACACCGAGGAGCGAGGAGACCAGAAGGGGGTAGAACGGCCCGCCGGGGAATTCGCCGCGCGCGAGCAGCAGGACGGGAACCGCCAGCGCGAGCACGACCGCCTTGGCCGCGAAGGTGTCGGGGCCGACCGAGTAATGACCGGGGAACGGGGCCGCGGAAGATCCCCCCGCCGAGAGCCACGCCGCAGCGGCGGCGGCCGCCGCCACGGCCAGCAGGGAGACGGCGAAGGCACCCCGGTGGCGGGGGACTGCGATCTCCAGACCGATCAGCAGGAGGAGCCCGGCCAGGAGGAGAACCTCGGGCAGCAACGCGGTCAACACCGTCTCCGCGCTCACGGGGTCTTCCCCGCGGTCTGGCCGGCGGGCCGGGGCGGTCTGGCCTCCGGCGCCCGCGCCGGGCCTCCCGCGCCCACCCCCCTGGCGAGCAGTTCCTGGTACTGGCGGGCCGCGAGCTCGCTCTTGCGCAGGGGCTCCTGGGGGTAGAGGCCGAGCGCGAACACCCCGGCCACGATCGCCCCCAGCACGAGCTTCTCGCGCAGGGCCAGGTCGACCACGGGCTGGTGGGGAACCCTGGCCTCCCCGAAGAGGAGGCGCCCCGCGAGCCGAAGCATGTAGAGCGCCCCCAGCACCACGCCCAGGACCGCCGCGCCGCTCAGGGCGAGGGGCTGGACCGCGCCCAGCTCGTATTGCTGCCAGGCCGCGCTGAAGGCGCCGAGGAGCACCAGGAACTCACCCGTGAAACCGCTGGTGGTGGGAAGGCCGATGGCGGCGAGGGTGAGGATCATGAAGAACACCGAGTAGACTGGGAGGATCCGGGCCAGACCACCGTACGCAGCCAGCTCCCGGGTGTGGCAGCGCTCGTAGATCATCCCCACCAGGAGGAAGAGCCCACCGGCGGTGAGCCCGTGACTCACCATCTGGAGGATCGCGCCCTGGATGCCCAACAGGTCCGCGCTGACGAGCCCGAGCATCACGTACCCGAGGTGGCTGATGGAGGAATAGGCGATGACCCTCTTGATGTCCGTCTGCACCAGGGCAAGGCCGGCCCCGTAGAGGATGCTCACCACCGAGAGCGTCATGATCGCCGGCGTGAACAGCCGGGTCGCGTCGGGGAAAAGCGGGAAACCGAGCTTCAGGAAACCGTACGTCCCCATCTTCAGCAGGACGCCGGCGAGGATCACGGAGCCCGCGGTCGGCGCCTCCACGTGCGCGTCCGGCAGCCACGTGTGGAAGGGCACCATCGGGACCTTGATGGCGAACGAGAGGGCGAAAGCGGCGAGCAACACGGTCTGCGCCGGCACCGGGAGCGTCGTGCGGTACAGGTCGGCGAAGGCGAAGGAGCTCACCCCGCTCCCGGCGTGCGCCGCGTAGGCGAGGTAGATGACCGCCCCGAGCATGAGGATGCTGCCGAAGGCGGTGTAGAGCACGAACTTCACGGTGGCGTAGACGCGGCGCTCCCCGCCCCAGACCCCGATGATGAGGAACATGGGGATGAGCATCGCCTCCCAGAACAGGTAGAACAGGAACAGGTCCTGGGCGAGGAACGTCCCCAGCATGGTGAACTGGAGGAGGAGCACCATCGCGTGGAAGAGCTTCACGTCCTTGCGGATGGCCGTGAACGCGCCCGCCACCACGAGCGGCCCGAGGAAGGCGGTGAGGAGCACGAGCAGGACGTTGAAGCCGTCCAGCCCGATCTGGTAGGAGACGCCCCAGGAGGGGATCCAGGGCAGCCGGGTCTCGAACTGCAGGCCTGCGACCGCGGGGTCGAAGCGGGCGTAGAGGTAGGCCGTCAGCAGGAACTGGAGCCCCATCACGGCAAGCGCCAGCGCCCGCGTCAGGTCCTCGCGCCGCACCGGGATCGCCGGCAGCGCCAGGGCGCCGAGCACGGGCAGGTAGAGCACCAGGTTCAGGACCGTCGCGTCAGACATGGCGCAGGCTCCACAAGAGCCCGGCCGCGATCCCCGCCAGCACGAGGAAGGCGTAGAGCTGGAGGTTCCCGGTCTGCGCCCGGCTCAAGCGGGCCGCGCTGCGCTCCGCGAGCGCCGCCAGGGCGTGCAGGGAGCCGTCGAGGACCCTGCGGTCGGAGAATCGCAGGAACACGCGGTCCGAAACCCAGTACAGCGGGCGCGTGACCCAGCGCTCGTAGGCCTCGTCCACGAAGTACTTGCCGGCCACCAGCCGGTGCAGCCCGGGGAAACGCCGGCGAAACACCTCGGCCGGGTCCTCCCCGGCCGCCAGCACGTACGCGGCCGCGCCCACCCCCCCCACGGCCAGGAGGACCGAGAGCAGGACGAGCGGGGTCTCCAGGGCGTCGAGCCCGGGGCGCACCTCGGGGAGCGGCAGCAGGGGCTCCAGCAGGTGGGGCACGCCCACGAAGCCTCCGACCGCCGAGAGCGCCGCCAGCGCGATCAGGACTCCGGTCATGGAGCGCGGCGATTCGTGCACGTGGCGGGCGGTCTCGGCGTCCACGCGCGAGGGGGCCAGGAACGTCAACCACAGGAGCCGGGCCATGTAGAAGGCGGTGAGGAACGCCGTCAGCGCGGCGAGCGCCCAGAGCCAGAGCGCCCCTCCCGACCGGCTCGCCAGCGCGAACCACAGGATCTCGTCCTTGGAGAAGAAACCCGCGAGCGGCGGGATCCCGGCGATGGCCGCCGCGGCCACCGCGAACGTCGCGAAGGTGGTCGGGACCCGGCGCGCGAGCCCCCCCATGCGGCGGATGTCCTGCTCGCCCCCGAGGGCGTGGATCACGCTCCCGGCCCCGAGGAACAGGCAGGCCTTGAAGAAGGCGTGGGTGTAGAGGTGGAAGACGGCCACGCCGTAGGCCCCGACCCCCAGGGCGAGGAACATGAGCCCGAGCTGGGAGATGGTCGAGTAGGCGAGCACCTTCTTGATGTCGTTCTGGGTGAGTGCGACCGTCGCGGCGAACAGGGCCGTCAGCACCCCCACCGCGGCGATCACCGCGGAGGCCTCGGGCGCCTGCCCGTAGATCCCCGAGAGCCGGGCGACCATGTACACGCCCGCGGTGACCATGGTGGCGGCGTGGATCAGCGCGGATACCGGCGTCGGGCCCGCCATGGCGTCCGGCAGCCACACGTGCAGCGGGATCTGCGCCGACTTTCCGGTCGCACCGACGAACAGGAGGACGCCGATCAGGCTCGCGGAGAAACCGGCCGGGGCGCCGGTCGAGAAGACCGCGTTCACCCGGTCCATCTCCAGGGTGCCGGCGGCCTGGAACAGCACGAACATCCCGAGGAGAAACCCCGCGTCCCCGACCCGGTTGGTGATGAAGGCCTTCTTCCCGGCGCGGGCCTTCTCCGGGTCCTGGAACCAGAAGCCGATCAGCAGGTACGAGGCGAGCCCCACTCCCTCCCAGCCCACGAACAGGACCAGCAGCGAGCGTCCCAGCACCAGCACCAGCATGAAGAACAGGAAGAGGTTCAGGTACGCGAAGTACCGGGCGTACCCCGGGTCGTCCCGCATGTACCCGGTCGAATAGACGTGGATGAGCGACCCGACGCCGGTGACGACGAGCGCCATGACCACGCTCAGCCGGTCCAGGTAGAAGGCGACCTCGAAGGAGTGGTCGCCGACGGTGGCCCAGGTGAAGGCCGTCTCGACCCGCGGCTCCCCACCCGCCGCCGCGAGCGCGATGGCCCCCGCGACGGTCAGCGTGAACGACCCGATGGGCAGCCCGCAGCCGACCAGGGAGACGGCCCGGGCCCCGAGGCGGTCGCCGGCAAGCCCATTGAACAGGAAGCCGGCGAGGGGCAGAAGGACGATCCAGACGAGCAGGTGAGACACCGTCTAACCCTTCAGGTCGGTGTAGGCGTAGAGGTCCACGGTGCGCTTGCGCCGCACCAGGAGCAGGGCGATCGGGATCGCGATGGCGATCTCGGCGGCGGCCACCACGAAGATCAGGAACACCAGGACCGCGCCCAGGGGCGACCCCTGTTCGTGGGCGAACGTCACCAGGCTCAGGTTGACGCCGTTCAGCATGAGCTCCATGCACATCAGCATGATGAGGATGTGCCGGCGCACGACGACGCCGAGGAACCCGATGGCGAACAGCGCCACGGCCAACGTGAGCAGGACCTGCGCGTCAGTCATGTCTCCCCCGGTGCACCTGGATGACCGCGACGGCGGCGACCACCGCCACGACGAGCAGCACCGAGGTGAGCTCGAAGTGCAGCCAGTACTCCTTCAGGAACGAGGCGGCGAACTGGCGCAATTCGTACACCGACCCGTACGCGCCACCGGCGAGGGCGGGCGCCCCCGCCCACACCACGTAGCCGAGCACGCCCACGAGCAGCACGAAGGCCACGACCGCGGGGAGGACGAGGACCGAGAAGCGCTCCGCGCACGAGGGGTCGCGCGGGTCGAGCATCATGATCACGTAGACCATGAAGACCATGATCGCCCCGACGTAGATGAGCACCTGGAACGCGGCGATGAAGTGGACCCCGAGCAGCCCGTAGATCCCCCCCAGGAACACCATGGCCGAGATGAGGGCCAGGGCGACCCGCATCGGTTGGCGCAGGACCAGCATCAGGAGCGCGCTGACGAGCGCGCCGGCCCCGAAGACGTAGAGGAGCAGACGGTCCAGGTGCTCCAGCAGCCATTCCATCAGTGCGCCCCTCCGGGCCTGACCTGCTCCCCACCCGGGGGGTAGGGCTTCGCGACGTCGCCGCGCGGGCTCCAGTCGAGCAGCTCCTCCCGGCCGATCCACATCCGGTCGCGATCGTGTCCGGGCAGGTCGGGGACCTCCGGGAGCATCCGCAGGGCGTCCTCCGGGCAGGCCTCCACGCAGAGCCCGCAGAAGACGCAGCGGGAGTAGTCGATCTCGAAACGCAACGGGTACTTGGGGTGTGCCCGATCGTCGGGGTCGAAACCCGCCTCGATCTCGATGACCCGGGCCGGACAGACGGTCGCGCACAGGTTGCAGGCGACGCACTGCGGCCTGCCGTCGGGGCGCCGGGTCAGGATGTGCTTGCCGCGATTGGCGGGGGCGTAGTCGGCGCGGGTCTCTTCGGGGTAGAACGTGGTGACCGCGCCCTTGCGTCCGGTCGCCCAGCGCCACAGGTTGGACAGGAACACCCCTCCGGTGATGGAGAGGCCGCGCACGATCTCCGGCAGGTACATGCGCTCCCACCAGGACATGGTGGGCTCGTTCCAGTAGACCTTCCGGCGGTGGCGTCGGGTGCTCACGCGGCCCCCCCACGGATCGCCCACACCGCGAAGGTCGTCACCACCAGGTTGGCCAGGGTCAGGGGGAGGAGGAACTTCCAGGCGAAGTGCAGGACCTGGTCGTAGCGGAAGCGCGGCAGGGACCAGCGCACCAGGATCTGGAAGCTGCACATCAACAGAACCTTCGCCAGGAACACCAGCAGCTGCGTCGCCACCACGGCGCCGTGGCTCATGGGCAGGGCGTGCCCGCCGGGGAGCACGAAGCCCGAGTCGGTCATGAACGGCAGGTTGTAGCCGCCGAGGAAGAGCGTCGTGAAGAGGGCGCCGATGATGGCGATCTCGATGAACTCGGCGAACATGAAGAGGCCCATCTTCATCGCGCTGTATTCGGTGAAATACCCCGCGATGAGCTCCGACTCCGCCTCCGGCAGGTCGAAGGGAATGCGCTTGTTCTCCGCGATGGCCGCGGTGAGGAAGAGGATGGCGGCGAAGGGCTGGTACACGATGCCCCAGGCCGGGAGGAAGCCGAGCGCCACCCCCGACTGCTGGCGCACCGCGTCCCCGAGGTCGAGCGTGCCGTAGACGAGGACGAGCCCGAGGAGCGTGAGGGCGAGCACCAGCTCGTAGGAGATCATCTGGGAGCCGGCGCGCAGCGCCCCGAGCAGCGAGAACTTGTTGGAGGACGACCAGCCCGCGAGCATCGCCCCGATGGTGGTCATCCCGCCGAACGCGAAGACGATCAGCAGGCCCGCGTCCACCCGCGCGATCTGCATCGGGTAGCTCCTGTCCCCGAACCACTCGGCCAGGCTCGCGCCGAGCTCGCCCGGGACCAGCGTCCCGCCGAAGGGGATCACCGCGAACACGAGCAGAACCGGCGTGAACACGACCCACGGCGCCACGGCGTAGGCGTACCAGTCGTGCGACCTGGCCTTGAAGTCCTCCTTCAACAGCATCTTCAGCCCGTCGGCGAGACCGTGGAAAAGGCCCCACCAGACGAGCTTCACCTGCGTGAACGGGATGCGCAGGTAGGCCCGGTTGGCCCCGAGCCGGTCCGACATGATCGCCGCCTGCTTGCGCTCCACCCAGGTGAGCAGGAGGCCGAACAGCACGAGCACCGCCATCGCGTAGGCGATGAAGACGACGTGGATCACCAGGTCCTGGATCATGGGGACGGCCCCGGGGGCGACGCGAGCGCGGCGAAGAGCGACTCGGCGTGCGCCACCGAATCCCTCTTCGCGAAGCAGGGCTCGAAGGCGCTCACCACGCCCTGGAAGTTCGTGTAGTGACCCGCCCGCTCCGTCTGGACGCTCACGGGCAGGAACACGTCGGCGTGGCCGTTCTCGGGCTGCAGGTAGGCGTTCAGGCAGATGATGGGCACCCGGGTCGGCAGGCGGGAGAAGTCGAGCCCCTCGCCCCAGACGAGCAGCAGGTCGGTCCCGTCTTCGAAGGCGGGTGGCGCGTCCCCGAAGAGCGCCCGCGCCGCGGCCGTATTCGGGTTCTTGTCGGCGCGGATCAGGAGGTCGTCCTCGACCGGCTCCCCGGGGGCCGGCGAGAAGTCCTCCTTGACGAAGGCCCTCACGCGCCCGCCGAGCGCGCGCTGGAAGGCCTCGAGCTCCTCGTTCGAGCCCCAGTTGGACACCAGCGCCACCGGCCGGCGCGCGCCCTCGAGCAGCCGGCGCGCCGCGTCGACGGCGGTGCCGAGCGCGACCGGCTCACCCTTCAGCATCGCCTGCGTGGCCCGGGGGCGCTCGAAGATCCGGGCGAGGTCCCGGCCCTTGTTGCAGATCCACGGACCGTTGACGGCGGGGTTCTCGCGGGGGGTGACCCGCGCGATTGCCTCGTTCTGGCGCCCGTCGAGCGCGTGGAGCGCCCAGTCGGGGCGGCGGTGCCAGATCCGCACCGTGCACCCGCGCGCGCACCCCGGACACACCGAGGGCGTGGCCTGGAGGTACCAGACCCGGTGCCGGTAGAGCAGCGAGGGCGAGAACAGCGCGCCCACCGGACAGAGGTCGATCACGTTGTCCGAGTAGGGGTCATCCTCGAAGCGGCCGTCCTCCGATGCCCGCACGAGGGAGGAGTCGGCCCGGTTCTGGATGCCGAGCGCCCGGGAGCGCGAGACCTCGTGGGTGAAGCGCACGCAGCGCGAGCACAGGATGCAGCGCTCGTTGTCGATCAGGACCCGCGCGGAGAGCCGGAAGAACTTCGTGGCGTGGACCTTCGGCTCCCGGGACACCGAGGGCTCGCCGTTGTACTCGTAGTGGTAGTCCTGCAGCGTGCACTCGCCCGCCTTGTCGCAGATGCCGCAGTCCACCGGGTGGTTCAGCGTGATGAACTGCATCATGCGCTTGCGCCACGCCTGGACCGCTTCGGAGTCCGTCAGCACCCGCATCCCTTCGCGCACCGGCATGTTGCAGGCGATGTCCAGGTCCTCGCCCTCCACCTCCACGGCGCAGATCCGGCAGTTGCCCGAGACGGAGAGCGCGGGGTGCCAGCAGAAGTACGGGATGAAGAACCCGTGGGCCAGCGCGGCCTGCAGCACGGTCTGGCCCTTCTCGGCCTCGACCGGGTGCCCGTTTATGAAGATCCGAGGCATTCGAGGCAACCGTCGTAGCGTGAGCGCCCGTGCGCGATGAAGTACTCGAACTCGCAGCGGAACTTGTCGAGGATACCGACCGTCGCGTAGCCGGCGGCGTCGCCGAGGCCGCAGATCGTGGTGCCGTCGTTGGCCCGGGAGATCTCGTAGAGCCGGTCGACGTCCTCGGGCCGGCCCCGACCGGACACGATCCGATCGACGATGCGGTGCAGCCAGCCCATGCCCTCGCGGCAGGGCGTGCACTGACCGCAGGACTCGTGGTGGTAGAACCGCAGCATCACCTGCAGCACGCGGACCATGCAGGTGCCTTCCGCGATCACGATCATCCCGCCCGACCCCAGCGAGGAGCCGGCCGCCTGCAAGGACTCGCCCTCGAAGACGAGGGGCTCCAGGTGGGGTATCCCCGCGGACTGGGGAAGCACGCGGCGGTCCTCGCAGTCGCCGAAGTGGCCGAGACGGTGCGGCTCGATCTCCGACGCGGTCAGGACCTTGGTGGAAATCCCGCCGGGGATGACGGCCTTCAGCGCCCTCCCCCCGAGCACCCCGCCGCAGTCCTCGTGGATGAAGCGGCCCACGGGGTAGCCGTGCTCGACCTCGTAGACGCCCGGGCGGGTCACGTGCCCCGAGACGGAAACGAGCCGCGTCCCGGGGCTCTTCGTCGTCCCGAAGGTCCGGTAGGCCTGCGCGCCGTGGGCGATGATCCAGGGGATGTTGGCGAGCGTCTCGACGTTGTTGATGACGGTCGGCTTCTGGTAGAGCCCGCGCACCGTGAGCCGCGGGGGCCGGTTGCGCGGGTAGCCCTTCTTGCCCTCGATGGACGTGATGAGCGCCGAGGCCTCGCCGCAGACGTAGGAGCCCGCGCCGCGGACGACGAAGACGTCGCAGGAGAAGCCGCTACCGAAGATGTCCTTCCCGAAGAGGCCCGCCCCGTACGCCTCCTCCACCGCCCCGGCGAGGCGGCGGTAGGCCAGGTCGAACTCGCCCCGGATGTACACGAAGCTGTGCCGGACCCCGAGGGCGTACGAGGCGATGAGCATCGCCTCGAGCAGGAGGTGCGGCGCGTTCTCGAGGACCCAGCGGTCCTTGAAGGTGCCGGGCTCGCCCTCGTCGGCGTTGGCGCAGAGGTAGTGCGTCTCGCCGTCGTCCGGGCGGATCACCGACCACTTGCGCCCCACCGGGAATGCGGCGCCGCCCCGGCCCTGCAGGCCGGACGCGGTGATCTCGCCGGTGACCTCCTCCGGCTTCATCCCCAGCAGCGCCCGCTCCAGCGCCTGGTACCCGCCGCGGGCGCGGTACTCGCCGAGCGTGTGCGAGGTCGCCGTCACGGCGAAGCCGGTGATGAGCTTTCCTCCGCTCACGCTACTCGAGCCCCTCAAGGAGGGCGTCCAGCTTCTCCGGCGTCATGGACTCGTGGTAGACCTCGTTCACCACGAGCACCGGCGCCGTCCCGCACGACCCCAGGCACTCCACCGTCGACAGGGTGAAACGCCCGTCCGGCGTCGTCTGCCCGGGCTCGATGCCGAGGCGCTCCCGAAGCCGGTCCAGCAGGCTCCCGGCGCCCCGCAGGGAGCAGGAGACGTTGTGACAGGCCTGCAGGTGCCAGCGGCCGATGGGCTGGCGCCGAAACTGGGTGTAGAAGCTCAACACCTCCTCGATCTGGACCCGAGGCACCCCGAGATACTGCGCCAGCGCGTCGATGTCGCCGTCCGCGACGTAGCCCCGCTCTTCCTGAACCCGGCGCAGGCACGGCAGCACCAGGGTGGACTCGAACCCTTGCGGCAGGCGCGCCTTGAGTGCCTCGCACTCGGGGATGAGGTGCTTCACCGATCGCACTCCCCGCCGACCATGTTCACCGATCCGAAGGTGGGGACGAGGTCGGCGAGCTGATAGCCTTCCAGCATGCGGTGCAGGCCGCCCATGTGCACGAAGCTCGGGCCGCGCACGTGCACCCGGTACGGCGTGCCCTCTCCCGTGCTGACGACGTAGAAGCCGAGCTCGCCGTTGGCCGCCTCGTGCGCCACGTACACCTCGCCGGCGGGGACCCTCGGCCCCTCGGTGATCAGCTTGAAGTGGTTGATGAGCGACTCGATCTCGGAATAGACGAGCGGCTTCTCCGGAAGCACGCAGCGCCGATCGTCCACGTTGACGGGGCCGGGGGCGAGCCTCTCCATCAACTGCCGGATCATGTGCACCGATTCGTCCATCTCCCGCATGCGCACGTAGTACCGGTCGTAGTTGTCGCCCTTGATCCCGACCGGTACCTCGAAGTCGAGCTCCCCGTACGCGAGGTAGGGCGTGTCCTTGCGCACGTCGCGCGCGACCCCGGTCGAGCGCAGGACGGGACCCGTGAAGCCCCAGTGGATCGCCTCCTCGGGGGACAGCACGCCCACGTCCCGCGTCCGGTCGATGAAGATCCGGTTGCGGTCCATCAGGCCGTGGATCCGCCCCACGTACACCTCGTACTCCTCGAGGATCTCCTCCAGTCGCTCGAGCCAACCGTCCGGCAGGTCGCGCGCAAGGCCCCCGATCCGGCCGTACGTGTGCGTGACCCGCGCCCCCGTGAGTGCCGCGGTGTGCTCGTAGATGAAGTCGCGGAGCGTGACGAGATAGAGAAAGGCCGTCATCGCCCCCATCTCCATCAGCAGGGCCGCCACGCACGTGAGGTGGTCGGCGATGCGAGAGTATTCCGCGAGCAGCGTGCGCAGATGGCGGCAGCGGGGCGTGATCTCGATCCCGAGCAGCGTCTCCACCGCATCGCAGTAGGCGAATTCGTTGAGCAGCGGCGAGGAGTAGTTCAGGCGATCGACGTAGGGAATCACGTTGTGCCAGGTGTGGCACTCGCATTCCTTCTCGAAGCCCCGGTGCAGGTAGCCGCAGTGCACGTCGGCGCGCACCACCTTCTCCCCGTCCAGCTCCGCGATGATCTGGACGGTGCCGTGCGTGGCGGGGTGCGAGGGCCCGATGTTGACGATTAGCGCGCCCTCGCGAGAGCCGACCTCGAAGGCCGGTCGCACGGGGCTCGGCAGCGGCCCGCTCACGGTTGCTCCTCTCGGGTCCGGGTGGGCACGAGGGGCTGTTCCCGGTCCTTGGGGTAGTCCTTGCGCAGCGGGTGGCCCACGAAGCCTTCGTACAGCAGGACCGGACGCAGGTCGGGGTTGCCGCGAAAACCGATCCCGAACATGTCGTGGCACTCCCGCTCCATGTAGCCGGCCGAGCCGTAGAGCGAAACCAGGGAGTCGACGACGGGCTCGCCCTCCGCAACGCGCGTCTTCGCCCGCAGCCGCACGCGCTGGCGCGCGGAGTAGAAGTGGTAGACCACCTCGAAGCGCCGCTCGTTGCCCGGCCAGTCCACCGCGGTCACGTCGAGGAACAGATCGAACCCCAGCTCCTCTTTCAGCCGGCGCGCCGTCTCCAGGAGCCGCCCGGGCGCCAGCGTGAGGACCGGCATCCCGTGCGCGAGATCGAAGCGCTCCACGAGAGGCGCCATGACCTCCCGCACCCGCTGGAGCAGGTCTTCCCGCATCGTCAGAAGTCCTTCGTGAGAATCACGTGTTTCGAGCGGGCGATCCGGTCCTGGAGTTTCATGATGCCGTCGATCACCGTCTCCGGGCGGGGCGGGCAGCCGGGGATGTAGATGTCCACCGGGATGATCTTGTCGATGCCCTGCAGCGTCGCGTAGTTCTGGTAGAACCCGCCGCTCACGGCGCACGCGCCGAAGGCCATGACCCACTTCGGCTCGCACATCTGCTCGTACACCTTCCGCAGGATCGGCGCCTGCTTGTGCGTGATGGTGCCGACCACCATCAGCAGGTCGGACTGGCGCGGCGAGAACCTCGGCAGCGCGGCCCCGAACCGGTCGGTGTCGTAGGGGGTGGCGCTCACGGCCATGAACTCCATGGCGCAGCAGGCCGTGACGAACGGATAGGGGAACAGCGAGAATTTCCGCGCCCAGCCGACGAGCTCGTCCTTCCTCGTCGAGATGTACTCGAAGGCCCCGGTGCGTCCCGACGAATCGGGCTGCGGATCCATCGTCACTCCGTGACGCCCTCGAGGAGCCTGGACCTGTACACGTAGAACAGGATGAGCAACAACAGGAAGATGAAGAAGGCGAAGGTACCCACCATGAAACCGGTCAGCGGCTGCGCGCCGAGGGCCCAGATGTAGAGAAAGACCGTCTCCAGATCGAAGAGGATGAAGACGATCGCGACGGCGTAGTACTTGATGGGGACGGCCTTCAGATTCAACGGGTCCACGGGCGTGGCGCCGCATTCGAAGGGCTCGAGCTTCATCTCCGAGGGGACCGGCTTCGGCCCGAGCAGCCGGTTCAACAACAGGGTGACGCCGACGAAGCCCAGGATCGCCAGGAGGTACAGCAGGAAGACGACGTATGGATTCATCCTGGCGCGCTGGCCTCGCCAGGGCGCGTCGGCAGCGCGATGACCCGCCCCACTTCCGCGGGGCGCGCAAGCGTCGCGTGCGCGGCGGCGAGGCGCCCGATGCGGTCGCGCACCCCGGCAGGCAACGGGGACGACTTTCGCGCGGTCAGGTCCACGTGCATCAGCATGAGCTCGATGGTCGCGGCCTGGTA
>CALMKJ010000014.1 GCA_937867305.1 uncultured Ectothiorhodospiraceae bacterium | reverse complement strand
GACCGGCTCGGGCTCCTGCCCCGCGTGGACGCAGAGGGTCCCGAGGCCGGTGCTCTTCGTGTCGCTCATTCCGGCGCCTCCCGGCGGCAGTGTCCGCCCAAGGGCTCGCCGAAAACAACAGGGGCGGGCCGAAGCCCGCCCCTGCGTAAAGCCCGTGTTTTTTCTACTCGACGCTCAGCGGCCCATGCCGGTGCGGCGATCGCGGTAGCAGTCGCGGCAGTAGACCGGCTTGCCGTTGGTCGGGTTGAACGGCACCTGGGTCGCCTTGCCGCACGCGTCGCAGGTGACGCTGAACAGCTGGCGGGAGCCGCCGTCGCCCATGCCGGAGTTCTTCCGCTTGTCGCGGCAGATCTTGCAGCGCTTGGGCTCGTTCGAGAAGCCCTTCTGCGCGTAGAACTCCTGCTCGTTGGCCGTGAAGATGAAGGGGGTGCCGCAGTCGATGCACGGGATGGACTTGTCGGTGTACATGCCTTTTCTAACTCCGTGGTCTCCTGGTCTCAGGAGATCGAACGCACGTGGGACGGGACTCCGTGGCGCACACCATCAGAGCCCGCGAACGAAGGACGCGGGGAACTGTTTACCGGCTCCGGGACTTCGGGAGGCTTCGGTGGGGTCGTTTCCCCTGCGGGACCCCTGTGACTGGGAATGGACTGAACCCTCCTCAAACGCGAGTAATCCTGGAGCCGATCGAGGGTTCCTGGGGTAGGACCAAGGAAGACCACGGGCTTATACGGACGATAAACCGCCCGCCGGAAGAGATTCAAGCGGAAAGTGGCGCTTCGCCTCGCTCTACGCTCCCGACGTGTGGCCCGGATGGGCGGAAGCTGCGACCTGTTCGCTCCGGGGCCATCCCGGGACGACTACCCGTGGTGGGCGATCTCCTCCGTGACCCCTGCCGGCAGGGTGTGAGGCTTCTCCGAGGCCTTCAGCTCGACGACCCGGTTGAGGCCGTCGACGAAGACGAGGCGGGGGCGGTGGGAAGCCGCCTCCTCGGGGGTCAGGTCGCAGTAGGCCGCCAGGATGACGAGGTTTCCCGGCCCGACGAGGTGGGCGGCGGCGCCGTTGATCTCGATCGCCCCCGAGCCCGGTTCTCCGGCGATGGCGTAGGTGGCGAGGCGCGTCCCGCGGGTGACGTTGTAGATCTCGACCCGCTCGTACGGGAGGATGCCGCTCGCATCGAGGAGGTCCCGGTCGATCGTGACGGACCCCTCGTAGTCGAGGTGGGCGCGGGTGACGGTGGCCCGGTGGATCTTGGCCTTGAGCATCGTGAGCTTCACGGTCA
>CALMKJ010000013.1 GCA_937867305.1 uncultured Ectothiorhodospiraceae bacterium | reverse complement strand
GGTCGCGGATGGGGCGTGGGCGCGGGCGTTCGCGGCGGTGGTGTCCTGCACGGCGGTGGCGGCTCGCTGGGCTTGCGCCTGTGCCAGGGCGGCTTGCGCCACCCGGGCGCGGGCCAGGGCCTCGGCCTCGAGGCTGCGCAGGTGGGTGAGGCGCGCGGCGGCCTCCGCGCGAGCCGCGCCGACACTCGTGGCGAAGGCCCCCGCCATCCGGCCGAGGGCCGCCACCAGCACGACCCCCGCGAGGTTGATGAGCCCCTCGATGTGGCGAGCCACCGCCTGAAGGGCGCCGGCGAGTCCTGCGGTCAGGGCGCTCGTGCTCTCTCTCGCACCGAAGGCCTGCAGGAAGGCGTTCTTCAGGCGCGTGAGGGCACCGGCGACCGTGTCGGGCAGGCTGCCGTACTCGCGGGCGAGGCGCCCGCGCTGGTCGAGGAGCGCGTCTAGGACGGCTTGGGCGGTGATCTGGCCCTCTTTCGCGAGCGCCCGCAGCGATCCCAGCGGGACCCCCATCCCGTCGGCGATGGCCTGGGCGAGCCGCGGGGTCTGCTCGATGACGGAGTTGAACTCCTCGCCCCGCAGCTGGCCCGAGGCGAAGGCCTGCCCGAGCTGCAGCAGCGCCCCGGAGGCGGCCTCGCTGGAGGCCCCGGAGAGGGCGACGGCCTGGCCGATGGCATCGGTCGCGGCCAGCAGATCGCTTTGCGAGCGCCCGAGCGCCTGGAGCGACGGGGCGAGCCGGGCGTAGAGCGTGACGGTCTCGGCGAGCGGTGCGCGGTTGCGCTGGGCGATCTGGAAGAGCTCGGCATCCGCCCGGTTGAACTCCTCCTGGGAGCGGACCGCGAGCCGCAGCCGAGCCTGCAGGTTCTGGTACTGATCGGCGGTCGCGACGAGCTCGCGCACCCCGAGGCCGACGCCGACGAGCCCGCCGAGGCGCCCGAGGACGTCGCCGACGGCACGGGCCTGGTCGCGCAGACGCCCGAGACTGCCCTGGACGGACTGGAAGGCCCGGCGGGTCTCGTCGACGGCGGTGATCAGGATCTGGGCGCGGTTGCTGGCCATGGGATCAGCGCTGGGACATTGCCTGGCGGATGGCACTCGCGAGCCGCGGCAGAGCGGGGCGGACGGCGCTTCGCAGATCGAAGCGGCGCCGGAGTGCCACCCGGGACACGAGCACGGCGATGGGGATCTCGGCGCCGCGCTTCAGGCGCTTGGCGCCGGTGCGAGCGCGCTCGGCGCGGCGAAAGCGGGCGAGCGGTTGGGCGTTCTCGGCGAGGTTCTCGGCCATGAGGACCGTGCGCCCGTTCTTCTTCAGGAAGAACGCGTTGCCACTGCGCACCAGCGCATCGACCACGCGGGCGAAGGCCTTGCGGCCGATCCGCTGGTGCTGGGGCAGCAGTGGGATCAGCATCCGCCCCTGGATCGTGCCGCCCCGCTCGTGGATCCCGAGCCAGGGGATCTTCGAGCCGACGTAGAGGGCCGGGAGCTCCGTGCGCTTGCGATCGAGCACCTTGGCGTGCATCGAGCGCAGGAACTTGGGGCTGGCGACGCTGAACCCTGCGCGCAGGCGCCCGCGCGCCCGCTCGGCCATGTCGCGACCGACGTGGCGCATCGCGCGCGCGACCGCGTGGTGAAGGGCCTGGCGGCGGTCGGCCCGCCAGGCCTGGAAGCGCCGGCGGTCCAGCAGGCCCTCGGCGACGAGATCGATCTTCACGGCTGCATCCCTCGCTGCAGCTCGGCCTGGAGCGCCCGGATCGCCTCCCGGCTGCCGTGGGCGGCGGTGGAGAGGAGGGCCAGCTCGACGGAGAGCCGATGGGCCTCAAGACGCCGATCGGCCGCGAGGAAGCCCTCGATCTGGCGCAGGGTGTAGCCGAGGAGGTCCGGGTACCGATGGCCCGCCCGGATCAGGCGGGCGATGGCCTCACTCCAGCCAAGCGTTCGCTCAGGCGCTCGGCCAGCTCGCCCACCTTCGGTGCGATCCGGGAGACGAAAAAATCTGCATTCACCTCGAAGACGGCGGCCGCCAAGGCGAGTGCGTCGTCGAGCGCCAGGCTGTCGACCCAGGCGCGCGGCTGCCGGCTCGCGATGGCCAGTGCGGTGAGGAGCGCATCGCCGTGCTCGGAGAAGAGGGCGAGCCAGTCAGGCTCGCCCCCCATCCGCTCGGCGAAGGGGCGCACCGCCTTGACCATCGCCGGCAGCTCACCCAGCACCAGCGGGGTGATCGCCAGGCGCTCCCCGACGAGATCCAGGACCCGGGGCTGGGGCACGAGGATCTCAAGCTCCGGGGTGCTCATGGCAGCGTCCCTCACAGCAGCACAATCCGCCCGAACTGCCCCAGCTCGCCGGCGGCGGGCTTCAGCGTGTCGGCCAGCACCTGGCCGGAAAGCTCGAACTTCAGCAGCTCGTCGGTGATGACCGAGAGCTCCTTGGCCGGGTTGATGGCGACCCGGTAGAGATCGATGACCACCTCGCGGTTGCCGTCGGCGGTGTTGAGGCCCTCGAAGCGCACCCAGCGCTCCGGGAGCGGCTGGGTGAACATCGCCGTGCTCTGGGCCGCGGCGAAGGTGTAGTCCACCACGAAGGGCTCGACGAAGGGGCCGCCGGTGGTCTTGTCGAGGATCGCGAGCGAGCCGTGCTTGGCGTTGACGCGGTACTGGCTCGCGGGCAGGACCACCGGGGTCGCCGCCGAATCGGTCACCACCACGTCCGAGACGTTGTGCTTCGCCAGCAGGTAGAGGCTGCCGACGGTCACGGGGTTCGGCAGCGCCTCCCCGGTGACGCTGCCGCTCCCCTGATCGGTGATGGAGCCGTAGAGGGCAAGCGCGAGGTTGCTCGCGAGCAGCTCCTCGAGCGTGCAGGCGAACTCGCCCTTCTTGGTCTTGATGAGCTGCAGATCGGTCAGGCGCTGCCCGCTCGTCGACTCCTGGTGCTCCAGGGTCTCGACCGAGAGGGATACCTTGAGCTCGGGCACGTTGCCGACGTAGACGAGGCCCTGCGGGTTGCCGGTCTCATCGCGAGCGCCGATGTACACGCGGCCCTGTCCAGAGAAGTACGCCATGGTCAGTCTCCTTTACGGGTGGGATCAGTGGTTGGGGTGTTGCATCCGCCGGGCGCGCCTCACGGGGTCTCGCCCGTGCGGGTGAGATCGGTGGCGAGCGTGCGGTAGCGGATCTCGTAGCGGGCGGGGAGTGCAGCGACGCCCGCATCGGCGTCCTCCGCGTCCCACTCGCAGTCGATTTCGGTGAGACCGAGCGCGAGGCCGCCGAAACTGCGGTCTGCGAAGAGCGCGCCGTGCGCGGCGACCATCAGGCGATCGACAACCTCGAAGGCGTCCGCGCCGCGGGCGAGTGCCACCAGCCGCACGGTGAGCTGGCGGTCGACCAGCACGTTCGCCTGGGCGGTGACGGTCTCGCCCTCGACGAAGAGGAGCAGCGCCGGACTCGCCTCGCGCGGGATCGGAACGGTCGGAACCCGCAGCACCGGCACCGGGGCGATGGCCTGCCCGCAGCGGGTCGTGATCTCGCGCACGATCCGCTCGCGGATCGATCGCCCCATCGCGGGCTACTCCCGGGTGAGGGCCGCACGACGCTCGCTGCCGTCGCCGATGGCGCGCAGATCGCGCACGCGGTAGCTCGCGCCACGGACGGTGACGATCTCGCCCACGGCGAGCGCGGGCAGGGCGGAGGCGGGGAAGCGCACGGTGTAGTCGGCGGAGAGCGCGAGGCCCTCCAGCACGGCCTCGTCCGGGGCGCGGAAATCGACCCAGACGCGCAGCCCCCCCACCTCGGCCTCCACCAGCAGCCCCGCGCGCCGGGCGGCCTCGTAGAGTGCCTCCACGCGCACGCTCACGCGGTGAGCTTCACCAGCACGCCCGGGCGATGGCACATGGGGAGCGGGTTCGACTGCGTGTGCAGATCGGTGCCGCGGTCGAACTTCCGGGGCTCCTGCTTGGCGTAGAGCGGCTGGCCGAGGGTGTTGACCGTCTCGTTGAAGTCCGCCGGTGCGAAGTAGGTGGCGAAGGTGTCGAGCGTGCCCACCGGGAAGGCGTGGGCCTCGCCCGCGGCGATGAAGCGCCGGGTGTTGCCGTCGGGATCGGTCGCCTGGCCGCGGTACTCCTCGAAGGTGATCCCGGCGAAGCTGAAGCCGGCGCGCACGTCGTTGATGAGGATGGCGCCCTGCTGCCAGTTCTCGTAGGCCTTCTCCACCTTGCTGTGGGTGGTGAAGGCGGTGAACCACTCCGGGGAGCAGAGCACGTGGATCGCGGTCATGAACTCGCCCTTCAGCCCATCCTCGATGCGCCGGGAGAGCTCGTAGCACTTCGCCTTCACGTTGGTGGTGGCGGTGCCGAGATCGAAGGCGATGCTCTGGGGGGTGAGCCCGAACTCGGCGACGAGGTCGTAGATGACGCTGCCGTCGGCATCCAAGATCTGGCCCTTCAGCGCGCCCATGCGCAGGTGCTCGAGGGTGATCGCATGCTTGTTGCGCATGGTCTCGAGGTGCCGGGCCATCACGCCCGCGACCGCTTCCATCTCGGTCTCCGAGCCGAAGGCGCGGATCCCCTGGACCTCCTCGGGGAGCACCACGTCGTCGTGGGGGATGTGCGGGATGACGAAGGAGCGCAGCGTGCGCTTACCGCGCTCGCCCACGGTGCCCGGGGTGCCGGGCGGCTTGGTGGGCAGGAGGTTCAGGCGCCCGGCGTACTCCTCGACGATGATGGGGCGCGTGCGCACGGGCTTCGGGGGGAAGAGCGCGAGCTGCTCCAGGCGCCCGTAGCGGTTGGGGATGAGGTTGATGGCGGCGGTCAAGCTCGCCATCGAGAAGCCCGGGTTGTCGAAGGGATTCTGCATTTCTGATCTCCAAGAAAACGCAGCCCGCCAGGGGGCGGGCCGCGCGAGTCAACGAGTGCGGGGTGGCTCAGGCGGAGGCGCGCACCAGGATCCCGAGGGCGCCGAGCTGCGCTTCGGCCGTCGCCTTCTTCTCGGGGGTGATCGCGGCCGGCCAGAGCAGCGCCACGCGGGCCACGATGGCGTGACGGGCAATGAGGAGGGCGTCCTTACGGTCGGCGAGGGTCGCGTCGATGTCGGAGCCGAGCACCCCGGCGGCGATCTCGGTGCCGTCGCGGGCGTCGGGGTTGAGCGCCTTCAGCTTGCCGGTGGCGCTCACGCGGCCCACCACGGTGCCGAGCCGCAGGTTCTGGCCGGAGGCGACCACCGCCTGCTCTCGGGAGTAGAGACTCGGCGCCTCATACTTCAGCAAGTCACCGAGGTTGTTCGTTTTCGTCAGGGCGGGCATGGCTTACTCCTGGTGGACGAGCTTTTTGACGGCGGTGACGATGGGCGAGGTTTCCGGGCGCACGCCGTCCTCGGTGCCCGCCTCGCTGGCGAGAGTCGAGTGGATGGGCGTCTGCTCCGAGCGGGCGGCGCGGGCGGCGCACAGCGCCCGGCGGACCTCGCTCTCGCTGCGGCCCGCGGCAATGTGCTCGGCGGCGCGCTCGGGGCAGCCGGCGATGAGGCAGAGCTCGGCGATGGCCTGGGCCGACTCGCTCGCTTCGCGGCGGGCCGCGGCCAGCAGCACGGCGGTCTGGTCGTCCTGGGGTTCGTGGTCCATGGTGGGCTCCCAAGGGTGGGGCGCTCCCCTTCGAGGCAGACCCCGAGCCGGGGGCGCCTGGCGGGCTCGGGTCGCAAGGTGGGCGGAGAGCTCGGCGAGCGTCGTTTCCAGGGTGCCGACGGCATCGGCGAGGCCCGCCGCGACCGCGAGGGGGCCGAAGTAGAGGGCTGCGTCGGTCGCGCGCACCTCGGCCTGCGGCACCTCGCGCATCGCCGCCACGTGGGCGACGAAGAGCGCGTAGAGCCGATCGACCTCGCCCTGGAGCTCTGCCCGCGCGGTGTCGGTGAGCGGCTCATGGGGCGAGAAGTCGTTCTTGTGGGCCCCCGCGGTGATGGCGGTGTAGTGGTAGCCCTCGGTTGCGTCGCGCTCGGACTGGTCGACGTGGAGCGCAATTACCCCGATGGAGCCCACCCCGCCGGTCTCGGTGACGACCACCCGCTCGGCGGCGCAGGCGATGGCGTAAGCGGCGGAGAAGGCCGCGTCGTTGGCCACCGCCCACACCGGCTTCACGCGGCTCGCTTCTCGCACGCGGCGGGCGAGATCGAAGCTTCCGGAGGCCTCGCCCCCGGGCGAGTCCACGTCGAGCAGGATCCCACCGACGCGCGGATCGGCGATCGCCGCTTCGAGCATCGCCCCCACCCCGGCGTAGCTCGCAAGCCCCGAGGAGGTCTCGAGGCCGAGGGTGCGTTTGACCAGCGTGCCGTGGATCGGGATGACAGCGATCCCGGCGGCGTCCGGGACGGCGGGCCGGGGCGCGGGCGGATCCGCCTCGACCTCGGGCAGATCGAGCGCCCCGAGCCGGGGGCCGAGGGCGGCGAGGATCACGTCGAGCTTCGCGCGCTGGACGAGCAGCGGCGTCCCGAAGATCCGGGCAGCAAGGTGGGGCAGCATGCATTACTCCGTGTTGGCTTCAGTGGAAGCAGGGGCCACCGGGGCGGCCCCCTGGTCGTGGCGCGGGTCCGAGTCGAGCACCAGGCCCAGTCGATCGGCCCGCGCGGCGTCGGCGGCGATCTCCCGGTCCACGTCCTCGGCGTCGTAGCCGTAGGCGGCAATCGCCTCGGAGCGGCTCATGAGGCCCGCGCGGATGGCGAGCTTCCGCGCGTTGAGCTCCTTCTGCGGATCGACCCACTGCCAGCCCTGGGGGATCGACTTCGCGCCCTGGTACTCGCGCCGG
>CALMKJ010000012.1 GCA_937867305.1 uncultured Ectothiorhodospiraceae bacterium | reverse complement strand
GCGTTGTACCGGGCGCCAGAACCCTTGGCGGAACTGTTGATGTCGCCGATACCGCCCGCGGCGGTGCTGGGTGTGTCGTTCATGTTCAGACTTTCTTCTTGTTGTTGGTGTCTGTAATTGCGACGGGCACTAGGTGCTACCTATTCGCTCCTCAATGCGGTCAAGCAGGCATAGGAGCCTGCTGCGCATCTCCTTGGTCAGCGGGCGGTTGCCGCTGCTGAAGGGGTTCCCCATGGCCTCGGTGAACTCGACTCCGGTCACGGAGTGCGGAACCAGTGCCCGGTAGGCCCCGATCACGGTCAGGTCGGGAGCAAAGTCGAGCGCATCCCGAAGGACCTCCACGGCCCCAGCGGCTTCTGCGTCGCTGACCCGTGACTTCCGAACGGGCGGGCGTGGCCGGCTCTTCGGTACCTCGAGATCGACCATCTCCAGCGGTTCGAACCTTCCCGACTCCTGCGCCCTGACGACCGTATTCGCGGCCCAGAGAACGGAGCGAGGGGCCTGCAGGGAGACCAGCGCCGCGGCGAGGGGGTGTTCAGTCGTGAGCATGGGGGTTCTGAGATGCGCAATGTCTGCATCAGACGCCCTCCAGGCTGCAGGTACGAACTTCTCCCCCCACGGCATCCATCCACCTGTCGGGGTCACTTCCGCTTTCCAGGTCTCATGCTCGAGAACCACGTGCCCGGGGCTCTTGATCGTCACCTTCCCGCCTACCTTGCGATAGACGAGAGCCAGCAACTTCACCGCCGGTACCCACCACTCTCGAGGCTTTCGAGGCTCCCCGAAGTAACGCCTCCAAGAAGCCCCGTGCAGGTGCTCCCGGGCCCTGATGTCGGGCCTGCGAATCTTGCCAAGGGGTCGGTCCACGTAGGCTTCGAAGTCGCACAGCAGGTCTTCCCAGTCCCTCCCGCAGTCCGGTATCAGCCAGAGTTCAGGGCGCACCCCAAGAGCCCGGTCGAACGGGCCGTACCCATCAAGGGTGACCTTCGAAGGGCTTTCGGAGAAGTCCTTGAACAAGGCCTGCGCGGTCAAGGTTTTCTTTTCCTTCAGGAGGTACTTCTGGATGTGCTTCAGTGCCCGTCGCGCTTCAGGACTGCTGTTGTTGCGAGGCACGTTCAAGCACCTCCCGTTCCGAGGCAACGTCCCGGTCGACCGCCTTCTCGGCGCTGAACTTCAGGCCCTTGTAGCGGAGCAGCAGCTTCTCCACGTTGGCCTTCAGCACGACCTGGATGTCCGTGTCCTTGGCCAGCCCGCTGTCCAGGACCTTCCCGGAGAGGGTGACCACCTTGCAGACAGCGCTGTATGCCTGACCCACGGCGGGCTCCTTGCCGTACCCGACCCACCGCTTGACCACGTCCATGAGTTCGACGCTGTACGAGGCCCACAGCGCGCCTGCGCCGACCTTCTCCGACAGCGTGAGCAGCGCGGAGAACTCCTCCCCGCCGCCGGCAGCCGTGTCGTCGAAGTCCTGGAAGTGCTCCCGACAGACGAGGCCGAGAGCGGTCACGAAAAACATCAGGTCACCGGCCTCCTCGATCGCGTTGGTGAGGTCCGGAGCCCGCAGGTACTCGTCGCACTCCGTCAGGACCCCCAGCACGGCGTGGGCGAAGTCCTTGGACGGCTCCCCGGTCCGGTTGAACAGGGTCGAGACGAACTGCGAGTAACCCTTGTGCTGATTCAGGATCTCGTCGGCTGTGATTTGTTGTTCTTGTTGTTCAGTCATCGCTGACTCCGCTTCTTTTCAAGGGCAAGGTTGAGGGTGTGGACGAGGTCCCGGTCAAGGTCCTTCATCTCACGAAGAGCCCACTCGATGTAGTGCTTCGGCATCTCGGCAATCGGGGTGCCCTTGTGCTTGCCGAACGGCATCAGCAGGATTTCCATCGGGGGTTTGGACGCCTCCACCAGCTGGGGAAGCGTCAGGCCTGTGCGCTCGCAGATGTGCTGCGCCAGGTACATGGCCGAGTAGACGTCAGCCAGAGCGCGGTGGGCGCCCGCGGACCTCGGCAGATCAAGGGCGAAGATCAGGGTGCTGAGCTTGTGATCGTCAGCCTCCGGATACAGCCTGCGGGCATGCCGCAGCGTGCAGACCTCCGTAAATCCCCCGTCAACGAAGCGGCCGAGGGTGTGGGTGTCGAACGAGACACGGTGCCCGATCAGGGCTGCCGGGCCCTGTATCAGTCCCCCGTAGCATTCGGGGCCGCTGTCGGAGAAGTACTCCTCCAGGGTCGGGCTGTCCTTGACGTCGTCGTTGGTGAGGCCGTGCACGCCTGACGCCGCAGGCGAGATCATGCGCTGCGGATCGATGAGGCTCTCAGCCTCCCGCAGCACGTTGAAGTTCTCGTCGGTGACCACGATGCCGACCTCCACCACTCCGCGCTCCGGGGTCGCATCCGTCGTTTCGGTGTCTATGAATACGTAGTGCATTCAATCTCCTGAAAAACGAGCCCCGAAGGGCTCGTTTTGGTTGCTGACGGTCAGACCTTCGCGGGCAGCGTGCTGCTCAGGCGAATCTTCGTCCAGGTGTTTCGACCCTTCTCCGCCGCCTCCCGAATGAAGTACAGGCTCAGCGGGTCGTCAGGCAGCTTGTAGCCAGGAAGACCCATAGCCACGCACTTGGCATTGCCCTTGAGTTCCGTTTGGTACGCCTTGAAAGAGGGGATCGACGACGAACTCAGGGTGATCTGAATCACCCCGGTGAAGTC
>CALMKJ010000011.1 GCA_937867305.1 uncultured Ectothiorhodospiraceae bacterium | reverse complement strand
AGGAGCCCCTCGCTGCGGGCAGGCTCGGAGAGGGCGAGCGCCCCACCGCAGCACTGCACCTTCTTCTCGTACGCAGGGATGGACTCGCCGCCCAGGGCCTCCACCAGCCGGTCCAGGAACTGCGGGTTCTCGGTGGAATCGCCCGCGACGCCGACCGGCCGGCTGCTCTGGCAGCCCACGTAGCCCGCGATCCGGATCCCGTCGAGGGGCCGGCGCACGTGCGCGGCGATCTCCGCGTAGCCCACGTCTTCGACCAGGACCTCGGCCAGGCGCCGGACCCTCGGCTCGGCGCGAACGCGCAGGCCCCCGGCGGCGAGCGCCTCGCGGGCGTCCCGCAGCAGGTCCTCGTCCTGGCGCAGGCGCTCGCTGGCCTCCCGGGTGGCGAGCCAGCAGCCCGGGCAGGCGGTGACCAGGTCCTGGCCCGGGTGGGCCTGCGCCGAGAGCGCCAGGTTGCGCGCGGAGAGCGCGATGCGCGGCAGCTCACCGCCCCCCACGTGCCCGAGAGAGGCCCCGCAGCAGTTCCAGTCGGGGATGGTCTCGAGCTGGAGGTCGAGCTCGGCGCACACCGTCTGCACGGAGCGCAGGGCATGGGAGGCGGAGGCCCCCGGGCGGAAGGAACAGCCGGGCAGGAAGGAGTACGGGCGCTTCGCCATGCCTGCGGCCCCCTCAGTCCTCGAGCGCCGCGGTCTTCGCGAGCTCGATCGCGCGGGCCTTCTCGAGGACCGCGCGCAGCCCCGCGGGGTCCTCCACGCCGTCGCCGGCGAGGGCCGCGAGCGGGCTCAGGCGCCCCGCCCTCACCAGGTCGAGACCCGCGTCCTTCATCCGGAGCGCCGTCCGCAGGCCCTCGCCGGGCCCGTTCGCGAAGAGGAGCGACAGGGCGAGCCGCGGCTCATTGACGCGCCCGGTGCGGGTCATGTTCTCCCAGAAGCGCTCGGCGAGCCTGCGGGTCGGCTGGCCCGGCGGGGCGAGGCCGAGGCGCGCCGCGTAGTGGGCGAGGCCGTGCATCACGTGGGCGACCGGCACCCCGCGGGGACAGCGCACGACGCAGGCGTGACAGGAGGTGCACATCCAGACCGAGGGGGAGCCCAGGACCTCCGCGCGCCGGTTCGCGCGGATCCACTGGAAGATCTCGTGGGGCGGGTGCTCCCAGTCGGGGCCGAGCGGGCAGGATCCGGAGCAGACCCCGCACTGCATGCACATCTTCACCCACTCGCCTTCCTCGACGCGGGCCTCGACCTCCGCGAGGAAGTCCCCTCGATAGTCTTTCCGCCCCTCACCCATGGCGCGCCATCCTCAGGACCTGAAGGGCGACGGCCCGGACCGGCCGAGCGCAGCCTTCTCCACCGCCTGGATGGCCTTCAGGGCGGCGCCCGCCCCGTCCTCCGCCGCCTCGCTCGAGTCCATGGGGCGGCGCACCGCACCCGCGGCGAAGATGCCGGTCGGGCGGGCCTCGCGGGGGAGCCAGGGGAGCGGCGAGTCCGTGCCGGAGACCGGGACCATGCCCGTCGCCAGCACCACCAGGTCCGCCTCCACCGAGACGTTCTCGCCGAGGACCTGGTCGGGGAAGCTCACGACCGGGCCGCCCGGACCGGGGCTGAGCACGACCCCGTCGACCCGGGCGCGGACGAAGGTGACCCCCTTCTCCTGGGCGCTGCGGTAGAAGTCCTCGCCGCCGACACCGGGGGTACGCAGGTCGTCGTGGAGCACCAGGGTCTCGATGCCGGGGTCCCGGTCCTTGAAGTACATCGCCTGCTTGACGCTGGCGAGGCAGCAGTGCCCGGAGCAGTAGGGCAGGTGGCCCTGCGTCCTGCTCCTCTGGCCCGCGCACTGCACGAAGACCACGCGCCGCGCCTCGGCGTCGTCCGAGGGGCGCCGGATGGGTCCGCCGCTGGCCTTCTTCGCGAGCGTCTCCAGCTCGAGCTGGGTCACCACGTCCGGGCTCTCGCCGTAGCCGAGCTCGGGCAGCCGGCGGGCGTCGTAGGGTCGGAATCCGCTCGCCAGGACGATCGCCCCGACCTGTCCGGCGACGCGCGCCCCGTTCCCCTCGGCAAGCACCACGGTGAATCGCCCGGGGGCACCGGCGACCCGCACCACGCCGGCAGAGCGGTGGACGCGCACGCCCGGGTGCGTGGAGACGGCCTCCGCCAGCGCTTCGACGCCGGTGTCGACGGGGTGCCGGAACGGGGACCGGACCGCGGCCCGCTTCCAGAGTCCGGCGAGCGCGCCGCCGAGCTGGGGGCCCTGCTCCACCAGGGTCACGGGGTAGCCCGCCTTCGCGGCCTCGAGGGCAGCGGTCATGCCGGCGACACCCCCGCCCACCACCAGGATGCGGCGGCTCAGGCCGCCCTCGCGACGGGGCGTGGGCGGGGCGTTGGCCCGCTCCGGCCCCGCCTCGGGCCCGTCCGCTGCCCTGTCCCCGGGCCCGTCCCCGACCATCCGCTCAGCCCTCCACCCCGCCCACGCGGCGGACCACCTGGAGGGCCCTGAGCGCGGCGACCGTCGCGTGCTGCACGCAACGGCTCACGTCGAGGGGCTCCGCGGCACACCCGGCCGCGAAGATGGCGCCGTTCGCGGGGTCGGGCGCGACGAAGCCCCCGGCGTGGGTCACGAGGCGCAAGGGCAGGGCATCACCCGGCACGCCCGGCTCCATGCCGACGGCCAGCACCACCAGATCGTGCACGCGGGCATAGCGCTGACCGCCCTCGGTCGCCACACCGTGGAGCACGGGGCTCCCGGTGTGGGCGTCCCGGGTGATCTGGGCCACCTTCGAGCGGACGAACTTCACCCGCGGGTCCGATCGCACCTTCCGGTAGAGGTCCTCGAGGGATCCCGTCACGCGGATGTCCACGTAGTAGAGGGTCACGTCCGCCTCGTCACCCAGGTGCCCGGTGACGTGGGCCGCCTGCTCGAGGGCGGCGGCGCAGCACACGCGCGAGCAGTGGCGCAGGTGGTTCTTGTCGCGCGACCCCGCGCAGAGCACGAAGGCGACGCGGCGCGCCTCGCGACCGTCCGAGGGGCGCAGCAAACGGCCACCGGTCGGCCCCAGGGGGTCGGCCAGGCGCGCGAAATCGAGGCTCGAGACCACGTCCGGGATCCGGCCGTAGCCGTAGGGCTCGATCTTGGCCGCGTCGTAGGGCCTCCAGCCGGTGGCCCAGACCACCGCCCCGGCCTTCACGCGGAGTTTGCGCTCCCCCGTGTCCGGGTTCGGGACCGCGTCCGGGTCGGCGTCCGGGCTCGCGTCCGGATCCCCGGACCGGTCCGCATTTCCCACCTCGCGGGGCGCCGGCGGCGCGAGGCGCACGGTCGCCGTGTAGTCACCGGGCTGGCCGTCGATGCGCACCACCTCGGCCCGCGTGAGCACGCGCAGGCGGCCCGCCCCGAGGCGCCGCAGTTCGTCCTCGAGGGTGCGGGCGGGGGGGCAGAGCGTGGGGTGGCCACGGGAGAGCTGGCTCACCCACCCACCGAGCGAGGCGCCCTTCTCCAGCAGCAGCACGTCCGCGCCGGCCTCCGCCGCCTCCAGCGCCGCCGTCATGCCGCTGATGCCGCCGCCCACGACCAGGATGGTCCGGGTGGTGGCGACCACTTCGCTCATCGACCCTCCTCGGCCCCGGGCGCCAGCCCCGGGGTCGCGCGCGGTCGAGCCCTGCGGCCTGCCCCGCCCAACCCGGGAACGGCCTCCCGGACTCCCCCGGACGATACCGTGGGCGGGGGGGAGTTGCCACCCGCACCACGCGACGGTGGACGGGACGGGGAAGCTGCCGTACAAAGTCGGGCGTAACTGCCGGCGCCCGATCCGGTAGTCTTCGCTTCCGACTCCCCTCGCGGCGGCGCGCGCGCCGGGAGGGGCCACAGGAAAGGGGACGGGGACCATGGACCATCATTCCCTGCTGCAGAGCCTTCTGGGGGCGGTCGGTGACTTCTTCACCTTCCGGACCTTCATCGCCCCCGGGGTCATCTACATCACCTACTACGTGGGCGCGGTCTCCGTGCCGGTCCTCGCCTGGCTGGTAGCCCGCCAGTCCAGGACCCGGTTGCTGGAGGAGCTGCGAGCCCGGTCCCCGGACACCTGGGCCGAGACGGGTGGGCTCGGCTGGAAGGGCTGGGCCCGCGTCGCCGGGGCGGCGTTTGCGACGTTCGTGATCCTGGAGATCGGCTGGCGGATGCTGTTCGAGTTCCTGCTCGCCTACTTCCAGATCCGCGAGGCGCTGGTCAGCGCCGGGGGTTGAGCGGGCCGGACCGGGTCGGGGGGCGGTTGCGCGCCGCTCGGGGCCCGGGCGAGCCGGCCGCAATCAGGGGCTGCATCGCGGCCAGCAGGCTCGCGAACAGCCGGGGGTTGGACGCCTCCTCGCGCGCCAGGAGCTCCCTGGCGTGCTCACGCTCGCTCGGCGCGCGGAAGCAGGCCGGGCAGCTGTCCGACACCACGGGCAGCCCGGCGGCTGCGGCAAAGGCGCGGAGCTGGCGCTCCCGGACGTAGACCAGGGGGCGGATGAGCCGCAGGTCCCCGGCGTCGATCACGTAGTGCGCCTTCATCGTCTGCAGCCGCCCCTCGTGGAAGGCGGACATCAGGAAGCTCTCCGCCAGGTCGTCCAGGTGCTGCCCGAGGGCCAGGACGTTGTAGCCCTGCTCCCGGGCCACGCGGTACATCACCCCCCGCTTCATTCGGGCGCAGAACGAGCAGAAGGACGGGTGGCGCAGGTGCTGGCGCGCCTGCTCGAGGATGTCCTGGGACTCCAGCACGTAGGGAACCCCGAGGGCGGCCATGTAGGGCACCAGGGGGCCGGGGTCGAAGCCCTCGGCCTGGGGGTCCACGGTGAGCGCCCCCACCTCGAAGCGCACCGGGGCGTAGGTGGCGAGGTGCAGCAGCAGGTGCAGCAGGGAGAGGGAGTCCTTCCCACCGGAGACCCCCACCAGGACCCGGTCCCCCTCCCGGATCATGTCGAAGTCGCCGATGGCCCGCCCGGCCAGGCGGAGGATCGACTTCGGCGGCACCTGGCGTGCCGGCGTGGAGGGCTCTGGGGGGGTCGCGCTCATGGAGTCAGTGTATCAACGGTCGGTCCCCGGCTCAGCCGCCGATCCCGAAGGCGCCTGAACCGCAGAGACACGGAGACGCAGAGACTTTTCACCCTCTTTTCACTCCGCGCCTCTGCGCCTCTGCGGTGAATCACCCCGCCAGGACCAGGCCACCCGCGCTATACTGAGCGACGCGGCGCCACTCGGGCCGCGCTCTCGTGTGCCCCTCGACGGGGCGTCGGACATCAGAGGTCTCCCGCGTATGGAAGG
>CALMKJ010000010.1 GCA_937867305.1 uncultured Ectothiorhodospiraceae bacterium | reverse complement strand
TCAGCGCTGCGCCGACGCTCCTTCCCCCTCGCGTGCGCGGCGCAGCGCGGCGAACACCGACAGTTCCCAGGCCCGGGTCGCGAGCACGAGGCCGACGTTGCGCTTCTGGGCGAGCGGCAGCGGGGCGTCCGCGGCCTGCAGCTCGGCAAATTCCGCGGCCAGGTGGTCGAGCTTGCGGGCGAGCGCCTCGGCGGAGCCCGGCGAGATCGCCCCGCTCAGGTACAGCCGGCGCTCCTCCGGCAGAGCGAACGCCGCGTCGAGGAACTCGTCCTGCACGTGGCGCTCGAAGAAGCGCTCGATGGGCCCGCCGGCGATCCAGCGGAAGTCGCGCGCGACCAGCGGCCGCACGCGGTTGCCCGGCTGCAGGGCGATGAGCCGCAGGCGGTCGAGCCGGGCCAGCAGGCGCACGCACTCGGGCACCGAGATCGCGTACTCGCGCACGATGTCCTCGAGCCCCCAGCGGTTGCGCACGCAGAGCGCCACCAGGAGCAGGCGCACGTCGGCGACCAGCTCCTCTTCCTGGGCCCGGCTGAGGCGCGAGATGCGGTGCTCGCCCTCTTCCTGCAGGCGCACCAGGTCCGTGATGCCGAGGTCGACCATCCGGCACACCGCCTCGAAGCGCTCCAGGGTGAACGCCCCGCGCGAGAACATGCGCTTGACGCTCGCCTCGCTCAGGCCGAGGTCGCGCGCCACGTCGGCATAGGTGACCCCGCCCGCGCGCAGGGCCCGCTTCAGGGCGTCCACGAGGCTCTGGACAGGGCTCACCGGGGGCCTCTCGTATCTTCTGATGATACTGTTGGCATTATAGACGGCCACCCGGACGATTGAAGTTTACTATTGAGATACCCTCGCCCATGCTTTCCCCAGTCCCTGAGCGAAGAGAGGAGCCTCACCATGGACGTGCTGGACATCATCGACAAGCTGCGCGAGCTCACCCGATCCATCGCCTGTCTGGCGACCCTGATCTGCGACCGGGAGCGGCTGCCCGTGTCCGGGGGGGACCTGGCAACCCTCCTCGGGGTCATCCAGGGCGAGATGGAGCGGGTGCACTCGGCCGTCTCGGGCCTCCTGCCGGCGCCTGCGTGACCCCCCGTCCCCGGGGTCGGCTACCATAGGGGTCCCCGGGGACCCGGGGCCCCGCCGTCGGGCGCCCGGTCCCCCAACCCGAAGAGGAGTCGCCCATGAGCAGCCTGATCGTGATCTCTTTCCCCGAGCAGCAGCTGGCCTTCGAGATGCGCGCAGCGCTCACCAAACTGCAGAAGGAATACCTGATCGAGATGGAGGACGTGGTCATCGTGACCAAGGACGACCAGGGCAAGGTCTCCCTTCACCAGGCCATGAACCTGACCGCGATGGGCGCGGTCGGCGGCAGCTTCTGGGGGATGCTGATCGGGATGCTGTTCCTCAACCCGCTGCTCGGCGCGGCCCTCGGCGCCGGCGCGGGCGCGATCTCCGGGGCGCTCACCGACATGGGCATCGACGACAAGTTCATGAAGGAGCTGGCGGAGAACTTCAAGCCCGGCTGCGCCGCCATCTTCATCCTGGTGAAGAAGGCCACCCCGGACAAGCTCATGGAGAAGCTGACCTCCTTCAAGGGCAGGGGCAAGATCCTGCAGACCTCACTCACCAGGGACGAGGAGCAGAGCCTGCGGGCCTTCATCGAGGCGCAGCCCATCGTGGCCCCCTGAGGGCCTCCCGGGGGGGCCTCACGCGGCGGGGGCTCCCCCCTTCCTGCGCTGGCAGGCGCCGCCGCTGCGCCTGCCCGCTACGGGCGCCACGCCCCCCGCTACTGCCGCCGCTCGCTCTCGAGCAGGCGGCGGCAGACGTCCTTCTTCAGCGCCCCGCGCGACTCCGCGAAGTGCCGGCATCTCAGCTCCATGGCGTCCACCGCCTGGGAGAATCCCCAGAGGGAGATCTCGTGCACGCGCAGGGTGCCGTCGCCGTGCGGCACGTGGGCACGCAGCCCGCTCGAGCGCCGCAACTCGTTCAGGGCGTCCTGGGGCAGCGTCGGGCTGAACTCCCGCATCAGGCGATGGAACGGGCGCCCGTCGGGAAGGAGCGCGGAGAGCAGCAGCGAGAGCTGGAGCGGGAAGCCCTTGTCGGCGACGCTGAGCAGCGCATCCGTCTCGTGGGAGAAGCCCGCGTTCGGCTCCAGCAGCAGCCGGGCCCGGGGCCGGGCCCCCTGGGCGTCCGCCCGCCCCCGCACCCGGAGGACGTCGTGCCCCACCAGGACACCGAAACGCAGGCTCGTGCCGCACATCCACGACCGGCACTCCACGTAGGCGCCGAGCGCCGGCACCGCCTTGCCCGTGTAGGCGATGGAGAGCGGCAGGTCCTGTTCGTCGGACCCGGGGGACGCCTCGGGGCTCTGCGGTGCCGGCGCGTCGTACAGGGCCCAGTCCCCGAACCAGCCGAAGGGCGTCCAGTCCCGGGCGATGGTGGGGAGGTCGTGGACCGGCTCCCGGGGCTCGGGGGGCTCCCGGGGCGCGCCCGGCGCCGCGGACGGGGACCCGGGCAGCAAGGCGGCCAGCCACACCAGGGCGACGGCGACGGCAAGGCCGAGGGCGCGTGTCACTCGGTGGGGCTCCCCTCTCGCACCGGCTCGTAATCCACGTCGCGGACGCTCTGCACCAGCCGGTCCACGTGCTCCGGAGAGGCACCGATCATCTCCAGCGCCGCGGCCCCGAGGCGCAGGCTCGCCTCGATCGCCTCCGGGTAGGCCTCGGTCGCACCTGCGTCCAGGAGCCGGGAGCTGCCCTCCAGGTCCCAGGCGCGGGCGATGATGGGCAGGTGCGGATACTCGCTGCGCAGCAGCGACACGATGCGCACCGCGGTCGCCGTGTGGTTGATGGTGACCACCACGAGCGCCGCCCGCTCGGCGTGGCCGGCGGCGAAGAGCCCCGGGTCGGAGACGTCCCCGTAGAGCACCAGGTGCCCGACGGCCCGGCCCTGGGCCACCCGCGCGAGGTCCCCGTCGTAGGCGACGAACGGGACCCCCTTGTTCGCGAGCAGCGCTGCGACCGCGTGCCCCACCCGCCCGTAGCCGCAGATGATCACGTGGTCCTTCAGCGCCGTCACCACGGCGGGGTCCACCGCCGGGAGCACCGGCCGGTCCGCTTCCTCCTTGCGCCCCGAGACCCACAACGCGATGGTGCGGTTGTAGCGGATGAGGAAGGGCGCGAGGACCATGGACAGCAGCACCGCGGTCAGCACCGCCTGCTCGGCGCGCCCGCCGACGACCCCGCTCGTGTGGGCGATCGCGAGGAGCGCGAAGCCGAACTCCCCGCCCACGGCCAGCACCAGGGCGCTGCGCCAGGCGGTCACCGGGTCGACCCCCGACCAGCGCACGATCGGTGCGACGAGCAGCGTCTTCACCACCAGCAGGACGACCGCCCCCGCGAGCGCCAGGTGCCAGATGTCCGGCAGCGCGGAGAGCTGGAAGAGCATGCCGATGCCGATGAAGAACAGCCCCAGGAGGGCGTCGCGGAACGGCCGGATGGCCGATTCGATCTGGTGCCGGAACTCCGTCTCGCCGAGCATCATCCCCGCCAGGAAGGCCCCGAAGGCCATCGAGAGCCCGAAGTTGCTGGTGATGGAGGCCGCGGCCAGGGAGACGAAGATCGCCGCCAGCGTGAAGAGCTCCGAGGAGCGGCGTGCAGCGATGGCGTGGAAGAACGGGCGCAGCAGCGCGCGCCCGGCGAAGAACACGATGAAGAACGCGAGCGCCGCCTTGGCGACGGCCCCACCCAGGGACGCGGCCAGCGCCCCCGCGTCGGTCGTCTGCCCCAGCACCGGGATGATGACGATGAGCGGGACGGTGGTGACGTCCTGGAACACCGACATGGCGACCGCGAGCCGCCCGTGCGCGGTGTGCTCCTCGTTCTGCTCGGTGAGCTGGCGGCTGATGACCGTGGTCGAGGACTGCGCGAACACCGCGCCCACGACGAAAGAGACCGCGGGCGAGAGGCCCGCCAGCCAGGCGAGCAGCCCGACCACGGCGGTGGTCAGCACCACCTGCGCGGTGCCGAGCACCAGCACCGTGTGGCGCAGCGCCTGCAACTGGGGCAGCGAATAGCTCAGACCGATGGTGAAGAGCAGGAAGACGATCCCGTACTCGGCGAGCAGCCAGAGCTGGTTCCCCTCGAGCACCGGTCCCGGGGTGTAGGGCCCGAGCACCACCCCCACGAGCAGGTAGCCCAGCACAGGGGGAATGTTCAGGCGATGGAACGCGGTGACGGCGCCGACGGCGGCGCCGAGCAGGAGCAGCAACTGCACGAGCGGTTGCTCGATCATCGGCGGCTCACGCGCAGATATCCACGTCGCGGGTCTCCCGGCTCAGCACCAGGGCGATCAGGGTCAGCGTCGCCATGGAGGAGAGATAGACGCCGACCCAGAACGGGCTGCCCCCGCCGATCTTCCAGAGGGCTACGGCGATGATCGGGGCGACCGCCGCGCCGAGGATCGAGCTCACGTTGTAGGAGATCCCGGAGCCGGTATAGCGCACGTTGGTGGGGAAGAGCTCCGGGAGGAGCGCGCCCATGGGGCCGAAGGTCATGCCCATCAGCGAGAATCCGATGACGAGCCAGGCCATGACCCCGGGGAAGCCCGCGCGCAGGAGGGGCACCCAGGCGAGACCGAACGCGATGATGCCGAGGGTCACCAGGATGAGCGTCTTGCGCCGCCCGAAGCGGTCGGCCCAGGGCCCGGAGAGCATGGTGAAGAGTCCGAAGAAGAGCACGCCGCCGATCATCATGAGCACGAAGGTGTTGTAGGCGTAGCCGAGCCCCGGCAGCTCGGCGTCGGTGGGGGCGCGCCCGTAGCTCAGGGAGAACGCGGTCATCAGGTAGAACAGGACGTAGGTGGCCAGCATGAAGAAGGTGCCGAGGACGAGCTCGCGCCAGTGCCCCCGGAACACCGCGGCGACCGGGAGCTTCTGGATCCGCCCCGCGTGGACCGTCCTGGAGAACACCGGGCTCTCCACCAGGTGCACCCGCACCCAGAGGCCGACGGCCACCATGACGAAGGAGAACAGGAACGGCACGCGCCAGCCCCAGTCGAGGAACGCCGCCGAGGGCTTCCCCGGGTCCGTCGAGGGCATCAACGCGGCGATGAGGAGAAAGAGCCCGTTGGCGATGACGAAGCCGATGGGGGCGCCGAGCTGGGGGAAGGTGCCGAACCAGGCGCGCTGGCCGCTGGGGGCGTTCTCGGTGGCCACCAGCGCCGCCCCGCTCCACTCACCCCCGAGGGCGAAGCCCTGGGTCAGGCGCAGGATCACGAGCAGCAGGGGGGCGAGCCAGCCCGCCGAGGCGTAGGTCGGCAGCAATCCGATGAGGAAGGTCGCGATACCCATGGTGAGGAGGGCCCCCACCAGCGTCGCCTTGCGCCCGTGCTTGTCGCCCAGGTGGCCGAAGAAGACCGCGCCGAGCGGCCGGGCCACCATGGCGGCGCCGAAGACCGCGAACGACGACAGGAGCGAGGTCGTCTCGTTGCCGGTCGGGAAGAAGAGGTGCGGGAACACCAGCACGGCGGCGGTCGAGTAGACGTAGAAGTCGTAGAACTCCACCGTCGTGCCCCCGAGCGTGGCGAGGACGACCCGGGAGCGGGGGTTGGCGGGGGTGCCGGGGACCGGCTCGCCAGGCCTCTCGGGGGCCGCCGGGGGCGCTGCCTGGGGCGCCGCCGCGGGGACCGTCCGGGGCGCCGCCGGAGGGGCCGTCTGGACGTCCGTCTGCACTGCCGTGGACATGGGGACCTCTTCGGGTGGGGCAAGGGCCCGAGCCGGCCCGCCGCGGGCGATGACATCTTGCGCGAGGGCCGAACGCTCGTCCAGACTGAGGCCGATGAGCACGCCCCACTTCACGCGCTACCACCTCTTCCTCTTCCTCGCGTTCCTCGCGGTCTGGGTGTGGGCGGCGATCGAGCCGAAATACCCCGAGGACTGGCTGCTCGAGAACCTGCTGGTCTTCCTCTTCGTCCCGATCATCGTCCTCGCGGGGCGATACTTTCGGCTCTCGAACGCCTCCTACACGCTGATTGCGCTGTTCATGGCGATGCACCTGGTGGGGTCGCACTACACCTATTCCGAGGCCCCCTTCGGCTACACGCTGCAGCGCTGGTTCGACGCCGACCGCAACATGTACGACCGGCTCGTGCACTTCGCCTTCGGGCTCCTCCTCGCCTACCCCATGCGCGAGATGTTCCTGCGGGTCGCGAAGTCGGGAGGCTTCTGGGGCTACTGGCTGCCGCTGGAGCTCACCCTCGCCTTCTCCGCGATGTACGAGCTCATCGAGTGGGGGGTGGCGATGCACGTGGCCCCGGATACCGGGATGGCCTTCCTCGGCGCCCAGGGCGATCCCTGGGACGCGCACAAGGACATGCTGCTCGCGGCCGCGGGGGCGACGATCACCCTGCTGCTCGTCGCCCTGGCCCGCTGGGTCCTCGACCGGCGCTCCGGCGCGGACCCGGAGCGCGCGCCCGCGCAGACCCCTCGCAACTAATAGCGGTTGTCGAAGATCCGGGGCGTCTTCTTCTCGCTGCGGGGCAGCTCCCCGATGCCGACCGCCTTGGGCACGATGGTGATGCCCATGCGCTCCTTGCAGCGCTGACGCACCATCGCCTCCACCCCCTCGCGGTGCGCGCCCTCGGTGGTCTCGAAGAACACCGTCATGACGTCCCGGCCCTCGAGGTGGTCGATCATCACCTGGAACTCGCTGCTCGCGCCCTCGACGCCCTTCAGGACCTCGTCCACCTGCGCGGGGTAGATGATGACGCCCTTCACCTTCACCATGTCGTCGGTGCGGCCCATGATGGTGTCGATGCGCGGATAGGGCGAGCCGCAGGCGCACTCGCCGGGCACGAGCCGGGTCAGGTCGTGCGTGCGGTAGCGGACGAGGGGCGCGCCCTCCTTGCGCAGGGTCGTGATCACCAGCTCGCCCATCTGGCCGGGCGGGACCTGTTCGCCGGTGTGGTGATCGATGACCTCGAAATAGAGGAAGTCGTCCCAGCAGTGCATGCCGCTCTCGTGCTCGCACGAGATGCCGATCCCGGGCCCGTAGATCTCGGTGAGTCCGTAGATGTCGTAGAGCTGCACGCCGAGCTCGTTGGCGATGCGCCGGCGCATCTTCTCGCCCCAGCGCTCCGAGCCGATGATGCCCTTGCGCAGGTGGATCTTGCCGCGGATGCCGCGCCGCTCGATCTCCTCGGCGAGCAGCAGCGCGTAGGAGGAGGTGGCGCAGAGCACCGTGCTCTTCAGGTCCATCATCATCTGCAGCTGGCGGTCGGTGTTGCCGGGGCCGAGGGGGATCACCATCGCGCCGAGCCGCTCGGCCCCCGCCTGGAAGCCGATGCCCGCGGTCCACAGGCCGTAGCCGGGGGTCACGTGCACGCGGTCGGTGCGGGTGACGCCCGCCATCGCGTAGCAGCGGGCGAACATCTCGCTCCAGTCCTCCACGTCCTGGCGCGTGTAGGGGATGATGACCGGCGTGCCGGTGGTCCCCGAGGAGGAGTGGATGCGCACGATGTCCTCGTCGGGCACGGCCTGGAGCCCGAGCGGGTAGGCCTCGCGCAGGTCGGCCTTCTCGGTGAAGGGCAGCCGCTCGAAGTCCTCCCAGGTGCGCACGTCGGCGAGGTCGATGCCCGCGAACTTCTTGCGGTAGAAGGGGCTCCGGGTGGTGATGCGCCCGAGGAGACCCCGGAGGGACTCGAGCAGCTCCGGCCTCTTGAACTGGTTCTCGCTCACTGGGTCTCCCCCCTCGTCGCTTGCCGGGCGGTCGTGGTCACGCGCCCGCACCCGGTCCCGCGCCCGCCGCGCGGGCGCCCGCGTGCAGCGCCTGGATGTTCATGTCGACGAACTTCTTGCGCACCGACTCGCGGATGGCGGCCTCGAGCTGCGCGGTGGTGAAGCCGAGCGCGCCGGTGGCGAGCGCCGCGCCGAGGAGCGCCACGTTCAGCACCCGGGGCGAGCCCACCTCGGTGCACACCGCGTCGCCGTCCACCACCACCAGCCGCGCCCCGGTGCGCCCGAGGTACTCCAGCATCGCCTCGCCGCTGTAGGAGGCGCGCTTGAGCGCGGCGGACACCGGCGGCACGGGGTGGGCGTTGGCGATCACGGTGGCGCCGGGGCGCAGGTAGGGCAGGCAGCGCACGGCCTCGCCGGGCTCGAGCCCGAGCAGCACGTCCGCCGTGCCCCGGGCCATCAGCGGCGAGTCGATGGGGCCGTCGGAGACCCGCACGTGGCTCACCACGGACCCGCCGCGCTGGGCCATGCCGATGGTCTCGGAGCTGCGCACCGCGAGCCCCGCGTCCATGGCCGCGCGGGCCACGAGCTTCGCGGCGAGCACGGTGCCCTGCCCGCCGACGCCTGCGATCATGATGTTGGTGGTGCGGCTCACTTCCCCGCCTCCCCCGCCGTGACGGGCGAGATCGCGTCGAAGGGGCAGACCTGGGCGCAGAGGTCGCAGCCGTAGCAGAGCGACTCGTCGATCACCGCCTTGCCGGCGACGCTCAGGATGGCCGGGCACCCGAGGCGCGTCACGCAGAGGTTGCACTGGCACTTGTCCGGGTCGACCCGGTACATGGGACCCGCGGGCTCCAGGTGGATGCAGGGCGCCTCGAAGATGACCGCCGAGACGCCCGCGGCCGCCGCGTCCACGGCGCGCGTGACGGCGGCCTCGGCCTCCTCGAGCCGGCGCGGGTCGCACTGCTCCACGTGCTTCACGCCGATCGCGCGCAGCACCGTGGCGATGTCGACCTTCTCGGCCACCGACCCCATCATGGTCGCCCCCGTCCCCGGGTGCGGCTGCAGCCCGGTCATCGCGGTGGTGGAGTTGTCGAGCACGACCACCACGATGGGCGTCTGGTTGTAGACGGCGTTGATGACGCCCGGGATCCCGGTGTGGAAGAAGGTCGAGTCCCCGATGAAGGCGAAGTGCACCACGTCGGGCTGGACCACGTGCAGCCCCTGGGCCATGGTGATGCCCGCGCCCATGCACAGGCAGGTGTCCACCATGTTCAGCGGGTCGGCGTTGGCGAGCGTGTAGCAGCCGATGTCGCCGCCGAACACCGCCTTGCGCTTGCGCATGACGTGCTTCACGGCGAGGTAGGAGAAGCGGTGTGGGCACCCCGCGCAGAGCACCGGCGGGCGCAGGGGCAGCGCCGGGGCCTCGCCGGGCGGGGTGACGGCGGCCAGCACCGGGTCCGGGAGCCCGAAGAAGCCGGCGAGCGCCCGGGTCACGGACTCGACGCTGTTCTCCCCGGCGGACGCGACGGCGCCGCTCGCCTTGCCGAGCACCGTCACCGGCAGGTGGCGCTCGCCGGCGAGGCGCTGCAGCTCGCGCTCGATGACCGGGTCCAGCTCCTCGACCACCAGCACGCGGTCGAGCCCCGCGAGGAACTCGAGCGCCAGCGCCTTCGGGAACGGGTGCGGGGTCGCGACGCGCAGCAGGCGGTGCGCCGGGACCCCGGCGCCGAGCGCGGCCAGCGCCTCGCCCACGTAGGCGGTGCTGATCCCCTGGGTGGCGATACCGAGCGTGCCCTCGCCCCGCAGGGTGTTGAAGCGGTAGCCCGAGAACGCCTCGCCGATGACGGGCAGGGTCTGCTCGATGCGCAGGTGGCTCTCGTAGGACAGGCGCGGGAAGATGACCCAGCGCGGGTCCTTCACGAAGCCTTCGGGGACCACGGCGGTGCGCCCCTCGCGCAGCGTGACCGGCGCGTTGCCGTGACACACGCGGGTGGTGGGCCGGAACAGCACCGGCGTGCCGTAGCGCTCGGAGAGCTCGAACGCGTCGCCGATCATCTCGTAGGCCTCCTCGGGGGAGGCCGGGTCGAAGACCGGCAGCTTGGAGAAGAGCCCGAAGGTGCGGGTGTCCTGCTCGGTCTGGGAGGAGATCGGCCCCGGGTCGTCGGCGACCACCACCACCATCCCGCCCTTCACCCCGAGGTAGGCGAGGCTCATCAGCGGGTCGGAGGCCACGTTCAGACCGACCTGCTTCATGGTCACCATGGCCCGCGCGCCGGCGAAGGCCGCGCCCGCCGCCACCTCGAGGGCGACCTTCTCGTTGACGGACCACTCGACGTGGATCCCGCCGGGGCTCCGTTTGGCGACGGTCTGCAGGATCTCGCTCGAGGGTGTGCCGGGGTAGCCCGTCACCACGCCCACGCCGGCCGCGATCGCGCCGAGCGCGATCGCCTCGTTGCCCATCAGGAATTCGGTCGCCACGATGCAGAACCCCGGCGGTCCGCCCGCCCTTTCGGCTCCCGCGCAGCCGGGGCCTGTGTCCGATGCCGGCCTTCAGTATATCGCGGGAGCGTGCCGCCTCGTGACCCCGGGGCGCGCGAGGGAAGGGGTTGCACGAGGTACGGGGTTGCACGAAATTCCCGGGGTGGTAGCCTCGGCCTCGGTCCCGTCCGCCCTCGGGGCGTCACGGGCTCCAGACACGGCGCGCACGGCCCGCACCGCACGCACGGCCCGCACGGCACGCACGGACAGAGACACCGAGGGGGAGAGGCATGTATCCGACCTGGGAAGTCCCCGCACTCACCGCCGGGGGAGTCATCGGCCTCATCGCGGCCTTCCACATCCTGCCTTCGCACCTTTCCGTGAGCGCGATGTGGTTCAACGTGTTCCTGGAGAACCGGGCCTACCGCCAGAACCGCCCGGAGCTCATCGAGTACATCAAGAAGTACACCAGGACCCTCCTCATCTTCTCCTACGTCCTCGGCAGCCTCACCGGCGTCGGGATCTGGTTCTCGGCCACCGTCGCGAGCCCGCGCGGGATCTCGGGCCTCATCCACACCTACGTCTGGGCCTGGGCGACGGAGTGGGTGTTCTTCGTCATCGAGGTGATCGGGATCTTCGTCTACTACTACACCTTCGGGAAGGTGGACCGGCGCACGCACCTGCGGATCGGCATCGTCTTCGCCGTCGCCTCCTGGGTGACGATGATCATCATCGTCGGCATCCTCGCCTTCATGCTGACCCCGGGGAAATTCAACGAGACGGGCAGCTTCTTCGACGGGTTCTTCAACCCCACCTACTTCCCGCAGCTCTTCACCCGCACCGGGTTCATGTTCGCCATCTCGGCGACCTTCGCAATGGCGGTGGCGAGCCGGCTGAAGGACGAGGAGACCCGAGAGGAAATCACGCGGCTCGCCGCGAAATGGGGCATCGCGGGCCTGCTCGTGGGGAGCGTGATGCTGGTCCCGTGGGCGGCGACCCTCCCTGCGGCCACCGCCTACAAGGCCGGTCTCGCGGGGCTGGTGCCGGGCACGGTGCTCTACGGCTCGGTCGCAGTCGCCGTGCTGATGCTCGTCTACTTCGTCTGGGCCCTGCGCACGCCGGGGGCGATCACCACCGCCACCGCGGTCCTCGCCATCTTCATCCTCTTCACCGGCATCCTCGGGGGCGAGCGCATCCGCGAGATGCTGCGCAAGCCCTACGTGATCGCCGGGTACATGTACTCCAACCAGGTGATCGCACACGGCGTCGCCAGCCGCGGAGTCGAGCCCGAGGTCGAGGCGATGAGCCGGGACGGGTTCCTGAAGCACGTGGCCCTCGTGCCGCCGGCGCTGCAGCCCATCTCCGACGGGAACCGGGTGGCGGTGGGGCGCTTCCTCGCCGAGCAGCAGTGCTCGGCCTGCCACGCGCTCGGGGACACGGGCCTGCGCCCGCTCGCGCGCATGGTACGGCGCCTGCGCCTCGCCGACGTCGAGCGCACCGACGGCTACCTGACGGGCCTCGGGCACTACGACTTCATGCCGTCCTTCGTGGGCAACGACGCCGAGCGCCACGCGCTGGCCGCCTACCTGGTCGAGCTCGGCAAGGGCGCCACCGCCCTCGCCGCGAAGCACTGAAGGGGGAAGACAGACATGGAATCCCACGTCAACGAAGTCCTCGCCGCCCTGCGCGACCCCATGGGCGTGCCCCTGTACCCCGTCGTGTTCCAGCTCCTGATGGTGCTGACCTTCGCCCTCCACATCCTGTTCGTGAACTTCGTGGTCGGGGGGCTCTTGATCTCGCTGTGGGGGCGCTTTCGGCGGGCGGAGCGCTGGCAACGCCTGTCGGCGACCACCGCGCGGATCGCCACCGTCAGCGTCAGCTTCGCGGTCCTGATCGGGGTCGCCCCGCTGCTCTTCGTGCAGGTGATCTACGACCCCTTCTGGTACACCTCCAACCTGCTGTCCGCAGCCTGGGTGGTCGGCTTCGTCTTCCTGATGATCGCCGCCTACTCCGCGTCCTACCGCTACTACCTGCGCCACCACCGCGGGGCGGCGCGCACCGCCTTCTGGGGGCTCATCGCCCTGGCCGGCTTCCTGCTCGCGGGCTTCGTCATCCACGCGCTCAATTACCAGGCCCTGCTGCCGGACGCGTGGCTCGGGTGGGCCAGTACCGAGGGCGGCGCGGACACCCGCGGCACCACGCTCCACGCCTGGCAGTGGGCGCGCTACCTGCACGTGATCCTCGCCTCCCCGGTGCTCACCGGCCTGCTGCTCGTGGCCTCGGCCTGGTACTTCCGCAACCGCGGGGACCGCGACCCCGAGTACCTTGCCTGGGTCGCGAAGCTCGGCCTGCACCTGGCCTTCGGATTCGGGGTCATCAGCGTGGGGACCGGCCTCTGGTGGTCCGCCGTGATCCCCGGGAAGCTCGGCTTCCACGCCGACCCGTTCTACCTGGTGGCCATCGTCCTCGGCGTGGCCCTGGTGGGCTATCTGTGGGCGGTGCGCAAGGACCCGCTGCGCCACGCCGTCCCGGCGGGCGTCGCGGGGCTCGTGGTCGTGCTGGCCATGGCCGCCGCACGGGAGTCCCTGCGCTCGGACTACGTGGGGCAGTTCGGGTACTCCATCTTCGACTACCCCGTGAACCTGGACTGGGGCAGCACGGCGCTCTTCTTCCTGACGTTCCTCTGGGGCTTCATCGCCATCGGCTACCTGCTCACCGTCGCCTACCGGTCCGGACGCGCGGAGGGCGAGGTGGACCTCTCCGGCACGGGCATGCGCACCTTTGGCAACCTCGCCATCGCCTCGCTCGTCGCGTGGATCGGGGTGGTGGTGGGGCTCGGCGCCTACGTCACCTACCAGCACGTCGCGCCCGCGCTGGCGGCGCCCACGGACGCCGCGGCCACGGCGCCGGCAATGGGCGCAGGTCCGGCGACGGCCACGGCGCCGGCGGCGGCCACGGCACCGGCGGCGGCCGATCACCCGAAGGCCGTGATGTGCGCGGGGTGCCACGGGGCGGACGGCAACAGCCCCACCCCGGACAACCCCACGCTCGCCGGGCAGCACCGCGAGTACCTGATCGTCGCCATCGAGAGCTACCGCGACGGGCGCCGCACCCACGCCCCGATGCAGGCCCTCGTGTCCGGGCTCGGCGGGCAGGACGTGGTGGAGCTGGCGGGACTCTACTGCCTGCAGCCGGTGAAGCCGGTCGGCTACGCCGAGAAGCTCCCCGGCGACCGGAACGCGGCGGAGACCCACTCCTGCGCCGGCTGCCACGGCAACCGCGGCGTGAGCTCCTCGCCGCGGACCCCGAAGCTCGCCGCGCTGTCGGGGACCTACCTCACCAGCGCCTTGCAGGCCTACCGCGAGGGCACCCGGACGCACGGCCTGATGCGCGCGCTGGCGGCGCCCCGGAGTGACGACGAGATCGCCCACCTCGCGGCCTTCTACGCGGTGAGCGCTCCGAGGGAGTGACGGCGTGTTTACAGACGGTCGAGGAGCGGGCGCCCGCGGCCGGTGCGCGGACGCCCCCGCGTGGATACGGGGACGCCTGGGAGGCTCGGGCTAGCGCTCCCAGGTGTCTTCCCCGGCGTCCGCGGTGTCTCCGTCGTTGTTGCGGTCCCAGCCCCGCCAACCGGTGGAGGTGAGCTCGAGGATACCGGTGCCGGCCACCACGGTACCGGCGACCGGTGTCGCGCGCAGGGTGTAACCGGTCTGTCCGGAGGCTGGAATGGTCAAGTCGTAACGCCGGTTCGCCTCCGGCTCGTCCACGGGTGACCAGTCAAGGTGCAGGCCTGCCGCGAAGGGGTCTCCCACGTAGGTGTTGTTGTCCGAGAACCAACGCTCCATCACCGCCGCGAGGCTGGTGAGCGCCCCCTGGGCGTCGGCGCGCGCCGCGCGGCGCACGTACTCCGTGTAGGACGGGTAGGCGATGGCCGCGAGGATCCCGACGATCGCCACCACGATCATCAGCTCGATCAGCGTGAAACCCGGCTCGGGCTTCCCCCTCGCCCTGCCCCGAGGATGGCTGCGGCGCACGGACGCGAAAGTGCTCATGCTCATTGCCCCTGGAACCAGTACGTATGGGCCCGCGGCAACGCGATCTCGGGATTGACCGTCTCCGCGCCGCCACCAACGCCGACGAGCAGCGTCACGCCCTCCTGCTGGAAGATCGGCACGGCCCCCGACGGGATGCCCGCGGCCAACTGATAGCGTCGGTCGGCCTTGCTCGCAATCTCGCCGAGACCGTCCCAGTTGAACCTGGGCTCCGCGTTCAGCGCGTCGACGCCATACAGGCGCCCCCCGCCCTCCATGAGCTGGCAGGTGTCACCGATCTCCGGGGCCTGGGGCACGAACGTCGTGATGAAGAGCTTGCCGGCGAGGACGATGGGCGAGGCGAGACCCTTCTCGCCGGTCCCCTCGAAGCGCAGGTACCACCCTTTCGACTGCCGCAGGGCCGTGAGGTTCGCCCCGTCAACGTCGATCTGGGGGACGTTGGTGGCGTCGAACAGGTCACCGGCAACGTCCGGCGGTCCGTCCAGAGCTCCTTGCAGCGCCACCCCCGCGGTGGAGCTCGGGTAGCTGTCGGCGAGCCCGTCCCCATTCGCGTCCGCCATCGGGTCGTAATCGATGTCACGAAAAGCGTAGAGCCGATCGGTCACCGCCTCGCTGAGCGGGTGCTCCCGGTCGCCGCTCGCGAGCGTGACCAGGTCATACCGAGAGACGTCCGAGTACTTGCCGTCGAACATCTGGACGACGTCGGGCGGGTAGAAGAACTTCCGCTTGTCGGCCTCGCTCGCGCTGCTGGAGACCGTCGCCAGCTTGCCGACCACGGCCTTCACGCCGCCGGGGCTACCCGACGCAGGCGCCAGGTCGATGCGCCAGAGCTGGCCACCCGTGTCACCCACGTAGATTCGATCGATGGCACCGTCGCCGTTGGCGTCCAGGACGGAGACGTCCGACGGGATCGGATAGGTCATGCCCGGAACCTGGACACCGGCCCCCGCCGAGTGGGCCGTCCCGCTGATCCAGTACTTGCGCGCACCCGTCAGCGGGTCGGCAATGTAGATCGCGTTGCCGCTGGTGCTCGACCCGAAGGCACCGTCCTGGGACTCGTCGTAGCCACCCGCGAAGATCAGTACGTCACGCACCTCGCTCAGGCCCGCCGTGCTGGTCCCCACGCGCACCGTAGCCACCGTCGGACGGGACCAGCTCTGGCCGAGCTGGGGATAATCCGCGCTGCCCCCGTCGATCCGCCAGAGGTATTTCGGGTAGGTCGGGGCAATCGTCCCGGGCACGGTCAGGGGGGTGGCGGGCGTCACGTCCAGCGCGTAATAGTGGTTCCCGCCCCGGCGCATCCCGACGATGACGCGCACGAAGTCGCCGGAGGTGTCGCCGATGGTGCCATCGCCGTCACTGTCTTTGAGCCAGACCGTGGGCGTCCCGTCCATCCCGTAGACGTGCCGCAGCTCTTTGGGATTGCTTCGCAGGCGGGCCTGGAGCGACAGCGTCTCCGGCGGGTAGAAGATCCACTCTTCCTCGCCGGTCTCCGCGTCAATCATTCGCAGCCCGCCGTCGTTCGTGCCCACGAACAGCTTCGTGACAGGGGCTGCATCGCTCCCCCCGTAGGTCACCGCCTGCGGGCTGGAGTGGAGCGGGTCACTGAAGCTGTAGCGGGTGTCGCCATCGTCGTTCTCCTCGTCGACGTCGACCCCGCGCACCCAGGAGATGAGCGCGCTCAGCGCCTCCGCGGTCGCCGTGCCCTCCAACCCGAGCATCGTGTTGGTCAGCAAGGAATTGGTGTCCTTGACCTCGTGAGCGGCAGCGGCCAGGTTGTCGCCCGCAGGGTCGGCGCTCCCGGTGAAGGTGATCACCCGGCGGTTCGCAGGTGTGGGACCCGCGTTACCGGCGCCACCTTTCTGGATCTTGTCGCCGTCCTGGAAACTCCAGTAACTGCTGATGCCATCCTTGATGCGGCCATCCGGACCGATGGCCTCTTCGCCGTCCTGACTGAGTACCTCACCGAGACTGCAATCGTCCGTAAACGCCCCGCCCGGGCATTCCGACGGCTTGCTCCGCAGGCGGTACTTCTTGACATTCCCGGTCCAACGAATGCGGTCCGACGGCTGAAACAGCGAGAAGTACACGTCGTCCCGGTGATAGAGCTTGTTGAAGGCGTTCACCGAAAGGGCGGGTGCGGCGAAGGAGGTGCTTCGGTTCAGGATGTCCAGGAAGAATGCCTGGAAGGTCTCCGCCAGGTCCGCCGCCGTCGTGGCGGGCCGGAATTGCCCCCCGGACTCCTTGGCCAGGTCCTTCAGGAACTGGACCGCGTGCACCTGCTCGGGGTCGCTCGCGTCCAGGTTGAATCCGATGGTGTAGGTCACCACCGTCTGGCTGCCTGCGAGCGCGCTCAACTGGTCCTTGGTGTACAGGAACCGCCCGAGATCGATGCCGCACTGCTCTCCCGTGAGCACGGTGGCGTTGTTGGAGAGCTTCGCCTGGCAGCTTGCGATGCCGGCGAGACTGCGGATGAGACTCGCGGAGTGGTTGTTGTTGGCCTCGCCGTCGGTGAGAAGGATGACGTAGTTCGAGCCGCAGAGCTCATCGACGGGGGAAACGTAGACCGGGCTGCCGTCGATGCGCTCGCTCTCGCAGGCGGCGGCGCTCAGATTGGCGTCCGTGCACCCGGATTGGCGATAGACCGTCCCGCCCGTGTAGGACGCGGGGTGACTGACCCTGGTGTTGCGCTCCACCGTGTCACCGTCCGTTCCGCGCGTCTTTCCGTGGACGACACCCTCTCCCCGGTAATACCGGGCCGCCTCATAGAGCGTGTCCACGATGGGGGTCCAACCCCCGGGCTCCAGGGTGTTGACCGTCTGCTTCAGGAGCTGGCGCACCGTGACGGACGAGTTGCTGCTCGCCGTGAGCCTGCCCTTGTACGTGATCTTGAGGACAGGGGCCTTGCCAGGGCTGCTGTTGTGGCTGTGAGCGCGCCGCTGATCGCTGCCGGGCTTGACGATGAACGAGAGGGAGTTTCCGGACTGCCAACCCGAGCGATTGACGACCTCCTGCACGATCGACGTGAGGGCAGGTGAAGTGTAGGTGCCGTCGCGGTTCCATCCGGTCAGCGCAGGGCTGGAGGCGGAGCCCCAGGTCACCGACGCGGTGGTGGTGGGCCGGGCGGAGGCGGACAGATTGTTGGCGGTGGCCTTGAAGCCGGCCGAGTTATCGGCCGCCTCACCGAAGAAGACCATCGACGCCCCGGAGACGGTATTGGTGGCGTAGGCCGTGAAGACCAGGCGCGCGTCCAGGATCTCGGCCCCAGGGTCGAGCCGCACGTCCTGGAA
>CALMKJ010000009.1 GCA_937867305.1 uncultured Ectothiorhodospiraceae bacterium | reverse complement strand
TGCTGTTCGCGCCGTTCGCCTTCCTCACCTTTCCCCTGCCCCTCGCCACCCGCTACCGGGCGGTCAGCCAGTTCGCCCGGTTCAACCTCTGGTGGCTGGAGAAGACCTGCGGACTCGGCTTCGAGGTGGAGGGGCGCGAGCACATCCTGTCCACCCCCGGCATCGTCATGGCGAAGCACCAGTCGGCGTGGGAGACCATCGCCCTGCAGGTGCTGTTCCGCCCCCAGACCTGGGTGATGAAGCGGGAACTGCTCTGGATCCCGATCTTCGGCTGGGGCCTCGCCCTGCTCGAGCCCATCGCCATCGACCGAAGGGCCGGCCGGCGCGCCATGGACCAGGTGCTCGCCCAGGGCGCGGACCGCCTCGCGCGCGGGGTCTGGGTGGTGGTCTTCCCGGAAGGGACCCGGGTGCCCCCCGGCACACGCGGGCGCTACCACACCGGCGGGGCGCTACTCGCCGAGCGCACGGGCCGACCGGTGGTCCCGGTCGCCCACAACGCGGGGGAGCTCTGGCCCCGGCGCAGCCTGCGCAAGTATCCCGGGACGGTCCGGGTGGTGATCGGCCCTCCGATTCCCTCGGCGGGCCGCCGCGCCGCAGACATCCTGGCCGACGTGGAGAACTGGATCGAGGGCACCATGGCCCGGATCGAGGGCCCCCGAGCGCATGGGGAAGAACCCGAAGCGCCTGCCGAGGGGCCCGGGGCCCATTGAAAAAGCCTCTTGTATACACTAATTTAACGGGCTTTCCCGACCGCGGCGCGACCCGCGTCCGACGAGTCGGCATTGAGGAGAGAGACCGATGGCAGACCTGTTTTCCGATGCGTGGATGAAGGCGTTTGCAGAGCAGTGGAACGCGGACCCCGACCTGGGTGGGGCCCTGGAGAAGATCGGCTTCAACTCGAACGTGGCCTTCGGGTTCGACGGTGAGGCCGCGCCCCGCGGCGTGCTGGTGGTCCAGAATGGCAAGGTTGCGAAGGCCGGCGCGTACAACGGGGAGCCCCTGAACTGGGACATGCGCGCCAGCCCGGAAAACTGGGCCACCTGGGTCGCCAAGGGCCTCAGCATGATGGGCCTCGGCGTCGCCTACACCACCCGCAAGATGAAGTTCGAGGTGGGTGACTACAAGGCGATGATGAAGGACCCGCGCATGACCGGCCCCTTCATCAAGTGCTTCACGGCGATGGGGAAGGTCAAGGTCTGAGTCGTCTCCAAGGCCGGGGGGGCCGTACCCCCCCGGCCGGTTCCATTGCGGGGGTGCCGGGATGCGTTTCCCACGGGCGGGGTCGATGGGGGCGTTGCTGGGCTCGGTGCTCGCGGCGAGCGTTATGGCCCAGGGACTCGGCGTGGGTGACGGCGGACGCGTCGTGCCCGTGGAGGCACGCAGTTCCCAGGCCACGGTAACCCTCGGCGGGACGGTCGTTCCCTACAAGGAGGTCGCCCTCGCCGCCCAGTTGCCAGGCCGGGTGATCTTCCTGGCCGGCACGGAGGGCGACACCTTCAAAGAAGGCGCGCGCCTCGCCGAGCTCGACGACAACGAGCTGCGCGCCCAGCAGCAGGCCGCCTTCGCCTCGCTGAGGGATGCCGAGGCGACGATGCGCAACGCCGGCATCCAGTACGAGCGCGAGCTCATCGCTCCCCAGCGCCAGTCACCCTCCCAGATGCCCGGGATGGGCCTGCCCTCCCTGTTCGACCAGTTCGTGACCCGGCCCATGGGCGGCATGATGGGCCAGGGGAACCCGGCGCTCGAGCGCTCGGTCGACCTGTACGGGCACGGGATCCAGATCGAGCAGGCGCGCAACGCCTACCTGAAGGCCCTCTCCCAGGTGCAGCAGGTCGAGGCCAAGTTTCGGGACGCGAAGGCGATCGCGCCGTTCGACGGCATGATCATCAAGAAATTCGTGGAGGTCGGGGACACCGTGCAGCCCGGCCAGCCGCTGCTCCAGTTCGCCGACACGCACTACCTGCAGGTCCAGGTGGAGGTCCCGTCGCGCCTGATGCCCGGCGTGCGGGACGGGATGTGGCTGCGCGCGAAACTGGACATCCGCAACACCTGGGTGGACGTCCGGGTGGCGCAGATCTTTCCCATGGCCGACCCCCAGCGGCACACCGTGCGGGTGAAGCTGGACCTCCCCACCTCGGCGCCGGCCGCGCCGGGGATGTACGCGGAGGTGATGATCCCGGACGTGGAGGCCCCCGTGCGCACCGTCGTGATCGTGCCGACTGCGGCGATCATCCAGCGGGGCAGCCTGCCCATGGTCTACGTGGCCCGGGACGAGAAGAACAAGGAACTTCGCATCGTGCGGCTGGGCGAGCGAGTGGACGCCTACCACACCACGGTGCTGTCGGGCCTGCAGCCAGGGGAGATGGTCTACATCGACGCCGACAAGGGGGCGAGCTGGAATCCCGGCCCGGCGCCGAGCGGCTCGCGCTACCGGGATTCCGCTTCGCCCGGTTATTGACGACCGCGCCCCTGGGCAAGCCGACCGGACCGATGGGGCCTCCCGGCGAGGCTCCTCGGCCATTTCGGGAACGGGGGCACCGGCCCCGAGACGCGAGCGACCATGGCTGAGCACCCTGACGCCCCCCGCACCCCACGTCCAGCCCGTGCCGCGCCCCCCCTCCCTGGCGAGAGCCTCGGCATCGCGGGGCGGCTGACGCAGGCCTTCATCGGCTCGCCCCTCTCGCCCCTGCTGTTCATGGTGATGCTGTTCATGGGGCTGCTCGGGCTCGCCGTGACCCCGCGCCAGGAGGACCCCCAGATCTCGGTGCCCCTGGTGGACGTGTTCGTCGAGTACCCGGGGGCCTCCGCCGCCCAGGTCGCCGCACTCGCCATCGAGCCCCTCGAGCGGATGATGAGCGAGATCCCGGGCATCGAGCACATCTATTCCGCGACCCAGCGCGGGCAGGGGATGGTGACCGCACAGTTCTTCGTGGGCGAGGACCTCGGGGCGTCGATCGTCAAGGTCCACGACAAGATCCAGTCCAACATGGACAAGGTGCCGTCCGGCGTGCTGCCACCCCTGGTGAAGCCGAAGGGCGCCGACGACGTGCCGGTGGTGACGCTCACCCTCTGGTCGCGCACGGTGGACGACAGCGCCCTGCGCAAGCTCGGGCTCGACGTGCTCCAGGCCTTGAAGGAAGTGCCCAACACCGGACAGGGGTTCCTCGTCGGCGGGCGGGTGGAACAGGTGCGGGTCGAGGTCTTACCGGAGCGTCTGTCCGGGTACGGGATCAGTCTGGACCAGGTCGCCAATACCATCCGGACCGCCAACTCCGAACAGCGGGCCGGCAACCTCGAGTCCTCGGACACCCACTTCAGCGTCGTCACCGGGGCGTTCCTGCGCACCCCGGAGGACATCGCCCGGCTCGTCGTGGGCACCCGCAACGACGTGCCGGTGTACGTGCGCGACGTGGCACGGGTGAGCCAGGAGCCGGAGGACACGAGCCAGATCGTCGAGTACTACACCGCGCCCGCGGGCAAGCAACCGGTCGAGGCAGCCGGGGCGCCCGCGGTGACCGTGGCGCTCGCCAAGAAGGAGGGCAGCAACGGGGTCGAGGTCGCGAACGCCATTCTCGGCCGACTCGAGTCCCTGAAGGGGGTGCTCATCCCGGACAACGTGCAGGTGGCCCTCACCCGCAACTACGGCGAGAGCGCGAACGACAAGGTGAACGAGCTGATTGCCAAGCTCTTCAAGGCGACGGGCTTCGTCTTCATCCTGGTCCTGCTCGCCTTCCGGGCGCTGCGCCCCGCGCTGGTCGTGCTCCTGGTCATCCCCGTGGTGATCCTGTTCACGGTGTTCGCGGCCTACCTGATGGGGTACACGATCGACCGCGTCAGCCTGTTCGCCCTCATCTTCTCCATCGGCATCCTGGTGGACGACGCCATCGTGGTGGTGGAGAACGTCTACCGGCGCTGGCTGGAGGAGGGAGACACCTCGGCGGCGATCGCCGTCGACGCGGTGCGCGAGGTGGGCAACCCCACCATCCTCGCGACCTTCACGGTCGTCGCCGCCCTGCTCCCCATGGGCTTCGTGACCGGGATGATGGGGCCCTACATGGAGCCGATACCGGCCCTCGGCTCCGCGGCCATGATCTTCTCGCTCCTGGCGGCGTTCGTGTTCACCCCGTGGTGGGCCATGCACCTGAAGCCCCCCATGGCGTACCTGCGCACGGCGGAGAAGCGCGAGCACGAGACGAGCGAGCGGCTGGACAAGCTGTTCCGGGACATCCTGGTGCCGCTCATCCACGACCGCCGCAAGCGCATCGCCTTCCAGGCGGTCCTCTGGGGCAGCCTGCTGCTGGCGCTCTCGTTCTTCTACACGAAGTGGGTGACGGTGAAGATGCTGCCGCTCGACAACAAGTCCGAGCTCAGCGTCGTCATCAACATGCCCGAGGGGACCGCGCTCCCCGTCACCGCGAACCTCACCCGGCGCCTGGCGGAGATCGTGCGCCAGCAGGTGCCCGAGGTCACCGCGCTCCAGACCTACGTGGGCACCGCCCGGCCGTTCGACTTCAACGGGATGGTTCGCCATTACTACCTGCGCGACAAGCCCTGGCAGGCGGAGATCCAGGTGCAGGTCACGCACAAGAGCCAGCGTGAACTGACCAGCCACGACCTGGCGGTGGCGGTGCGCGAATGGCTCACCGAGCCCGCGCGCGCGGCCGGCGCCCGGATCGCCGTCGTGGAGATGCCCCCCGGGCCACCGGTGCTCCAGACCGTCGTCGCCGAGGTCCACGGACCGGACAGCGCGACCCGGCGCCGGTTCGCGGCCGACCTCACCGAGGTCTTCGAGCGTGCTCCGAACCTGGGGGACGTGGACAACCAGTTGGAGGCGCCGTACGCCTACTGGCGGTTCGAGGTGGCGACCGAAAAGGCGGTGCGCCGGGGGATCTCCGTCGACACCATCAACCGCAACCTGGCGATGGCCATGGGCAACTTCAAGCTGGGGGACGTCAAGGGCACCCGCACCCTGGAGCCGACCCACATCGTCATCCAGGTCCCGCTCGCGCTGCGCTCCCAGGTCAACCGCCTGAGCGACCTCCCGATCCCGACAGCCACCGGGGGCACGGTGCCCCTCGCCGAGCTCGGCCGCTTCGTGCAGGTGCTCGAGGATTTCACCATCTACCACAAGGACCTGCGCTCCGTGGAGTACGTGACCGCGGAGAGCGTGGGCCGCCTGGCCGCGCCCATCTACGGCATGCTCCAGGTGGAGGAACTGCTCGAGGGCTATCGGTCTCCGGACGGTCACCCGGTCAGCGGCAGCTTCTTCGGCCCCCCGGAGAGCGACGTCCGGTCGGGCTTCGAGTGGAGCGGCGAATGGACCGTCACCTACGAGACCTTCCGGGACCTCGGGGTGGCCTTCGCGGCGGCCCTGCTCCTCATCTACGTGCTGGTGGTCTGGGAGTTCGGCGATTTCCGGATACCCGCCCTGATCATGGCCCCCATCCCCCTGACCCTCCTCGGGATCATCCCCGGCCACTGGCTCTTCGACGCGGAGTTCACCGCCACCTCGATGATCGGCTGGATCGCGCTCGCCGGCATCATCGTGCGCAACTCCATCCTGCTGGTCGATTTCTCCATCCACGCCGTGCGCCGCGGGTTGTCGGTCGAGGAGGCGGTGATCCAGGCCTGCAAGACCCGTGCGCGCCCCATCCTCATCACCGCCCTGGCGCTGGTGGCCGGGTCGAGCGTCATCCTGGGCGACTCCATCTTCAAGGGCATGGCAGTCTCCCTGGCCTTCGGAGTCATCGTCTCGACCCTGCTCACCCTGGTGGTCATCCCCATCGGCTGCGTGAGCGCCGAGGGTGCCCTCAAGCGTCTCGCCTTCAGCGGTACGGGGGGGCAATCCCCGGCCGGGCGGGCCCCCGCCCCGGCCGGCCTCTCCGCCTATCCGCCCCTGGGGGCGGCGCGCCGCCGGTTGGGGTTCATCACCTCGGAGCTCCGGGAGCAGGCACTGACCCTCCGAGGGAAGGCCTTGACCCTCTGGGAGCAGGTCTCGAGCCCTCTACGCAGGAGGGCGAGACGTGCCGCGCGGCGGGCGGCGGTCCTCGCCGGGCGGACGATCCGGCACTGGCGCGAGAGGCTGGCCGCGGCTGCCGCGGGTCCTCAACGGCCGGCACCCGTCCAGCCCGCACCCGCTCCACGTGCCCCACGGCCGGCACCCGCCACCCAGCCCGCACCCGCTCCACGCGCCCCACGGCCGGCACCCGCCACCCAGCCCGCACCCGCTCCGCGCGCCCCGGGGCCAGCGCCCGAGGCGAAGTTGGCTGCATCCCGCAAGCGGCGCGGGATCCGGCTGAAGGCGGAGGTCCCCGGTCTGGAGGAAGAGCCCCCCGAAGCGGGAGGCGAGTGAGCCGGCGAGGCCGGGGCACGGGCAGCCCGTCCCGGGCAGGCACGTGGCCTGGACAGACACCGGCCTATCGCCAAGAATGTAAAATCGCGGTTTGAAGAGCGTAACGAAGAACGTAACGGAGCGAAGCGACATGCGCACAAGATTTCTCGCACTCGCTGCCCTGACACTTCCGTTGACCGGAGTGTGGGCGGCCCCCGCGGACGTGGACTTCTCGGCGACCGCAGTACAGACCATGCCCCAGAGGGGCACGATGACGGGCAAGCTCTACGTCTCGAAGAGCAAGATGCGCCAGGAGGCCGTGCAGGAGGGTCAGACTCGCATCACGATCACCGACGGGGAAAAGAACACGTCGTGGATCCTGAATCCCGATCGCAAGGAGTACGTCGAGTTGAAGGGACCCGGGGCGGGACCCGCCGCGGCGGGCCGGCCGCCCATGCCCGACGAGGCCGCGCACCCCTGTCAGCAGAAGGACAGCGGGCTGAAGTGCTCCAAGCTCGGCAGCGAGACCGTGAACGGCCGGGCGACCGACAAGTGGGAGGTCATCGCCGTCCAGGGCAAGGACTCCTTCCGCTCGGTGATGTGGGTGGACCAGCGCCTGCGCACGCCCATCCGGGCCGAGTTCCAGGGTGGCGCCCAGAGCGAGCTGCGCGACGTGACGGAGGGCCCGCAGCCGGCGGACCTGTTCGTCGTGCCCGCCGACTACAAGAAGGTCGAGCTGCCCCAGCGCCCACCCCAGGGTCAGGCCGGAGCGCCGGCCGCCCCTCCGCGGTAACGTGAAGGACACTCAGCCCGTGGGGCGGGTCCACCCCGCCTCGCGGGCAAGCGAGCGGTGACGCGCGCATGATCACGGTGATCGGCAATCTGAAGGGCGGCTCCGGCAAGAGCACCGTCACCTTCAACCTTGCGCTGTGGCTGGTCTACCACGACGCCAACGCGGTGGCGTTCGACCTCGACCCCCAGGCGACGCTGAGCGACGTGGCCGAGGTCCGCCGCGAGGAGGGCTTCGAGCCCCCCATCACGGTCTTCCGGGCCGAGAACGACCCGGCGGCGATCCTGCGCCGCCACGGCGGGGAGGTCCTGGTGGACGTGGGGGCGTCCAACCTCTGGGCGATGCGCCAGGCCATCAACATGGCCGACCGCATCCTCGTGCCGGTGACCCCGAGCCAGGCCGACATCTGGTCGACCCAGCGGTTTCTCAACATCATCGCCGAGGCGCTGCGCAGCGACCGGCGCCCCGAGATCCTGACCTTCCTGAACCGGGCCGACACCCACATCTCCGTTCGCGAGTCGAACGAGGCCGAGGAGGCGTTGAGCTCGCTGCCCGGCGTGACGGCGCTGCGCACGCGCCTCGCCCAGCGCATGATGTTCCGGCGCTCGTTCAGCGAGGGCCTCGCCGTCTTCGAGCTGGAGCCCTCCGGCAAGGCGGCCTGGGAGTTCAACCGGCTCGCGTCAGTCCTCTATCCCCAGTTCGTGAAACAGCCCGCCGCGCGCCGGGGCCAACGGCAGCCGCGGCGCGAGCAGATCCCGGAGCACTGAGCATGGACCGATTCCCCGGAGGCTATCCGCGCACGCGGATGCGGCGGATGCGCCGTGACGACTTCTCCCGCCGGCTGATGCGCGAGACACGGGTCACCGCCGACGACCTGATCGCACCCTATTTCGTGCTCGAGGGCGAGGGGCGACGGGAGGCCGTCGAGTCGATGCCGGGGGTGGAGCGCCTCTCCATCGACGGGCTCCTGCGCGAGGCCGAGGAGCTCCTGCGCCTCGGGGTGCCGGCCGTCGCCCTGTTCCCGGTCACCCCCGGGGACCGCAAGACCCTGGACGCCCGCGAGGCCTTCAATCCGGAAGGTCTCGCCCAGCGCGCCGTGCGTGCCCTGAAGGCACGCTTTCCCGAACTCGGGGTCGTCACCGACGTGGCGCTCGACCCCTTCACCACCCACGGCCAGGACGGCCTCATCGACGACTCCGGCTACGTCCTGAACGACGAGACCGTCGAGGTGCTGGTGCGCCAGGCCCTGTCCCACGCGGACGCGGGCGCCGACGTGGTCGCCCCGTCGGACATGATGGACGGCCGGATCGGCGAGGTCCGGGACGCCCTGGAGCGCGCCGGGCACCGCAACACCCGCATCCTGGCGTACTCGGCGAAGTACGCGTCCAGCTACTACGGCCCGTTTCGCGACGCCGTGGGCTCGAAGGCGAGCCTCGGGGCCGGCAACAAGTACAGCTACCAGATGGACCCCGGCAACTCGGACGAGGCCCTGCGGGAGGTTGCCCTGGACCTGGCCGAAGGCGCCGACATGGTGATGGTCAAGCCGGGCATGCCCTATCTGGACATCGTGCGGCGGGTGAAGGAGCACTTCGGCGCCCCCACCTACGTCTACCAGGTGAGCGGCGAATACGCGATGCTGACCGCCGCCGCGCGCAACGGTTGGCTCGAGGAGCGCGCCGTCGTACTGGAGGCCCTCGCCTGCATCAAGCGCGCCGGGGCGGACGGCATCCTGACCTACTTCGCGCGGCGCGCCGCCGCCTGGCTGCGGGAGGGCTGAGCCGCAGGCCGCGCTCCTCCCCTCGCCACCGGCCCTACCCGAAGGTCAGCCGCAGTCGCTCCGCCTTCAGGGACTCCGCCTCCTGGGCCAGGTTCGCGCGGGTCAGCGGGTGCCGGTCGAGCCAGCCGTCCGGAAACACCACTTCCAGGGAGTCGTCCCCCGCCGTCAACCGGAAGGCGGGGAGCGGCTCCGGGCTGCGTCCATGGTTGAGCAGAACCGCCAGGCGCAGCAGCACGCACAGCCGGGTGGTGGGCTTCACCACCGCCTCGGGCAGCTCCGCCAGCTCCTCCCTCGGGAAACGCCTGCGCTGGCCCCGGATGAGGAGGCTCAGCACCGTCTGGTCCTCGCGGGAGAACCCGGGCAGGTCCGAGTAGCGCAGCAGGTAGGCCCCGTGCTTGTGGTGGCCCTGGTGGGAGACCGCCAGCCCGACCTCGTGCAACCGGGCCGCCCACTGCAGCATCCTGCTCCGCTCCTCCCCCGCCAGGTCCCAGACTGTCTCGACCTGGGCGCGGCAGGCCTCCGCGGTCTGCGCCACACGCTCGGCGAAGCGCTGGGAGACCTGGTAACGGCGGGCCACGGCGGCGATGGTGCGCTCCCGAACGTCCTCGTGGGTGATGCGCCCGAGCAGGTCGTAGAGCAGCCCTTCGCGCAGGGCCCCGTCCGACACCTTCATCTCCCGGATCCCGAGCGAGTCGAAGACCGCGGTCAGGATCGCCAGGCCGCCCGGCAGGATCCCCGTCCGCTCCCGGGACAGCCCCTCCATCGAGAGGGCCTCTACGTTTCCGGCCCGCACGAGGGCGCGACGGATCCTTTCGAGGCCCTTGCGGGTGACCGTGCCTGCGCTCCAACCGTTCGCGACCAGCACGGAGCGCACGGCCTTGACCGTCCCCGACGAGCCGATGCAGTCGTCCCACCCCACGCGCCGGAAGTGGCGCTCCACGGCCTCCAGTTCCAGCCGGGCCGCGATCTCGGCGCGCTGGAACGCCCCCTCGCTGAGAACCCCGCCGGGGAAGTGCGCGCGCGACGCGGTGACGCAACCCAGGTAGAGGCTCTCCTGGTGGCGGGGCTCGAACCGCTGCCCGATGATGAGCTCGGTGCTCCCGCCTCCGATGTCCACGACGAGCCGCCGCCCTCCGTCGTCCGCCAGGGTGTGGGCCACGCCGAGATAGATGAGCCGGGCCTCCTCGTGCCCGGCGATGACCTCGATGGGGTGGCCCAGCGCCCGCTCGGCCGCAACGAGGAGCTCCGCGCTCCCGCGCATGGTGCGCAGCGTGTTGGTGCCCACCGCCCGCACCTTGCCCCGGCGCAGACCGCGCAGTCGCTCCCCGAACCGCCCCAGGCACGCCAGGGCGCGCTCGCGGGACTCGGGGGACAGCCGACGGTCCTCGTCCAGCCCCGCCGCGAGCTGCAGCTGCTCGCGGAGTTGATCGACCACCTGCAGCGCCCCGCCGTCGCAGACCTGCGCGACGACCATGTGGAAGCTGTTGGAGCCCAGGTCGACGGCGGCCAGGGTGTCGCAGGGTGCGGCGTCTCGGGGATTGGCGCGGGCCACGGGCCCACCTCGTGTCGTCTAACTGGAAGGCGGCAGTTGCCGCCGGGGCGCGCAGTGTACCGCTAGCCGTCCTCGCTCCCCATGCCCAGCTCCTTCAACTTGCGGGTGAGGGTATTGCGGCCCCAGCCGAGCAGCCTCGCGGCGTCCTGGCGCCGGCCGCCGGTGTGCGCCAGGGCGGTCTCCACCAGGGTCCGCTCCAGCAGCGGCAGGGCATCCTCGAGCAGCCCCCCCTCACCCTGGGCCAGGCGCCCCTGGGCCCATCGGCGCAACTCGGCCTCCCAGCCCGGCCGCCCCCCGTCCTCTGCCTGCTGCCGGAGTTCCACCGGCAGGTCCTCCAGGTGGATCTCCCGGCCCGTGGCCATGACCGTGAGCCAGCGGCAGGTGTTCTCCAGCTGGCGCACGTTGCCGGGCCACTCCAGGCCGGCGAGGTAGGCCTCGACCTCGGGCCGCAGGTGTTTGGGCTCCACCCTCAGCTCCCGCGCCGCCGCCTCCAGGAAGTGGCGGGCCAGCAGGGGCACGTCCCCGCCGCGCTCGCGCAGGGGCGGGACGTGCACGCGGATGACGTTCAGGCGGTGAAAGAGGTCCTCGCGAAAGAGTCCCTCGCGGACCCGCCGCTCGAGGTCCTGGTGGGTCGCCGCGATCACCCGCACGTCCACCCGGACCGGGGTCTGGCCCCCCACGCGGTAGAACTCACCGTCGGACAGCACCCGCAGGAGGCGGGTCTGGAGCTCGACGGGCATGTCGCCGATCTCGTCGAGGAAGAGCGTCCCGCCGTCCGCCTGCTCGAACCGCCCCCGGCGCTGGGCCTGGGCCCCGGTGAAGGCCCCGCGCTCGTGGCCGAAGAGCTCCGACTCCAGCAGGTCGCGGGGGATCGCCGCGGTGTTGAGGGCCACGAAGGGCCGGTCCACCCGGGGGCTGTGGCGATGCAGCGCCCGGGCGACCAGCTCCTTGCCGGTCCCGGACTCTCCGGTGATGAGCACGGTGATGCTCGAGCGCGACAGCCGCCCGATGGCCCGGAACACCTCCTGCATCGAGGCCGACGAGCCGAGGATCTCCCCTCCCCCCGCGCCGCCTGCCTCGCCCCCGGCGGCGGCCCCCTTGCGCCGCGCGGCAGCCCTGCGCACCAACTCCACCGCCTCGTCCACGTCGAAGGGCTTCGGGAGGTACTCGAACGCCCCCCCCTGGTAGGCTGCGACGGCGCTGTCGAGGTCCGAGTACGCGGTCATGATGATGACCGGCAGGTCCGGGAAACGACTGCCGATCTCCCTCAGCAACTCGAGGCCGTCCCGGTCTGGCATCCGGATGTCCGAGACCACGACGTCTGGCAGCCCTTCCCCCAGACGCTCCAGGACCCCGCTGCCGCCGGCGAACGTGGCGACCTCCATCCCCGCCCGCTGCAGCGCCTTCTCCAGCACCCAGCGGATCGAGCGGTCGTCGTCGACCACCCAGACCGTTTCCCGTCCCTTCACTCCGAGTCCTCCAGGGGCAGCAGGATGGTCATCACCGTCTCGCCGGGGCGCGACGTGCAGTGGACGAGGCCCCCGTGCTGCTGCACCAGGGACTGGGCGATGGAGAGCCCGAGGCCCGTGCCGCCGGCCCGACCCGACACCATCGGGTAGAAGATCCGGTCCAGGAGCTCGGGGGGCACCCCAGGGCCGTCGTCGATCACCTCGAGGCGCAGCGCGAGGCGATGGAACTTCTGGCCGATGGTCACCTGCCGCTGCACCCGCGTGCGCACCGTGATTCGCCCCTCGGCGCCGACGGCCTGTACGGCGTTGCGCACGACGTTCAGGGTCGCCTGGATGAGCAGGTCGGGGTCGGCCACCACCTCGGGGATGCTGGGGTCGTAGTCGCGACGGATCCGCACCCCCGCGGGCGCCTCCGCCCGGGCGAGGGTGCAGACCCGGTCGACCACCTCGTGGATGTTCACGGGCCGCTTGTGGGGCAGGCGCCTGGGCCCGAGGAGCCGGTCGAGCAGGGCCTGCAGGCGGTCGGCCTCACCGATGATGACCTGCGTGTACTCCCGAAGCTCCGGGTCGCCCAGCTCGCGCTCGAGCAGCTGGGCCGCCCCCCGCAGGCCCCCGAGGGGGTTGCGGATCTCGTGGGCGAGTCCCCGGAGCAGGAGGTGGATCGTCTGGCCCTGCTCGAGGGCCTGCTCCTCTCGGGCAAGCCGGCGGTGCCGGTCGACCGGCACCATCTCCACCACGAGGCCCGTCGCCCGCCTCTCGTCGAGGACCGGGGTCACAGTGCAGTCGACGACGGCCGCCTCGAGACCGGGCCGTTCCAGCGGAACCTCGCGCTCGGTGAACGGCTGTCCGGCCTCCAGCGCGTGGGAGAGGAGACGCACCCAGGCCTCGGCCCCGGGAAAGAGCTCCTCGGGCCCCAGGCCCTGCAGCTTGCGCGTGCTCGCCCCCAGCAGCGCCTCGGCGGCGGGATTGGCGGCCACCAGCCGGGGCCGGGCGTCGAAGAGCAGGACGGCCGTCGCCAGGTTGTCGAGGATGACCTGGGCGGCGTTCAGCGTGGCAGGGAGAAGCGCGGTCAGCGAGGGTGGGGACGCGGCGCCGGCAGGTGCACCCGAAGGACGTGGAACGTGACGGGCCCCGCGCTCGCCACTGTTTCCCCGCTGGCGTTGACCACCACGGCGTCCAGCTGGTGCGTGCCGCGGCTCAGATTCACCAGCGTCACGCCGAGCGACCCTTCGGCTCCCCCGGCCGGCTGGCCGTCGACCCGGACCACCACACGATGCCCGGGGGACAGGGGCGGTTCCAGGTCCAGGGCGACCGAGACGTTCCCGTCGTTCGCCCGCACGGCCTCGTCCGGCCCGGGGCTCAGGATCTCGAACCGGCGATAGGCCGCGGGGGACCTGGCCGCGCCCGCCGGCGCGGCCACCGGGGCCGGGGGCCGCGCCCCAGCGCCCATGGGCACCGTCTGCGCCGGCTGCACTTCGATCACCGTGGCGTTCGGGGTCAGCGGGTAGTCCGAAAACTGCACCGACCCGTCCGGCGCGACCGAGCGGTACACCTGGGCGCTCGCGAGCGCCGTGACGGAGAGGAGCACCAGTGCGGACCACACGCGCATGCACGGACGATAGACCATGGAACCCAGGAAAAAAAGGCGCCCTGCGTCCGCTACCCCCACTCGGACCGCAGGGGCGGACGGTCAACGCCCGCCCGCCCCCGCCGACTACAGGCTGTAGTAGAGGTCGAACTCCACCGGGTGCGTCGTCATGCGCACACGGGTCACGTCCTCCATCTTGAGCCTGATGTACGCGTCGATCAGGTCGTCCGAGAACACCCCGCCCACCTTCAGGAACTCGCGGTCCTGGTCCAGGGCCTCGAGGGCCTGCTCCAGGGAGAAGCAGACCTGGGGAATGGCCTTCTCCTCCTCCGGGGGCAGATCGTAGAGGTCCTTGTCGATCGGGTCGCCCGGGTGGATCTTGTGGAGGATCCCGTCGAGCCCGGCCATCAGCATCGCGGAGAACGCGAGGTAGGGATTGGCGGTCGGGTCAGGGAAGCGGACCTCGATACGCCGCGCCTTGGGGTTGGTCACGTAGGGGATACGGATGGAGGCCGAGCGGTTGCGGGCCGAGTAGGCCAGCATGACCGGCGCCTCGAAGCCCGGGACCAGGCGCTTGTAGCTGTTGGTCGAGGGGTTGGTGATGGCGTTCAGCGCCTTCGCGTGCTTGATGATCCCGCCAATGTAGTAGAGCGCGGTCTCGGAGAGGCCCGAGTAGAGGTCCCCGGAGAAGAGATTCCTGCCGCCCTTGGCGAGCGACTGGTGCACGTGCATGCCGCTGCCGTTGTCGCCCACCAGCGGCTTCGGCATGAAGGTCACCGTCTTGCCGTAGGACTTCGCCACGTTCCAGATGGCGTACTTCATGTTCTGGGTCGCGTCGGCGCGCTTCACCAGGCTGTCGAAGCGGGTGCCGATCTCACACTGGCCCGCGGTCGCGACCTCGTGGTGGTGCACCTCCACCACGACGCCCATCTCTTCCATGGCGAGGCACATCGCCGAGCGGATATCGTGCAGCGCGTCGACCGGGGGCACGGGGAAATAGCCGCCCTTCACACCGGGCCGGTGCCCCAGGTTGCCGTCGGGGCTCACCCGTTCGGAGTTCCACGAGGCCTCTTCCGCGTCCACCTTGTAGAAGCAGCCGGAGATGTCCGCGCCCCAGCGCACGTCGTCGAAGATGAAGAACTCGGGCTCCGGCCCGAAGAACGCCGTGTCCGCGATGCCGGTCGACTTCAGGTAGGCCTCGGCGCGCTTGGCGAGCGAGCGCGGGTCGCGGTCGTAGCCCTGCATGGTGCTCGGCTCGATGATGTCGCAGCGCACGACCATCGTGGGCTCGTCCGTGAACGGGTCCATGACCGCGGTGCCGGCCTCGGGCATCAGGATCATGTCCGACTCCTGGATGCCCTTCCAACCGGCAATCGAGGACCCGTCGAACATCTTGCCGTCCTCGAACATGTCGGCGTCGACCGTGTGCGCCGGCAGGGTCACGTGCTGCTCCTTGCCACGCGTGTCCGTGAAGCGCAGGTCGACGAACTTCACCCCCTTCTCCTGGATCGTCTTCAGCACGTCGTCAGCGGTCATGAGAGTCCTCCCCAATCGGGCGTCGTCAGTGAGGTCGAGGCCGCCGGCTGCGGCGCCACCCGGGCAACCGGTCCGGCAACACAGAGTCAAGGGTTCCAGAGCACGTACTGTGCCAGCGGGCGCCCGAGGCCCCTCGGGGGCCTGCCGGCACGGTCCGGCGCCCCGCGCGGGTTCCGGAGAGGCCCGGGGTGGCGGCCCTGGCGCACCAGGACCGTGCACGCCGCCCCGCACCGCACCAGAATGGGGCAATCCTCAGGGGGCGGGCTCCGGCACTCGCGGCTCGGCCGGCGACGCCGGCTGGGGCGCACGGACTGCACCGGCGCCGGCAGGGGCCGGCAGCGCAGGCGGAGGTGGAGGAGGCAGATAGAGGTCGCCCCGCATGCCGCAGGCGACCGCCCCGATCGCCAGCCCCAGAACACCGAGGAGCCGCACGGGGCCTCGGGGGGAAGAACCTGGATTCGGTGCAGAGCGCATGGCGTGCCAGTATAGCGCGGTGGGTCACGCGGTGAGCCCGGCGGGGGCGACGCGCCCTCTCGTCCAGGCCTTGCGGGCGCCGCCCTCGGCAGGCACAGTCTCCCCATGCGCGAGCGACTCACCGAGACCGAGGAGGGCGTCACCCTCGAGCCCCCCGTCCCCGCGACGGGGCTCGTCGTCTGGCTCCACGGCCTGGGCGCCGACGGCCACGACTTCGTACCCTTCGTCCGGGAGCTCGGGCTCACCGAGCGCGGCCTGCGGGTGGTGCTGCCCCACGCCCCGGCGCGCCCCATCCGGGCCTATCGCGGCTACGTGATGCGCGCGTGGTGCGACGTCCTCCACACCGACTTCGGACGGGACCGGGACGAGCGTGGGATCGACGAGTCCGTGGCCCGCGTGACCGCGCTCCTGCGGGCGGAGACCGCGCGCGGCATTCCGCCCCACCGGGTCGTCGTCGCCGGCTTTTCCCAGGGCGGGGTCGTGGCACTGGAGGCCGGGCTGCGCTACCCGGAGCGGCTGGCGGGACTGATCGGCCTGTCCACTTACCTGGCCCTGCCGGACCGGCTGGAGGCGGAGGCCTCGGCCGCGAACCGGGGCCTGCCCGTGTTCATCGGCCACGGCGACCAGGACCCCATCATACCGGTGGGCCTGGGGGACCAATCCGCCCGCACCCTGACGGCGGCCGGCTATCTCGTGGAGTACCGGCGCTACCCCATGGCGCACTCGGTGTCCCCCGAGGAGGGCTCGGACGTCGACGGCTGGCTGAGGAGCCACCTGGGCTGAGGCCGGAGCGCGAAGCCCCGGACCGGTCCCCGGCACCTCCCCTGCGCCCGGGCTAACCCCCCGGGCCGGGGCCCGAGGACGACTCGCCAGGCGCCGCGCCGGAGGGGGCCTTGCGCCGACGCCGACGGCGCGGCTTGCGCGCCTCCCCGGCAGTCGCCTCTCCGGCACTCGACGGCGCAGTATTCACCACCGGGGTATTCACCGCCGCGGTATTCGCCGCCCCCGCAGAGGGCCCCGCCGGCCTGGCCGCCCGCCGCCTGTGCTCCCCGGAGCGCGCACGATCCCCGGAACGCGCTCGCTCCCCGGAACGCGCTCGCTCCCCGGAACGCGCACGCTCTCCCGGGCGCCCACGCTCCCCCGGGCGCCCGCGCTGGACGCGCTCGCGGCGCTCGCCCCGCACCGGCGGCACGAGCTTCGTCAGGAGGTCGTCGGTCACCGGGGCCACCGGGATCTTGTGGCCGATGAAGGCCTCGATCTCCGGCAGGGAGAACACGTATTCGTCGCAGGCGAGGCTGACCGCGTCCCCCGTGGCACCCGCCCGCGCGGTGCGCCCGATGCGGTGGACGTAGTCCTGGGCGTCCTGGGGCAGGTCGTAGTTGAAGACGTGACTCACCTCGGGGATGTGCAGCCCGCGCGCGGCGACGTCCGTCGCCACCAGGACCGGGAGCTCGCCGCTCGTGAAGCGCCCCAGCAGCTTCAGGCGCGTGCGCTGGGGCACGTCCCCCGAGAGCACCTCCGCGTCGAAGCCGTTCCCCACCAGCATGTCCCGGACCCGCTCCGCGGCCCGCCGGGTATTCGTGAACACCAGGCTGCGCTTCGGGTCCATGCGGCGCATGAGCCCCACCAGCACTTTGAGCTTCTCCTCCACCGCGGTGTGGTAGAGGACCTGCGTGACGTTCTCGGCCGTGATCCGCGAGGGGGCCACGTTCACGATGGTGGGGTTGTTCATGTGCTCGTAGGCGAGCTCCGTCACCCGGTAGGACAGGGTCGCCGAGAACAGCATGTTGAGCCGGTCCTCGGGGGGCGGGAGACGGCGCAGGAGGAATCGGATGTCCTTCAGGAAACCCAGGTCGAACATCCGGTCGGCCTCGTCCAGGATCGCGACCTGGACCCCCGAGAGCGTGAAGACGTGCTGGCGGAAGTAGTCGATGACGCGTCCCGGCGTGCCCACCAGCACGTCGACGCCCTGACGGAGCGCCTCCCGCTGCTGGTCGTACCCCTCGCCACCGTAGACCACGACGGTACGCAGTCCCGTGTGCCGCCCGAGGACCTCGGCGTCCCGGCCGATCTGGACCGCGAGCTCGCGGGTCGGCGCCAGGATGAACGCGCGCGGCTGACCGGGCCGGTGGTCCGGCGCCGGGGGACGCGTCAGCAAGTACTGCATCGCGGCCAGGAGAAAGGCGGCGGTCTTCCCGGTCCCCGTCTGTGCCTGACCTGCCACGTCCCGCCCGGCCAGCGCGACGGGCATGGCCTCGGCCTGGATCCGGGTACAGAGGCGGAACCCCGCGTCCTCGGCGCCCCGCAGCAGGGGCTCCACCAGCCCGAGGCTGGCAACCTCCACGTCTGTCAGATAGCTTTCGTCGGCCATGGCGCACAGGATATCCGAAAAGGGACGCTCACTTGCAGTGCGTTGTCCGGTATAATCAAAAGCTATCTGCCTACCGGAGGAGACGCCCGTACATGAGCGACCTGATCAGGTCCATCACCGACCACTCGTTCGAGCACGACGTCCTGAAGTCCGAGAAACCCGTCCTCATCGATTACTGGGCCGAGTGGTGTGGTCCCTGCAAGATGATCGCGCCGGTGCTCGAGGAGATCGCGAAGGAGTACTCCGGTCGGCTGACCGTGGCGAAGCTGAACATCGACGAGAACCCCGTCACCCCGCCTCGCTACGGCATCCGCGGGATCCCGACCCTGATGCTGTTCAAGAACGGGAGCGTGGAGGCCACGAAGGTGGGGGCGGTCTCCAAGTCGCAGCTGTCCGCGTTCATCGAGAGCCACATCTAGCCGCCGGCACGTCCGGCATCCCCCGTGTTGCTGGACGCCTCCCGGAGGGAGTGCTAGCCTTTAGCGCAAACGCTGAATCCTCTCTCTAACCAGCGCCCTCCAACAACCGTCGCCCCCGGCGTCACGACTCTCGGCGTGATAGCCGGTGTGGTGCATATCCGTCCACCCCGCCGCCAGAGACCATCGGTCCCATACCCCTCATGAACCTAACGGAGCTGAAGCGCAAACCCGCCTCGGAGATCATGGAGATCGCCGAGTCCATGAGCATCGAGGGCGTCGCCCGCTCGCGCAAACAGGACGTCATCTTCGCCATTCTGAAGGCCCACGCGAAGAAGGGCGAGGACATCTCGGGGGACGGGGTGCTCGAGATCCTGCAGGACGGTTTCGGCTTCCTGCGCTCGGCCGACAGCTCCTACCTGGCGGGGCCCGACGACATCTACGTGTCGCCGAGCCAGATCCGGCGCTTCAACCTGCACACCGGGGACACCATCTCCGGGAAGATCCGGCCCCCCAAGGAGGGGGAGCGCTACTTCGCGCTGCTCAAGGTCAACGACATCAACTTCGACACGCCCGAGGCCGCGAAGCACAAGATCCTCTTCGAGAATCTCACCCCGCTCTTTCCCGACAAGCGGCTGAAGCTCGAGGTCGGCAACGGCACGACCGAGGACCTGACGCCCCGCATCATCGACCTGATCGCGCCCATCGGCAAAGGTCAGCGCGGACTCATCGTCTCCCCGCCGAAGTCGGGCAAGACCATGATGCTGCAGAGCATCGCCCACTCGATCGCGGCAAACCACCCGGAGTGCTACCTCATCGTGCTGCTCATCGACGAGCGGCCCGAGGAGGTCACCGAGATGCAGCGCTCCGTGCGCGGCGAGGTGGTCGCCAGCACCTTCGACGAGCCGGCGACCCGCCACGTGCAGGTCGCCGACATGGTGATCGAGAAGGCAAAGCGCCTGGTCGAGCACAAGAAGGACGTGGTCATCCTGCTCGACTCCATCACCCGCCTCGCCCGGGCCCACAACACGGTCGTCCCGGCCTCGGGCAAGGTCCTGACAGGCGGCGTCGACGCCAACGCCCTGCAGCGCCCGAAGCGCTTCTTCGGCGCGGCGCGCAACATCGAGGAAGGCGGCAGCCTCACCATCCTCGCCACCGCGCTCATCGACACCGGTTCGCGCATGGACGACGTGATCTACGAGGAATTCAAGGGCACCGGCAACATGGAGGTGCACCTGGAGCGGAAGATCGCCGAGCGCCGGGTCTACCCCGCCATCAACATCAACCGCTCGGGCACCCGCAAGGAGGAGCTCCTGCTCGCGCCCGACATCCTCCAGAAGACCTGGATCCTGCGCAAGCTGCTGCAGCCGATGGACGAGATCCAGGCGATGGAGTTCCTGCTCGAGCGCGTCAAGGCCACCAAGCTGAACGCCGAGTTCTTCGACTCGATGCGCCGGCAGGCCTGAAGGCCCGCAAGCGCATCCGGCCCGTGTGGGCGCGGGCCCGCGGGGGCCCCGGCGATCAGGCGGACGAGATCGCGCTCAGCAGCAGTCGCGTCCCCACCAGCAGCAGGAAGACGGCGAAGACCCGCCGCAGCACCCCTGTCGGCAGCCGATGCGCCAGCCGCGCCCCGAGGGGCGCGAAGCTGACGCTGGCGAGCGCGATCCCGAGGACCGCGGGCAGATAGACATACCCCAGGCTCCCCCGCGGCAGGGCCGCGTCCCAACCGGTGGCGACGAAGCCGAGACCCCCGGAGATCGCGATGGGCAGGCCCACGGCGGCAGAGGTCGCGATCGCCTGGGCGACCGGAACGCGCCAGCGCACCAGGAGCGGCACCGTGAGCGTCCCGCCGGCGATCCCCGCCACCCCCGACACCGTGCCGATCACGGCACCCGCGAGCGCGACGGCAAGCGTCCCGGGCATCGGGCCGCCCGCTTCGGCCGGGCCCCGCTCCTGCTTCGCGAGCATGTAGCCCCCGATCAGGACCTCGAGCAACCCGAACAGCCCGGTCATCCAGCGGGTCGAGAGCCCTGCCGCCAGAGCCGCCCCGGCCAGGGCGCCGGCCATCACCCCGGGGGCAAGGCGCGCGGCGAGCGCCCAGCGCACCGCCCCTCGCGCGTGGTGGGCCCGCACGGAGGACGCGGCGGTGGCGACGATGGTGGCCAGGGAGGTCCCGACGGCCATGTGCATCACGGCCGAAGCGGGAAAGCCGGACTCCTGGAAGACCCACGCGAGGGCCGGGACGATGACGAGCCCGCCCCCGACCCCGAGCAGCCCCGCCAGCACCCCGGCGACGCTGCCCACGGCCAGGTAGGTCGCGGTCACCAGCACCACGGGGCCCCCCTCGGGGGCCTCGCTCCCCTACCCCTTCCACCAGAGCCAGGCGGCGTCGACCCAGCGGCGCACGAAGCCCCCCTGCTCGACGTTGCGCAGCGCGACGAGCGGCCGGCTCGCCAGCTCCTTGCCCGCGAACAGGACCTTCACCGTGCCGACGGTGTCCCCCTTGCGCAGCGGGGCCACGATCCTGGGGTTCAACTCCAGGGTCTCGGACACCTTGCCCGCCTGCCCCCGGGGCACCGTCACCAGGAGGTCGCTGGCCACCCCCACGTCGAGCTCCTTCACCTCGCCCTTCCAGACCCGGGTCCGGGCGAGCGAGACATTGGCGGCGTGGAGCTTCTGGCCCTCGAAGAAGCGAAAGCCGAAACCGAGCAGCTTGCGGGCCTCGGCGGTGCGCACCTTCTCGCTCTCGGCGCCCATCAGCACCCCGACCAGGCGCATGCTGTCGCGCTCGCCGGAGACCACCAGGCAGTAGCCCGCCGTCGCGGTGTGGCCGGTCTTGATGCCGTCCACCCCCGCCTCCAGGCCGAGGAGCCGGTTGCGGTTCTGCTGCACGATGTTGTTGAAGGTGAACTCCCGCATCGCGTGCAGCGGGTAGTACTCGGGGAAGTCCCGCACCAGCGCGGCACCGAGGGTCGCCAGGTCACGGGCCGACGTGTACAGGGCCGGGTCGGGCAGGCCGCTCGCGTTGGTGAAGTGGCTGTTCACCATCCCCAGACGCTCGGCGTGCCGGTTCATCAGGCTGGCGAACACGTCCTCGCTGCCGGCGACGTGCTCGGCGAGGGCGACCGACGCGTCGTTGCCGGACTGGATCACCATCCCCTTCAGCAGGTCCTCCACGGAGACCTGCTTGCCCACCTCGATGAACATCTGCGAGCCGCCCATCTTCCAGGCCCGCTCGCTGATGACGACCTGGTCCGACATCCGGATCTTGCCGTTCTTCAGCGCGTCGAAGACGACGTAGGCCGTCATGATCTTGGTGAGGCTGGCGGGCTCCAGGCGGGCGTCCGCGTTCTGCTCGCTCAGCACCTGGCCGGTGTGGAAGTCGAGGAGCAGGTGGGCCCTGGCCGCGACGACCGGTGTCACCGGCGCGGGGGACGCCGCGGCGGGCGCGCCCGGCGCGGGGGCGGCCGGTGTCGCGACCGGCGCGCCCGGGGGCGGAGATCGGCAGCGCGGCGGGGAGGGGAAGGGGGTGG
>CALMKJ010000008.1 GCA_937867305.1 uncultured Ectothiorhodospiraceae bacterium | reverse complement strand
CCGCACCACGCACCGTCTCATAACGGCGCGCCAAAGTTCTTTCTCTTGGCCATTGTGCGGCGCGCCGGTATTCCACCTTTGTTTGCGCGCGGCCGCCCCACCAACCCCGCGCGCGGAGTAGAGTCGAGGAGAGGCGCGGCGGTTTTGGGGGCTGACTGGGCCCATCACTCCGTTTCCTCTCCCCGCTCATCGAACCGGACGTGCGGGTTTCCCGCATCCGGCTCTCCGACAGGCTTCACGTCAAGGTCCACGGTTTCCGGCCGGCACCAGCCTGGACGAGACGCACGACTCCGAGCTCCCCGTGGATACGCCCGTCGGGTAGCTCTTTGTAGCCACGGCCTCTGACCTTGTGCCTCCGCGTGAGGAATCCCCGCACGCGTTCCGTCACATGGCGATCGACAGCGCGGTAGGCTTTCAGCCGCCAGCCGTAGGAGAAGTAGCCCGACCAGCCACGCAGCACTGCGTTCAGCTCGTCACGTACCTCGTCCCACGTGCCGGGGTTGCCCGCCACCAGGATGCCACTCACCCGCTTCCTGACGCGTCCGATGCTCTTCTGCGACGGACTGGCGCCCGGACACACACGCCCGCCTCGTGAGCCCCAGTGGGGCCCGAACGTATAGCCGAGGAAGTCGAACCGCTCGATGCGGGCGTCTTTCACCGAGGTTTTGGCCTCGTTGATCGTCAACCCGAGCCGACGCATGACGCCGCGCGTCCACGTCAGGGCCTCGCCGGCATTGCGGCGCGAGAGGATGACGAAGTCGTCGGCGTAGGAGACGACATGGGCGCTGAACGCCTCGGTCCTCTCCCTCAAGCGCCAGTATTTCAGGAAACGGTTGATGTAGAGGTTCGCCAGCAGCGGCGAGATCACGCCACCTTGTGGCGTTCCCTTCGTGCTGCTCTTGCCCCCCGTCAGCCGCCGCCTCCCTTGGCCGTCCGTTTCCTCGACCGGCGCCTTCAGCCACATCTTGATCAGGCTGAGGATCTGCCGGTCCACGATCCGCCGCGCCACGCACTGCATCAGCTCGGCGTGCGGGATGGTGTCGAAGTACTTGGACAGGTCGGCGTCCACCACATCGGTGTAGCCGGCCAGGAGCAGCTCATGGACCTGCCGGATCGCATCCGTTGCGGAGCGGCCCGGCCGATACCCGTGTGTGTTCGGCTCGAGGTCTGCCTCGAAGATCGGCTCGATCACCAGCTTGACGGCGGTCTGCACCACCCGGTCGCGGATCGTGGGAATGCCCAGAGGCCGCTCCCCACCACCCGCCTTCGGGATCGTCACCCGCCGCACCGGCTGACACCGGTACGTCTTCTCGCGCAGCTCGAGCCCGAGAGCCGCGAGCCACGCCTCTACCCCCTCTGCCTCGATCTGAGCGAACGTCACGCCGTCCACGCCCGGCGCGCCGCGGTTCTCCCGCGCGAGCGCATAGGCGTAGGCGAGGATGTCGGCCCGCCAGACCTTGTCGTAGAGCTGATAGAAGCGGAACTCGGGCTCGGCCTTCGCCTTGCCGTAGAGCTTCCTCTGCAGCGTCCGGACCTTCTCGGGCTTTGTCAGGCTCAATGCCAATCTCCCTGGCCTCGGCTGCTTCGAGAAGCATGCCTGAAGTGAGGGCCCTTCCCTCCGCCGGCATTACCCGGCTTCGGCGGTACTATGGCCCTCTCCGACTCCCGCCCGGCCCACCGCCAGAAGCGATGTTGCAGTCTCCCACAACCGGATGGGTCTCCCTCGGGTAACGCGAAGTGCCTTTCCAACATGCCGTGCCCATTACCCCGGCGGACCGAGACGGTGCGCGTGTCGATTGCTTCCCGTCGCGAGCTGCCTTCCCCTGACGGTAGAAGGGTCGGCGTCCGCACCTGTGCTTTTCGAGGCCTGCTCGGGCTTCACGCGTGTTACGGCCTGCTGGATCGCTCGATGGCCCAAGGCCACCTTTGTCACGAGGCTTCGGCATGGCCAGTTGCCCAGCCACACCGCTCGTCAGCTTCCAGGTCAATCGACAACTCCCTGGATGGAACCTTCCTCCATTGACACTCCGCGCCTTCGAGGCGCACTACCGGCGCGCATAAGTCAAAACTTCTGCGCGCCGGTATCACTGCCGTTTTTTGGCCAGCTCCGCGGTCAGATCATCCCCTCTGAGCTGGTGATAGATGAGGAGCTTGGCGCAGTCCGTTGAAAAGTGGAGTCGGTCCGTTTGCACGAACTTGTCGTCCGGCTTGCATCGCTTGAAGCTCCCGGACTGCAGGTAGATCTGGAACACGGAAGCACGCGACAGGGCCCACCCGAGCGGGAGACGGGTGACCAGATCGCGAATGCCGAGCTTCTGCAGTCGCCTGATTTTGGCGAGCGCATGCTTGTCTCCCGTCGCCTGTGGGTCGATCGGACCCAACTGGCGATCGGCGAGGTCGATGGT
>CALMKJ010000007.1 GCA_937867305.1 uncultured Ectothiorhodospiraceae bacterium | reverse complement strand
CGGTGTCCGCCACCTGCTCGATCATCCGCCGCACCCGCCGCACCGCCGCGCTGGTACCCACCAGGCTGCGGAAGAGCTCCAGGGAGCGGGTGTTGCCGCTGGCGTAGCGGTTCTCGAGATACACGTCCACCTGCTGCAGGGCGTGCTGGAGGGCCTGGTGGCGGAGCGGCAGGGTCACCCGCGCGAGGACCCCCTCGGCCAGCTCCCGGCTCGATTCGCCCCGGGACTCGGGCGACACGACCAGCACCACCGGGATGAAGCTGTCCGCGGACTTGACCGCGCGGAAGCTCTCCGCGAGCTCGCGCTCGCTCGGCGCCGGCCCCAACAGGACGATGTCGGCGCGGCCTTCGCCGCTCAGATGCTCGGCGCCCTCGGCGACCGAAGCGACCGGCAGCGCCTCGTACTCGAGGAATTCCAGGACGTCCTGCAGGTAGCGACGGCGCTCCCCGTCCGCGTCCACCACGAGCACGCGCTTCATGACCGGCCCCCGGCAGCTTGAGCAGAACGTGAGGCAAGCGAGCTAACCGCTCGTCCCCACGATGTTTATTTCTGCAACAGTAAAGCTGCCCGGAGGGGAAATGTCAAAATTTTGGCGGCGATACCCGGCGTTGTTCGGCAACGCGACGCCGGTGCCAACGGAAGATCAACTTTTCGATGGCGTTGAGGACGTTGGGAGGGATCTCGAGGAACGTGGCCCGGACGACCGCCGCGCCCTGGCCGGGGTCCCCCACGGCCTCCACCCGCGCCGGCAGCGTCACGGGGTCCGGTATCGACGGGTTCAGGTACAGCTCGATCGCGACGGGGTCTCCGGCCGCGGGGGGGTGGGGATCGCGCCACTCGACCCAGCCTCCGCCCAGGCGCACGGCCCGGGCCGGGGGGCGCGGGCGCTGGGCCGCCAGCAGCTCGCCGACCATCGCCAGCAGGAGATTCAGGCGTGCCTCCAGGCGCAGGATGTCCTGGGCGCGAGGCGGGGCATCATCCGAGGACTCCGCCGCGGCGAGGGCCTCACCGACGGTCAGCACGGCGTTCAGGCGCGTCAGCGCCGCGTCGTAGAGGTGGGAGAGCTCGGCCCCCGAGACATTCGGGGCGAGCCGCCAACCGAGGGGGAGCCAGTCCTCCCAGCAGAGCTCGGCGCCCGCCGCGGGGCCGTCGGCCATGCCGGGTCAGCGCCCCCCCGCCGCGTAGGCGACCTGAGCCCGGCGGCCGACGCGGATCTGGTTGAGCGCCTCGGCAAGGCTCACGCGGCCCTGTTCGCCCAGGGCGACGACCTGCCGGTCCAGGGCCAGGATACGGTGGGCCACCTCGGCGAAGAGCGGAGCGTCCAGGCCCGTGACCGGGCCCTCGAAGGCCGCCGCGATGTGCGCCCCCCGCTCGGCCTCGAGCTCCACGAGGTGGTTCCAGTCTCCGGCTCGGGCCGCCTCCAGCATGGCGGTGGTCAGCCCCAGGGCGGCCTCCAGGTCTCGAAGGTTGCTCATGGCTCCTCGTCCCCTGCGAAACGCTCCCGGGGAGAGTCTAGACCCGGGCGGGGGACGGAAACGTGACGGGCGCCCCGCTTCCGACACGCGGTCCGATCGAGTCCCAGGCCCCCTTGACCTCCGACAGCAGGTGGTGAACCTCCTCCAGCGCCCCGCGGTCGTTCCTCGCGTTGGCCTCGAGGAGGCGGCGAGCCGTGTACTCGTACAACCGGTCCAGGTTCCCCGCGACGTCCCCGCCCCGGTCGGTGTCGAGGCTCGACTGCAGCCCGCCGATGATGGAGATCGCGAGCCCGATGCTCCTGCCCTTCTCCGCCACGTCGCCCCGGTCCAGATGACCGATGGCGGCCGCGATCCGCGCCAGCGCCCCTTCGAGGAGCATCTGGATCAGGCGATGGGGACTCGCGTCCTCCACGCCCGACCGGACACCCACACTACTGTACTGCCGGAGCGCGTTGCGGAGCATCGCGTTCATGTTCTGTCAGGTCTCCCGGTGGCGAGGCCCCTGGGGGCCTCACTGGCTCGTTTGTGTTTTCAACAACTCCAACTGCTGGGTCAGGTAGCTGGAGGTCGTCTGCAATTGGGCCACCAGCGTGTCCATCGCCGTGTACTGCTTGAGCAGGCGCGCCTCGAGGCTCTCCATTCGCCGCTCGAGCGCCTCGCGCTGCGCCTCGATGGCCTCCAGCCGCCCGTTCAGACCCTCGGTCCGGGACTCGATGATCCCGTCCGCGTCGAGGTAGCTGGAGACCAGGTCGTCCAGGCGCTGCGCGCAGCCTCCCTCGCCCGCGAAGAGCTTGGCGACCGCATCCAGGTTGGAGTTGAGGGCGCCGTGGAGCCGGTCCTGATCCAGCTCCAGCTTGCCGTCCCGCCCCGTCCGGACACCGATCTCCGCGAGGCTCGCCGCCCCCGCCGGCAGGTCCGAGACGACGCGGCTCAACTCCGCGCGCAGCCGGGACTGCAGGCCGCGTACGGCCGAGTCGCCGAAGAGCGCCGTCGCCTCCCGGCTGGAGGCGTCGTAGCTCGCCACCGACCGGATGGCGTCGAGCACGGCGTTGTAGGCGGTCACGAAGCCCTGGACCCGCTCCGCGGCCGCGGAGGGGTCGATGGCAATGGCGAGCCTCGACGACTTCCAGGCCCCGCTCGCGTCCTTCCCGGAGACCCCCTGCAACGTCAGGGTCACGCCTTCGATCGCGTCGTCGACCGTGTTGCTCGAACTCGTCACCGCCTGCCCGTCGAGCGTCAGCTTCGCGTCCTGGGCCGCGCGCAGCTCGGTCAGATTCGTGATGGCCGGAGACGTGTCGCTCGGCAGGTAGGCGAGCGCCGAAAGTCCGGAGGTGTCCCCGTCCACGCCGTCCGCATCGTCGACGGCGACCGTGAGGGAGCCCTCCGTGCCCGTCACCGTCGAGGTCAGGACCAGCTTGGCCACCGTGCCGCCCGAGGCTCCGTCCACGCGGATGACGCTGGCCACGACGCCGGAGTTGTCGCTCGCCCCGTTGATGGCGTCGCGGACCCCGGCGAGCGTGCCGTGGGCGGCATCCACCGCAACCGAGAAGGAATTCCCACCCACCGAGATCGTGAGCGTGCCGGTCCCGACGCCCGCACTGGCACTCTCGTAACCCTCCGAGACCAGGCTGTGGCTCTGGGCGAGCTGCTGGACGACCAGATCGAAGGTCCCGGGCGCCGCCGAGGTACCCGCAGAGGCGGTGAACACCTCCTCGCTCCCCGAGCTCGCCGTGCGGGCGAGGAAGGCGCCGACCTCGCTCAGCTCTCCGAGGCCCGTCTGGAATTGCGCAAGCGCGGACTTCAGCGTCCCGAAGGCCGAAAGCTTGGCCTCGAGGGTCTTCTCCTGGGAGTCGAGACGCGTCTGCACCGGCGAGCGCTCGGCCGCCACGAGTTGCCTGACGATGTCGGCGATGTCGAGACCGGAACCGACGCCCAAGGCGGTGATGGTGCTCATAGCCTGCGCCGCGCGTGCCCCCTGAAGAACCGGGGGCGGCCGGCCCTGTGCCCTGCCGCCCCCGGGTACGTCACGGATACAGCCAACGAACCCTTACGCCGGCTGCTTCCCTTACGCCTGCTCTTCCACCAGACCGGCCTGGCACTCCCTGAACCGCGCGACCAGGGTCAACACCTCCTCCGGGGGGATCTGGCGAACCAGCTTGCCCGTCTCAGAGTCCACGACCCGGATCACCGTACGTCCGCTGTCCTCGTCCACGCTGAAGTCGAGCTCCCGCCGGACGACCTGCGCCAGCTCACTCAACTCCTCCGCCAGCTCCGACAGTTCCTGCCGTCCAACCGCCGCCCCCTGCGTGGGCTGAGCACCCTCGGGCGGTGGGCGCCCGATGGAGTGAAACGTCCGAGCCTCTCCCTGGCTCGCTGCGACGGAACTCGACGGACGGACCGGTGGCAGAACGGGTTGCAGTCGCACGTCATTCGCCATGACGTTTCACCTCCCGCGCACCCATAAACAACCCGCCCGGGGCGAGGGCCCCGGGCGTACCACCGTCATGCGACTACTGGAGCAGCGTCAGCACGTTCTGGGGAGCCGCGTTGGCCTGCGCCACCATCGCCATACCCGCCTGCTGCAGGATCTGCGTGCGGGTGAGCTCGGCGGTCTCGGCCGCGAAGTCGGCGTCCTGGATGCGCGAGCGCGCTGCCGACATGTTCTCGGCCGCGGTCTGCAGGTTGGCAATCGTCGACTCGAAACGGTTCTGCACCGCACCCAGCGTGGCGCGCGCGCTGTTGATCGTATCCAGAGCGGTGTCGACCAGCCCGAGTGCCGCGGCAGGGTCACCCCCATCACCGATATCGACCGCGTCCACACCCAGAGTCGCAGTTGTGGCGTCGGTAATTGCGTCGAGAGTGATGGTGTCTCCGGAATTGGCGCCGACCTGGAAGTCCTGAGCTGAGAAGGAGCCGTCCAGGAGGGCGACGCCGTTGAACTTGGTCTGCGTTGCGACGCGGTCGATCTCGGCGATCAACTGGTCGACCTCGGCCTGGAGCGCATCCCGGTCACTCGCGCTGTTGGTCGCGTTCGCCGACTGGACGGCGAGCTCCCGGATCCGCTGCAGGTTCTCCGTGACCGACCCCAGGGCGCCCTCGGCCGTCTGGGCGAGCGACACGCCGTCGTTGGCGTTGCGGACCGCAACGTTGAGTCCCCGGATCTGCGCGGTGAACCGCTCGGAGATCGCGAGACCCGCGGCGTCGTCCTTCGCGCTGTTGATGCGCAGGCCCGAGGACAGGCGCTCCATGGAGGTCGCCAGCGCGCTCTGGGACTTGCCGAGGTTGCGCTGGGCGTTGAGGGACATGATGTTGGTGTTGATCGTCTGAGCCATTGCCTTTCTCCTTTCGCCCTCGGCCCGCACCGTGCGGCGGCGCTCGGGGCTCAGGTGGGTACCTGGCGGATATACACAGCAGGTGCGTATTCACCGCCTCCGGGACCCTTAGCGGCCGGCCCCGGGGGGGACTTTATGCCGAGAGCGTGAGAAAAGTGGCGCCCCGATTGCATCTTGCGGGGCGCCCGAGCGCCAATGGCTACAGGTAGTGGAACAGCGACAGTCCCTGCACGCTCGCGAAGGCCTGCTGGGAGGCCTGCAGGATGGTGAGCTGCAGCTGAAGGCGGCCGGTCGCCTCGGCGTAGTCCAGGTCCTCGAGCGCGGAGAGGCTGTCCTTCGCGTAGAGCTCGAATTCCGCCGCCATCGCCTGCTGGTCCTCGACCTGGCTCAGGCGGGCGCCGACGCTCGCGCGTACGGTCAGGACGTGCTCCAGGGCGAGGTCCAAGTCGTCCTGGCTGGCCGCGAGCTGGCTGCGGTAGCCCGCCTCGTCCAGGGTCCCCGAGGCCGCGCCCTGGAGCGCGTCCACGAGCGTCTGGACGGTGGAGAGCAGGTCCCGGGTCCCGCCCGCCTGCGTCGGGACGTCGACGAAAACGGACTGTCCCGAGTCGGCGCTCAGCACGCGCAGGCTGGGGCCCACCTGGATGCGCCGGCCGGAATCGTCGCCCCCATAGCTGAACGCCGTGGTCCCCCCTGCGTTCGAGCTCTCGAACGGTGCGGTGTCGACGCGGTAGCCGGCGAACAGGTAGTCGCCGCCCGCGTCCCGCGTGTTCGCGAGGGCGAGCACCTCGGCCAGGACCTCCGAGACCTCGGTGGCAATCGCCGCCCGGTCGGCCGCAGCGAGCCCCCCCCCGCCCGCCTTGACCGCGAGCTCCTTCACCCGCTGCAGGGCGGTGGTCACGCCCTCGAGCGCGGATTCCTCCAGGCTCAGGCGGTCCAGCGCCGCGTCCCCGTTGCGCTGGTACTGGCGCTGCTGCTGGATGGTCTGTTGCAGATCGAGGATGCGCCGCGCGCCCGCAGGGTCGTCCGAGGGGGTCAGGATGCGGCGGCCGGTGGCGACCTGGAGCTTGGTCTTGGCCAGGCGCGCCTGGTTGTCCTGCATCGCCTGCACGGCCTGGCGCTGGAATTCGGAAGTGGAGATCCGCATGGCTAGCTCCGAACGGCCTCGATCAGGGTCTCGAAGAGCAGGCTCGCGGCGGCGATGACCTGGGCGCACGCCTGGTAGGTCTGCTGGTAGCGCATCAGGGCGGCCGCCTCTTCGTCCAGGCTGACCCCGGAGATGGCGGCGCGCGCGGCGGTCGCCTGGTCCAGCAGGGCCGCCTGGGCGGCCTGGTTGACCTCCGCCTGGCTGGTGCGGGTGCCCACCTCGGCCACGAGCGCGCCGTAGGCGTCCCCGTAGGTGGCCGTACCGCCGTTCAGCGTCCTCGCGGACCGCAGGGCGCTCAGGGCGAGCGCGTTCTCGTTGTCGCCGGAGGCACCGGGGCTGCCCGCGGCGGCGATCTGCGCGCCGTCCCCGATGGCCACCCCGAACTCCCCCGCGGCTCTGCGCGCCGGCACGCTCGCGTCCAGCGGGACGAAGAAGTCGCGCTCCCCGACCCCGTCGAGCCCGTAGCCCTGGCGGTGCTGGGCGTTGAAGGTCTCGGCGACGCCCTTGGCGAGGCCGCCGAGCTCGTCGCGGGCCTCGTCGAGCACCTCCTGCCGGAAGGTCAGGAAGGCCCCCAGCTCGCCGCCTCCCACCAGGCCGGTGACGTTCGCGGTGTGGTCGCCGGAGCGATATCCCACCTCGACCCGGCCCGGTTCGTCCTCCCCGGGCAGGACCACGAGCGTCGCGGTGCGGCTCCCCGTGACCAGGGACTGGCCGCTCCCCGTCGCCACGTTGACGCTGCCGTCGTCCTGCTCGATGACGGTGATCCCGATCTTTCCGGCGAGCTGGCGCAGGAGCTCGTCGCGCTGGTCGAGGAGGTCGTTCGGCTCGGCGCCCCCGCTGCGCCCGCGCGCGACCAGGATGTCCTGGTTCAGGTCCGCGATGGCCGCGACGCTGGTGTTGATCTCCTCGATCGTGCCCGCGATGCCCTCGCCCACCCTCCGGTCCAGGTCGCCGAGCGCCTGGTCCAGGGTTTGGAAGCGGTTGGCGAGCGTCTGCCCCTGGGCGAGCATGACCTCGCGCGCGGAGGAGGACGAGGGGTCGCTCGCGACGTCCTCGGCCGCGTTGAAGAAATTCTGCAACGGGGTGGTGAGGCCGGTCTCCGAGCTCGCCAGCAGGTTGTCGAGGCCCTGGGCCAGGTCGTAGTAGGTGTCGGCATAGCCGGCACTCGAGCTGCTGGTGCGGACCTGCGCGGTCGCGAAGGCGTCGAAGACCCGGCGGGTGTTGGCCACACGGACTCCGCTGCCGACGTAGCTGCCGCCGGCCAGCTGCGGGGTGCGCGCCTCGATGTCGACCCGCTGACGGCTGTAGCCCTCGGTATCGACGTTCGAGATGTTGTGGCCCACCGTGGTCAGCGCCCGGTTGGCCGCGGTCAGCCCGGTTACGGCGACGTTCAGGATGCCCATGCCCGCCATGACGTCCCCCCTTTCCTGACTGTTGCGGCTAAGCGCGCGCCGACCTGAGGCCGGCCAGCTTGCTCTGCCAGATCCCCAGTACCTTGTCCGCGTACGCGGGGTCGGTGGCGTAACCCGCGGCCTGCAGCTCCCGCATGTAGGCACGCGGGTCCGAGGCGAACTCCACGGCCCGGGCATAGCGAGGGCTGTCCCGCACCAGCGCGGCGTAGTCCTGGAAGCTCTCCGCGTAGGACCCGTAGGCCCGGAAGGCCGCCTGGCGGCGTACCGCAACGCCCCCCTCGTACTCCAGCGTGGGGACCGTCACGACGTCGCCCCGCCAGGACGGAGTGGCCTTGATGCCGAAGAGATTGTGGGCGTTGGAGCCGTCCGCACGACGCATGGTCGAGCGCCCCCAGCCGCTCTCCAGGGCGGCCTGGGCCACGAGCACGTCGGGGTCGACGCCGATCTCCCGGGCGGCGAGCACGGCGTGGGGACGCACGGCGCGGATGAAGTCCTCCTGCGTCCCGGTCTGGGGGGGGTCGGGGAGCACTGGCGAGCGGACGGGCCCCGCGGGCTCCTCGACGCCGCCCGATACACGCTCCTCGGGGCGGCCCGACACGCTCGGGAAGAGACCGCGCCGGGGTACGCCCGCCGGCAAGCCTTCGGCCGCGCCCGTTCCCTGGGCGCCGGAGGTCCCGGCAGCCTCCCCGCCGAGCGCGCCGCTGCGCCGCAACTGCTCCAGCAGCAGGTCGGCGATGCCGACGCTCTTCGACTCGGAGAGCCGCAGGGCGAGCTGCTGGTCGAACAGGTCCCGGTACATCTTGCTCCCCGCGCTGGAGAGCAGCGGGTCGCCGGGCAGGCCCTGGCGCATGGTCCGTAGCATCGTCTGCAGGATGATGCCCTCGAACTGGCGCGCGACCAGCGTCGCCCCCTCCTCGGCCCGCTCGCGCGAGACCTGGCGCAGGGCAGCGAAGCCCTGGAAGTCCAGGGCGCTGGCCTTGGCGGCCGACGAGAGGGACAAGGCCCGGGTCTCCCGCTAGATGACGACCAGCTCGGCCTGCAGGGCGCCGGCCTCGCGCAGCGCCTCGAGGATCGCCACGACGTCGCTGGGGGCGGCGCCCACCTGGTTGATGGCGCGCACGATGTCCTGCAGCGAGACCCCGGGGTTGAAGACGAAGGCGCGCGCGCGGTCCTGCCGGACGTCGATGGTCGAGTCCGGCACCACGGTCGTCTGCCCGCCCGAGAACGGCGCCGGCTGGCTCACGTAGGGCTGGTTGGTGATGGTGACCGCCAGATTCCCGTGCGCCACCGCCGCGTGCCCGACGCTCACGTGGCGGCTGATGACCACGGTGCCGGTGCGCGAGCTCACGATGACCCGCGCGGGCGCCTCCCCCGCGCTGAGGGTCAGGTTCTCGATGTGGGAGAGGTGCGCCACGCGCTGGGACGCGTCGGGCGGTGAGTAGACCCGCACCGAGGTCGCGTCCAGGGCGCTCGCGGTGCCCGCGCCGAGGGAGCGGTTGATGGCGTCCTGGATGCGCTTGGCCGTGGTGAAGTCCGGGCGCAGGAGGTTCAGGACCAGCTCCCCCTCGTCCCGGAGCTGGGCGGGGGACGCCCGTTCCACGGTGGCGCCGTTCGGTACCCGCCCGACCGTCGGCACGTTGACGGTCACGCTGCTCGCCCCGTCGTCCGAAGACGCCCCGAAGCCACCGACCGTCAGGTTGCCCTGGGCGATGGCGTAGGTCTGTCCGTCCGCCCCCTTCAACGGCGTCATGAGCAGGGTGCCCCCGCGCAGGCTCTTGGCGTTGCCGATGGTGGACACGGTCACGTCGATGGCCTGGCCGGGCTTGGCGAAGGGCGGCAGGCTGCCGCTGACCGTGACGGCTGCGACGTTCTTCAGCTGCAGGCGTGTCTCGGCCGGGATCTGGACCCCGAAGCGGTTCAACATCGCCTTCAGGCTCTGCACCGTGAAGGGGGTCTGGCCGGTCTGATCGCCCGTGCCGTTCAGCCCCACCACCAGACCGTAGCCGATCAACTGGTTGTCCCGGACCCCGGAGACCCTCGCCAGGTCCTTGATCCGCTCCGCGTGGACGGCAGCTGGCAGGAGGGTGGCGGCGAGAAAGGCGGCGACAGCGGCCAGGCGCAGGTTCATGGGGGACCCCGAGGTTCGGTTCTGGGGAGAAGGCAAGCAGGCACCGTGCCAGATATCACGCGGCGGCGCGGGGAGCGTCGCGGCAGCGGCAGCGGCAGCGGCGGCAGGCAGGCGCACCGCCCGGTGGCGTGGGGGAAGCCGGCAATGGCTTGCCGGTCCTTGCCACCGGGGGATCAGAACGGCATGAAGGCGCTGACGAAGAAGCGGGCGAGCCAGCCCATGGCGCTGGCGTCGGCCACCTCGCCTTCGCCCGAGTAGACGATCGTCGCGTTGGCGACGCGCGTCGACGGCACGGTGTTGTCCGTGGCCACGTCCTCCGGGCGCACGATGCCCGAGAGACGCACGTGCTCGTGACCCCGGTTGAGCGTCAGGATCTTCTCGCCCTGCACCACCAGGTTGCCGTTCGGCAGTACCTCCGCGACGGTCACCGTGATCTCGCCCGTCAGGCTGTTGCTCTGGCTCGCCTCGCCCTCACCGTCGAACTCCTGGTCGGACTGCAGGGACTGCTCGAGCGTGTACTTCTTGCCGCCGATGGTGACGTTCGGCAGGCGCCCGAACAGCGTCGGGTTCACGGCCGTCATGTCGGTCTCCTTCTCGACTTTGGCGGCGTTCTTCTTGCTCGCGTTCGTCTTCTCCCTCAGCACCACGGTCAGGCTGTCGCCGACCCTCCGGGGCCGGATGTCGGAGAAGAAATCCACCTCCGCCACCGCGACGCCGTAGCCGCCCGTGTAGATCGCCCCGTTCCGGTCGGGCTGGGGGGCGGGCGCGAGCGGCCGCACGGCGGCGAATTCCGGGTCCCGCGTGGGCACGGACTGACAGCCCACCAGCGCCGACGCGAGCAGTCCGGCGAGGAGAATCCCCCTGCCGAGTCCCGCTGGCGCCCTCTGGCCTCGCTCGCTCATCCTGGCGGCCCGCCTCACAGGTTGTTGGTCACGAACGCCAGCATCTCGTCCGTCGTGGCGATGGCCTTGGAGTTCATCTCGTAGGCCCGCTGGGTCTCGATCATGTTCACCAGCTCTTCGACCACGTTGACGTTCGAGCTCTCGAGCGAGCCCTGCACCAGCGTGCCCACGCCGTCCTCCCCCGGGGTTGCCGCCTGGGGGTCGCCGCTCGCCGCCGTCTCGAGGAAGAGGTTCTCGCCCATCGGCTGCAGGCCCGCCGGGTTGATGAAGTCGGCAAGCTGCAGCTGCCCCACCTCCGTCGGCGACGACTCGCCGGCGACCAGCACGCTCACCGTGCCGTCGGCCCCGATGGTGACGCTCTGGGTCTGCTCGGGAATGGTGATGCCCGGGTCCAGCGCATAGCCGTTGGAGTTGACGAGCTCCCCGTTCGCGCTCAGCTGGAACGAACCGTCGCGGCTGTAGGCGCGCGTCCCGTCCGGAAGCAGGATCTGAAAGAAGCCGCGGCCGTTGACGGCGAGGTCGAGCTGGTTGCCCGTCTGCACGATGTTGCCCTGGGTGAAGAGCTTCTCGGTCGCCACCGAGCGCACACCGGTTCCGAGCATCAGGCCCGAGGGCAGCTGCGAGTCCTGGGAGGACTGGGCCCCCGGCTGGCGCACGGTCTGGTAGAGCAGGTCGGCGAAGACGGCCCGCCCGCGCTTGAACCCCGTGGTGTTGACGTTCGCCAGGTTGTTGGTGACGACGGCCATCTGCGTCTGCTGCGCGTCGAGGCCGGTCTTGGCGATCCAGAGTGCGGGATGCATGGGCGTCTCCTCTTCCTTGCTCAGGCGATCCGCATCGCCTGGTTCGCGGCCGCGTCGTTGCTCTTCGCGGTCTCCATCATCTTCACTTGCAGCTCGAACTGCCGCGCCAGCGAGATCATCTGCACCAGCGCGTCCACCGCGTTGACGTTGCTCGCCTCGAGGGAGCCCGGCACGAGACGCACGCTCGCGTCGGCGCCCTCCTCTCCGCCCCCGCGCAGGTGGAAGAGTCCGTCCTCGCCCTTCTCGAGTCGGGAAGGGTCGACCTTGACCAGCTTGATGCGCTCGACCGCCGCGAGCGAGGTCGCGTCCTGCCCCACCATGCGCAGGCTCACCGTCCCGTCGCTGCCGACATCGAGCTTCTCGAAGGGCGGTAGCGCGATGGGGCCTCCGTCCCCCATCACGGGATGGCCCGCACCGTCCGTGACCACCCCGTTGACGCTCACCTGCAGGTCGCCGCGCTTGGTGTAGGCCTCGCTGCCGTCCGGGGCCTGCACGGCGATCCAGCCGTCGCCTTCCACCGCCACGTCGAGCTCGCGTCCCGTGGTCTGCAGCGCACCCACCCGGTGGTCGACGCCCGGGCGCTCGCCGAGTGCGTACACGCGCGAGGGCAACCCCTCGCCGAGCACCGGCATGCTGCGGAACTGGTGCAGGTCCGCCTTGAACCCCGGAGTCGCCGCGTTCGCGAGGTTGTGGCTGTTGGCGGCCTGGGCGTTCAGCGTCTGCGCCGCCCCGGTCATCGCCACGTAGAGCATGCGGTCCATGGCCGATCAGCACCTACCGGATGTTGATGATGGTCTGGGTCACCTCGTCCTCGGCCTGAATCACCTGCGCGTTTGCCTGGTAGTTGCGCTGGGCGATGATCAGATTGACGAGTTGCGCGGCCAGATCGACGTTGGACTCCTCGAGCGCCCCGGACTGCACCAGGCCGAGGGCCGCGGTGCCGGGCGCGCCAATGAGCGGGGGGCCGGAGTCGGTCGACTCGGTCCAGAGCGTGTCCCCGTTGGGCTGCAGGCCCTGGGGATTGCCGAAATTCGCGAGCATCACCTGACCCTGGGGGGCCGTCTGCCCGTTCGAGAAACGCGCCAGCACGACCCCCCGCTCGTCGATGTCGACGCCCGAGAGCTGGCCGGTGGTGAAGCCGTCCTGCTCGAGGGCATTGACCCCGAAGTCCGCCCCGAACTGGGTCGTGCCGGTGAAGTCGAGCGAGAGGGTCATGTCGTCCACACCGGGCCCCACGGTCACACCGGCGAAGCTGGTCAGGCCCGGTGAAGTGAGCTGCCCGTACTCCGAGAACGCGAGAGCCGTGCTCCCCACCTCGGCGTCGTCCAGGTAGAGATACGCCGTCCAATCGTTGGCGTCACTCTTGCGGAAGTACGTCGTGGCCAGGTGCTCCTGGCCAAGGGAGTCGTAGACCGTGAGCGAGGTGGAATTGTTGTACGAGTTGGGCTCTTCTGGGTCAAAGCCGGCGGAGAGAACCTCTGACGCCGCGTCGAGATTCACCTCGACCGCAATGCCGTCCGTTGCCTTCGGTGCAAGATTCGAGGTGCGGATGTTGAGCGGACCCGTGCCGCCGGTGATCGCGCCGTCGGACACCTGGAAACCCAGCAACCTCTGCCCCGTGGCGTTGACCAGGTACCCCTGTTCGTCCAGACCGAAGGCGCCCGCACGCGTGTAGAACCGGCCCTCGCTGTCCTCCACCACGAAGAACCCGTCGCCGTTGATGGCGAGGTCGAGGCTGTTGTCGGTGGTGGCCACGTTCCCCTGGGTGAATTGCTGCGCCACCGTGGACAGCTGCACGCCCTGGCCGATGGCGTCCTTGCTGGTTCCCAGGTTGGAGGCCGCGTAGACGTCGGCAAACTGCGCGCGCGACGCCTTGAAGCCCGTGGTGTTGGCATTGGCGATGTTGTTGCCGATGACGTCGAGGTCCGAAGTTGCCGCGCGAATGCCGCTTACCGCCATCTGGAATGCCATGCTGAGCTCCTCTTCTTCGTGTTCCGTACCGGGCCGGTGCGCTGGGCCGGGCTACTGGATCTCGCTGACGGTGCCGAGGCCGACCGAGCCCAGGCCCGCGAGGTTGAGCTGCATCTCCGCCCCCGCGCGCCCCAGGGTGACGCTCTCCACCTGGGCGACGACCGAGGTCTTCGCGGCCACCGTTCCCGCGCCGGCGCCTGCGCTGGCGGCCAGGGTGTAGAGCCCCGCGGGTGCGCGTGCCCCCGCTGCCGTCAGGCCGTCCCACTGGAACGCGGCCTCGCCCGCCGGCTGGGCACCGAGGTCGAGCTGGCGCACGAGCGCCCCGCTCGGCGCGTAGATCGAAAGGGTGAGTGCCTGGGTGGAATCGCCGAGTGACACGGTCCCCTCGAGAGCCCCCTGCTCATCGAGCATCCCCACGCTCGAGGGGACCAGGACCTCGCGCCCGACCAGGGTGGAGGCCTCCAGCGCCTGACTCGAGGTGAGCGACAGCGCGAGGTCGGCGACCGACTTCTGGATCTCCTGGATCCCGCTCAACGCCGAGAACTGGGCCACCTGCCCGAGGAACTCGTTGCTTTCGAGCGGCTTCATGGGGTCCTGGTGCTCGAGCTGGGCGATCATGAGCTCGAAGAACTCGTCCTGCCCGAGCTCGGTGCGCCCCCTCTCGGCCTTCGTGCTCGGGTCCAGTCCGAGGCCCGCGAAGCTGCTTCCACTCACGCTCGAGGTCGTGCTCATCTCGCTTGCTCCGCGGCCGCGCTCACTGGCCCAGGCTCAGGGTTCGCAGCAGAAGCTGCTTGGAGGTGTTGATGACCTCGACGTTGGTCTCGTAGCTCCGAGAGGCCGAGATCATGTTGGCGAGCTCCTCGACCGTATTGACGTTGGGGCGATAGACGTAGCCACGCTCGTCGGCGAGGGGGTGCTCCGGGTGGTAGTCCGCCTTCAGCGGCTCCTTGCTCTCCAGGACGTCGGTCACGGTGACACCGACGCCCGTCGCGCCGGGTGCGCCGTCGGCCTCCAGGGCCGCCGCCTCGTAGACGGCGGCGAAGACCGGGTGCCGCGCCCGGTAGGTCCCGCCCACGCTGCTGCTCACCGCATCGGCGTTGGCGAGGTTGCTGGCGGTGAGGTTGAGGCGGACGTTCTGCGCGGCGAGCCCGCTCGCCGCGACATCCAGGATCTTGAAGAGCGACACGTGCTATTCCCCCTTCAGGGCCGTGGTCAGGGTGCGCAGGCGGCTCCCCAGGAACTGCAGGCTGGCCTGGTAGCGCAGCGAGTTCTCCAGGAAGGCACCGCGCTCGGTCTCCATTTCCACGGTATTGCCGTCGATGGAGGGCTGCGACGGGGTACGGTAGAGAACCTCCGCCCCGCCCGCCCCGTCGACGCCGGCACCGCCCGCGATGTGGCGGGCCTGGGTGGTCCGCAGCGTCCCCGCCCCACGCTGCCCCTCGGCCGCCGCCAGCGCGCTTCGGAAGTCCATGTCCCGCGCCTTGTAGCCGGGGGTGTCCGCGTTGGCGAGATTCTGGGCGAGCAGCTCGGCACGGCGCTCGCGCACCAGCAGGGCCTGCTCGTGGATCCCCAGCGGGTTCTGGAGGGTCGCCGCCATGTTTCCTTTGCCGCGTTGTGTGCTCGCCAGGGCAAATAGCAGAGAGCGTGCCAACTCGCGACGACCATCGCGGATGCGGCTTTCCGGCCCGCCCCCTGGTCTGCGTGGTGCCACTCATCGGCAAGGACCTGCCGACGGCGGCAAATGCCGGGCCTCGAGCCGGCCGCCGTTGCCGGTCGGCCTCGGGGGCGCCCGGCCGCCTCCCGTGCAGGCTCCGGCTCGGCTTCGGGTCGGCTCAAGATGCGGGGTCAACGCGACGCAAAGACTTTATGATTCCGGGAACAACCTGCATCGAGGGCCAACCCGTGAAGCGCCCCACACCCCCAGCGACCATCGTCATGGCGCTCCTGCCCGCCCTCTCGGCCGCCCAGCCTCTGCACGCACCTGACGACATCCGTTCCGAGGTGCGGGGCTTTCTCGCCCGAGAGGTCGGTCCCGAGTCGCCCCAGCTTCGGATCGAGGTCAACGAGCTCGACCCCCGCCTTCGCCTGGCCCGATGCGAGGAGCCGCTCTCGCTGTCCCTGCCCCCGGGCGGACCGCGCTCCGGCAGCATCACCGTCGGCGTGCGCTGCACCGGCGAACGGCCCTGGTCACTCTTCGTGCCCGCCCGGGTACGCCGGTTCGGGCCGGTGGTGGTCCTCGCCCGCCCGGCGACCCCGGGCACGGTGCTCACCGCGGCCGACCTGCGCGTGGAGGAGCGCGACCTGACGGCAGGCCCGGCGGGCTACTTCCCCGACCCTGCCACCGTGATCGGCCGCACGCTGAAGCGCGCCGTCGCCCCCGGGCAACCCCTCACCGCCTCGGTCGTCGTGAGCAGCGTGCGAGTGCGCCGTGGCGAGCGGGTGACCCTGGTCGCCCGGGTCGGCGGCGTGGACGTCCGCATGCAGGGCGAGGCCCTGCGCGATGCCGCAGTGGGAGAGGTCGTCTCCGTGCGCAATCTGAGCTCCCAACGCGTCGTGGAGGGTCGCGTCGCGCCGGACGGAAGCGTCGAGGTGAGGATGTGAATCCCGGTTCGGCGGCTAAAGTTTCGCCGCGAAAACGCGATATCCAAGCCAAGAGAACCTTCTTGCCAGAGCCAATGTCATGACGAGTGAGATCAAGGGTGTGCGGGGCGTGCAGGCCGGGAGCGCGGGCCTGTACGCGATCACCGGGACCCCTGCAGCACCGGCCTCCCGGGATACCGGGCGGCAGGCATCCCTCGGAGACCGGGTATCGCTCACCGGGCTGGGTAGCCAGGTCCAGGCCCTTGCCCGAACCCTCGAGCACGTTCCGGTCGTCGACCAGGCCCGCGTCAGCAGCGTGCGCGAGGCCGTGGTGGACGGCAGTTACGAAATCGACAACGCGCGGGTGGCCGACAAGATCATCCGCTTCGAGCTCATGCTTCCGGAGCCCCGCTATGGCGACGCCAGCCCTGCGTGAGGGTCTCGCGGAACTGCTGCGCGCCGAGCTCGCCCGGGCCGGGCGCCTGAGGGAGGTGCTCGCGCTCGAGCGTGACGCGCTCGGGCGGCGTGACTTTCCGGCGATCGAGCAGGCGGCGGCCGAGAAGGAGCGCCTGATCGCCGCACTGGAGTCCCTGGCGGAACGCCAGACCGCCCTGCTCCGCGCCGCAGGCTTCCCCGGGGGGAATACCAGCCTGCGCGAGAACCTCCAGAAGACGGGCATGGCAGACCTCCTGCCCCTCTGGGACGAGCTCCAGGACCTCCTGCGGCGGTGCCGCCAACAGAATCTGGTGAACGGCGGCGTGATCGAGATGAGCCGACGCTTCGCCCGCGATGTCCTGGCGACCCTGCGCGGCACGGTCCCCGGCTCGGAGGTGTACGACCGCTGCGGGGAGCGACGCCCCACCGACGGAAGCGAGCCGCTCGCGACGGCTTGACGACACGAGGCCTGCGCGCCGGCGCGCGCACGGGCCACGAGGATCCCCGTGGGCCTCATCGAACGCTGGGTCACTCGCCTGCAAGGCGCCGGAATGCCGTCCGAGACCGTCCCGGGCGCCGAGCGCCGTCTCACCGACCCCGAGCGAATCGCGAAGGTCCTGCAGCAGCTCGTGGACGAGCGTGCGCTGGTATCTGTGCGCCTGCCCGGTAGCGACGAGTACTTCCTCACCACCATCCTGCGGGTGGACCGGCGCAAACGGTCGTTCCGCCTCGACGAGATCTCCCCGCGGCACGGCCACGACGTGTTCCTCGCCGAGCGCTCCCTGCGCGCCTCCTGCCGACTCTCGGGCATCGAGGTAGCGTTCAGCGGAACCCTGGCCAGCGTCGCCGTGGAACGGGGGATTGCCGTCTACACCCTCCCGTTTCCCCACCTGGTCCACTACCACCAGAGGCGCGCGAGCTATCGGGCCTCGGTGGGCACCGGCTACGCCACGACCCTGCGCACGCAGCACCCCGAGGCAGGGACACTCGTCGCCGAGGTGCGCGACGTCTCCACGGGCGGTCTCGGCCTGCGCATGCAGCTGCCCGACACCGTTCCCCTCGCGAGCGGGGACCGCCTGAGCGACTGCCTGGTGTTCTTTCCCGAGGGCCGCTCCCTGCGCTGCGAGCTCGAGGTCTGCCACGTGGCCCGGCGGGAGGGCTCCCGCTGGACCCTCGTCGGCACCCGCTTCATCCAGATCCAGCGCCGCGACCAGGTTCCCCTGGCCCAGTTCGTGGTGCGACTCGAGCGCGAGCGGCTGAAGCTGCGCCCCCCTGCAGAAGGGGAGGGCTGAGTCCGGGGAGCCACCCTGCGGGGCCGACTCCGCGCCCCGCGGCTCGCCCCGCTTGGCTCGCCCGCGTATGGCGAAACCGCAAGCGGCATGTATAATGCCGGCCGGATTTGGGGGCGTAGCTCAGCTGGGAGAGCGTCGCGTTCGCAATGCGAAGGTCAGGGGTTCGATCCCCCTCGCCTCCACCAACAAAAACAAGCGGTTAGGGCAGAACTCGGAGGATCCAAGAGGGGCAACAGAAGGCCGGGGTCCACAGGGGATCCAGCGGTGCCCCCTCTTCCTCCTGTATCCGACGCCCCAGGCGCTCCACGCCACTCCTCCGCACCCTCTCGCCCGAATGCGTTGCCGCGCAAGAGCAACGGTCGTCTAGAATCTCGGGGGCCGCGTCCGATACCGGCCATCTCCAGCTGACGTGTGTCTTTCGCTCCCAGTGTTCATCCGCAAACCAGTTTTGGGACCGACGGCCGCGATTCGTTCCGGGCGCGACGCAGGGGACCGGCTGCGCGCGTTCGGGCGGCCCCCGCTCGCTCTGGGCATCCTGCTCGCGGCGGCCGTCGCGTCCGGCTGTATCACGGTGGGCCCCGACTACCAGTCGCCGGAGCCCGACGCCCCGACCCAGTGGAGTGGGCCCGGCGACAGGCGCGCGCCGGATGCGGCGGTGCTCGCGGAGTGGTGGCGGCAGTTCCGCGACCCGGTGCTCGACGGCCTGGTCGCCGATGCGCTGGCCGCCAATCTCGATCTGGCCGCCGCGCAGGCACAGCTGCGCGAAGCGCGTGCCCGCCGGTCGCTGGCCGGTGCGCAACTCGGCCCCACGGTGAATGCGTCGGCGTCGGGCTCCCGGCGCCGATCGAGCGAGGAGAGCGGTAGCGGCGCCACGATGGAGCTGTACAGCGCCGGTTTCGACGCCAGCTGGGAGCTGGACATCTTCGGAGGCTTGCGGCGAGGCCTGGAGGCGGCCGAGGCCGACGTGGGCGCGAGCGCCGACCAGCTGCGTGACACCCGGGTGTCTCTGGTCGCTGAGGTCGCCCTCAACTACGTCGACCTGCGCGCTGCCGAACGCCAGTTCGTGGTCGCCGAGGAGAGCGTGGCGAGCCGCGAGGAAACCTACACGCTGGCCCGCTGGCGCCTCCAGGCGGGGCTGGTGTCCGAGCTCGACGTCGCACAGGCGCGCACCGACCTGGAGAGCACCCGCGCCGCGCTGCCGGCCCTGCGCACCTCCGCAGCCGAGGCCCGGCACCGCCTCGCCGTGCTGCTGGGTCGCACGCCGGGCGAGCTGGAGGCCCGGCTCGCCGCGACCGCCAGGGTGCCCCTGGCCGCGGACCGGGTGGCCGTGGGCATACCCGCGGACACGCTGCGTCAGCGCCCCGACGTGCGCGCCGCCGAGCGCCAGCTGGCGGCGCAGACCGCGCGCCTGGGTGAGGCCGAGGCCGCCCGCTACCCGAGCTTCTCCCTGTCGGGGTCCCTCGGGCTGGAGGCGCTCGGGCTCGCGGCGCTCGGCAACAGCGATGCGATGACCCGCTCGCTGCTCGGCAGCATCACCGCGCCGATCTTCGACGCAGGGCGCATCGCCGCCAACGTCGCGGTCCAGGACGCGCGGCTCGAGCAGGCGCGGCTCGCGTACCAGTCGGCCGTGCTGACCGCACTCGAGGACGTGGAGAACGCGCTCGTCGCCGTGGCGAATTCGGCCGAGCGGCGCCTGCAGCTGGAATCGACGGCCGCCTCGGCGCGCGAAACGTTGCAGATCGCCCGGCACCGCTACGCGAGCGGTCTGGCCGACTTCCTCGCGGTGCTCGAGAGCCAGCGCACGCTGCTCAGCGTGGAGGAGCAGCTCGCCGGCACCACCGGCAACCTTGCCCGCGCCCAGATCCAACTCTACAAGGCACTCGGTGGCGGCTGGTCGCCGGACCGCGATCCCGAGCCCGCGAGGAGCACTTCGTGAACGAGCCCGCGAGACCAGAGCCTGCCGCCTCCGATCTGGAGGCGGTCCTCGCCCGCAGCGGCCGCCGGGGGGGCCTGCGCCGGCGTCTCGGCCTGCTCGGCGGGGCGTTGGCGCTGGGGCTGATCGGTGCCTACGTCGCACTCTCGAACGGCGGTACGGAGGGCGGGCCGCAGTACCTGACCCAGCCGGCGGTCGTCGGTCCGCTGGTCGTCAAGGTCTCGGCCACCGGCAACCTGGAGCCCACCAACCAGGTGGACGTCGGCAGCGAGCTGTCGGGGACCATCGAGGCGGTGCTGGTCGACGACGACGACCCGATCACCCGGGGTCAGGTGCTGGCGCGGCTCGACCTCTCCAAGTTCCAGGACGCGGTGGCCAAGTCGCGCGCGGCCCTGGCGGTGAGCGAAGCGGCGCTGCTCCAGGCCGAGGCGACGGCCAAGGAGGCCCAGGCCAAGCTCGCGCGCTATCGCGAGGTAGCGAAGCTTTCCGACGGCAAGGTGCCGTCGAAGACCGAGGTCGACACTGCCGAGGCCGACCTTGCGCGTGCGCTCGCCAACGAGGCCAGCGCGCGCGCCGGCATCGCCCAGTCCAAGGCGGCGCTGCAGACCGACGAGACCAATCTCGTCAAGGCCCACATCCGCTCGCCGATCGACGGCGTGGTGCTCGAGCGTAACGTCGACCCTGGCCAGACGGTGGCGGCCTCCCTGCAGGCGGTGACCCTTTTCACCCTCGCCGAGGACCTCACGAAGATGGAGCTCGAGGTCGACGTCGATGAGGCGGACGTCGGCCAGGTGAGGGCGGGCCTGGCGGCGACCTTCACCGTCGACGCCTGGCCTGGCCGGCGCTTCCAGGCGGTGATCAGCCGCGTCGGTTATGCGGCGCAGGACACGGACGGGGTGATCTCCTACCCTGCCGTGCTGCAGGTGGTCAACGACGACCTGAGCCTGCGCCCCGGCATGACGGGCACCGCCGAGATCACCACCATCACCCGCGACGCCGTTCTGCTGGTGCCGAACGCCGCGCTGCGCTTCGCCCCCCCGGCCCTGACGGCGCCCGCGAAATCGAGCTGGACGGTGCTCGGCTCGCTGCTGCCCCGCCCGCCGGCGGCGACCGGTCGGGCGAAGGCGCCGGCGCCGGCCGCAGACGGCAGCCAGCGCGTCTGGGTGCTGCGCGAGGGAGAGCCCGAGCCGCTGCAGGTGAAGGTCGGCGCCACCGACGGGCGGGTCACCGAGATCGTCGGCGGCGATCTGCAGGCGGGCATGCTGGTGATCACCGAGATCCTGAGCCAGAAACGATGAGCGCGGCAACGCCGCTGATCCGGCTGACCGCCATCACCAAGACCTACGGACGCGGCCAGGCGGAGTTCCAGGCGCTCAAGGGCATCGACCTCGCGATCGCCGAGGGCGAATTCATCGCGGTGATGGGGCCGAGCGGCTCGGGCAAGTCGACCGCGATGAACATCCTCGGCTGCCTCGACACCCCGACGAGCGGCAGCTACGAGTTCCAGGGCGTACACGTGGAGCACCTGTCGCGCGACGCCCGTGCCCTGCTCCGGCGCCACTTCCTCGGTTTCGTATTCCAGGGCTTCAACCTGCTGTCGCGCACCACAGCGCTGGAGAACGTCGAGCTGCCGCTGATCTACCGCGGCGCGCCCGCCGCGACCCGTCACGCCGCGGCCCATGCGGCGCTGGACCAGGTGGGGCTGGCCGGCTGGGAGCATCACACGCCGGCCGAGCTGTCCGGCGGCCAGCAGCAGCGCGTGGCGATCGCCCGCGCGATCGTCACCGGGCCCAAGGTCCTGCTGGCCGACGAGCCCACCGGCAACCTCGACACCCACAACAGCCAGGAGATCATGGAACTGATCGCCACGCTCAATCGCGACCGTGGCATCACCGTGCTGATCGTCACCCACGAGCCCGACATGGCGGCCTACGCCAGGCGGGTCGTGCGCTTCGTCGACGGCCGGGTGGCGAGCGACCACCGCCAGGAGGGGGCCGGCTGATGCTCTGGAACACCCTTTTGCTCGCGATGCGCGCGATCCGCCGCAACCTCTTGCGCTCTTTCCTCACCATCCTCGGCGTGGTCATCGGCGTGGCGGCAGTCATCACCATGGTCACCCTGGGCAACGGCGCGACTCGCTCGGTGTCCGACCAGATCGCCAGCATGGGCAGCAGCCAACTGATGCTGCGGCCGGGCCAGCGCTTCGGCCCCGGCGCCGAGGCAGCCCCCAACTTCAGGCTTGCGGACGTCGAGGCCATCCGCCACCAGCTCAGCGGCGCCGCCGCCGTGGTGCCCGTGGTGAGCGCGAGCGCCACCGCGGTCTACCAGGCCAACAACTGGTCGACCTCGGTGACGGGCACCAGCAACGATTACTTCGCCGCTGCCAACTGGGTGATCGCGACCGGTCGGGGTTTCACCGAGGCCGAGGAGCGCGCGGGCAAGGCGGTCTGCGTCATCGGCAACACGCTGCGCGACAAGCTGTTCGGCCAGCAGCCGGCCGTCGGCGCGGAGATCCGCATCAAGCAGTTCGCCTGCGAGGTGATCGGGCAGCTCAAGGCCAAGGGCCAGTCGGCGATGGGCTCGGACCAGGACGACATCGTGGTCATGCCGCTGCGCACCGTGCAGCGCCGGCTCGCCGGCACCGTGGACGTGAATCTCATCATGGTGTCGGTGGCAGCGCACGCCTCGATCGACGAGGTCAAGACCCAGTTCGAGTCGCTGATGCGCGAGCGGCGCAAGATCGGCGAGGGCGAGGACGACAACTTCCGCGTGATGGACACGCGCCAGATCGCCGAGACCCTCACCGGCACCACCCGCATCCTCACCATGCTGCTCGGCGCGGTGGCCGCGGTGAGCCTGCTGGTGGGAGGGATCGGGATCATGAACATCATGCTCGTGTCGGTCACCGAGCGCACCCGCGAGATTGGCATCCGGCTCGCAATCGGCGCGCTGGAGCACGAGGTGCTGTTGCAGTTCCTGATCGAGGCGGTGGTGCTCTCGAGTCTCGGCGGCGCGATTGGCATCGCGCTCGCCACGGCTGCCTCGATGGCCCTCGCCGGGGTGATGAACGTCCCCTACCTGTTCGATCCCGCAATCAACCTGCTGTCCTTCGTGTTCTCGGCGGCGATCGGCGTGATCTTCGGCTACTTCCCGGCGCGGCGAGCGGCGCGGCTCGACCCGATCGAGGCCCTCCGGCACGAGTAGTGGCCCCGCGCGGGACGTCGGCTAACCGACCGGCGTCGTCCACCGCTCGCAGGCCGCGTCCAGCAACCGGAACACCTGCCCGTCGTCCTGGGCCGCCGTGCGTCCGAGGAGGTTCTCGACCCAGCGCCTCGGCAGACGGCTGCGCCCGTGCAGCGCCCCCACCGCGGCGCCGACGATGGCGGCGATGGTGTCGTTGTCCCTGGTGTCGTTCACTGCGCGGACGATGGCCTCCTCGGGGTCGTCCCCGTAGCGCATCAGTACGTAGAGGACGCTCGGAACGGTCTCCAGGAGGTATGCGCCCGAGTGCCAGCGGTGGCCAGCCGCGACCACGTCGAGCCCCTCGGCCCAGGCCGGCGGGACAACCACTTCGACGTAGCGCCAGAGCGGTCCGAAGAAACTGCGCTGGGCGCCGCCCCGGGGCGTGTAGGGCTTGTCCAGCTCGAGCCCCCGCGCGCTCTCGAGGTAACCGGCAAGCCACCACTCCGGGGCGGGTCGCGTGTCCCTGCCGAGGAGCTCCCAGAGCAGGCGCACGAAGGCGAGGCAGGCCGCGGTCGAGGCCGAGTCGTTGTGGGTCAGCATCGCCGCGAGCGCGGTGTCGGCCCAGAGCGCCGGGGAGGGATTCGAGAGGTGCGGCAGCAGGACCGGGGCGATGCGCATCAAGGCCCCGTTGCCGGCCGAGTGCGGCCCTGCCCGGTGCCAGGGCTGTCCGGCCCGGACGTTGAAGACGAACTGGGCGACCGCCTGACCGATGCCGAAGATGCGCTCGGCGGCGAAACGCTCTGCCAGGTGCTCTGGCAGGAGCTCCCCGTCCTCGAGCAACTGCGCCAGGGTCCGGAAGGCAAGCTGGGTGTCGTCGGACGGGAGCCCCACCCGGCGGCCCTCGGCGTGCCGGTTCGGCAAATAGTCGCGGATCTCGCCGTAGCGAGCCCGCCGATCACCCGGAAGCAGCCCCTCGCTGGTATTGCCGAGCGCATCACCAATGGCGAGCCCGAGGAGCATGCCCTCCACACGGTCCCGCAGCCGTGCGCCCGGAGGGGGCGCGGGCGGGGTCTCGTCGAACAGCGGCCCACGGCAGAGCTCGATGCCGCCGGTCTCGAACAGCCAGGCAAGGGTCCCGAGGTTGCTCATGGCAGGCTCCTCGTCCGGGGACACGATCCGGACCCGGCCATTGTCGCAGGCTCACTGGCTCACCCGGTGAGTCTGCCTGCCGCCCTCCCCCTCAGTCCCCGTACACCGCCATGGCCGATTCCACCGCGAGCACCGCGAGCGCCACGGCCATCGGGCCGTGCTGGCTCGGCGACTTCCGGGTGCTTGGCCGGCTCAAGGGGGCTGCCGGCTCAGCTGCCCCCGAGCATCCCGGCCTTCAGCCCCTTGTCCGCGGGCTGATCGCCCAACCAGATCCCGAAGACGGCCTTCTTGAAGGCCAGACCGCCCCGCACCGTACCCTGCACCGTGCCGTTGAAGGACACCTGGACACCCGCGCCGGGGGCATAGGAAACCTCGTACACGTCCCCCTTCTTCGCCTCCTTGTCGAACAGGGCATTGAAGGCGGCGATGGCGTCGGCGATGGGCGCGGTGTTGCCACCGGTGCTGGCGGCGAAGCCCTCCGTCCAGGTCTCGACCAGCTTCGCGGGCGAAACCCCGTCGTAGATGAAGTGCATGCGCACGGACATCGGCGCGTCCGCGGAGACGACGGCGTCGGCGTCGGTCGCCTTCGACTTCAGGTAGAGGCCCCCCGCGTACACCTTCACGAACATCTTCTTGCGTAACCCCGCGCCGTTCAGGGCGAGGGTCTGCCCGCCCACCTGGACGGAGTCGGGCAGCGTGACCCCGCCCACGTCGAGGGCGAGTGCTTCGGCGCTGGCGAACAGTGCGAGGGCGAGAATCGCAATTGGGGCACGCATGGCAGATGGACCTCCGCGGGAACCGTCCGGCTCGCTGGCCGGGAGTGGGTCAATGCGACATCATAGTGCCCGTAAGGCCCACAAGCACCCCGCAGGAGGGGAGACACCCGATGAAATCAGTCCTGGTTCTGTACGGCAGCCGCCGGGGCCATACGGCCCGGGTTGCGCGGACGATCTGCGAGAGCATCACCGCGAGCGGCGGTCGGGCGGAGATGATGGCGGTCCGCGAGGCCGTACACGAAGGTGTGGACTGGTCCCGGTACGACGTGGTCGCGGTCGGCGCCCCGGTGATTTACGGGACCTACGACAAGGAAGTGTTTCAGTTCGTCGCGGATAACAAGAACGTGCTCGACGGGAAGCCCAACAGCTTCTTCAACGTCTCCGTGGTTGCCCGCAACCCCGAGAAGGCGACGGTCGAGGGCAACCGCTACATGCAGAAGTTCCTCGAGCGCTCGGCCTGGAAGCCCAAAGAGGCGAAGGTCATCGCAGGCAAGGTCGACTACCCGGCCTGGCCCTGGTACGACGTCCTCATGATCCAGATGATCATGAAGATGACGCACGGCCCCACGGACCGGCGGGCCGTCATCGACTACACCGACTGGGACGACGTGCGGGCCTACGGCCGGCACCTGCTCAGTCTGGCCTGACCGCTGGACCCAAGGGGGCAGGGGTCGGTTCACCACAGGTGGGCCAATCCCCGCCCCAGGTCACCCAACAGGGCCCAGCGGAATCCCAAAAAAAAGTCTATTGTGATCAATATCAAAGCAATTATCTAAAAAAATGTGTTAAGTTAACATTGAATGAAATACTGAGCGGACGTGAGGGCGAGACATGAAGATCGCGGTGGGGAGCCAGAACCGCAGGACCGTCACCAGTCACGCTGGCCGCACGCGCAATTTTTCCGTTTGGGAGGTGGGGGCAGCCAGTTCGGAGCCCACCCAGGTCGGCTGGATCGAGCTTCCCAAAGAGCTTGCCTTTCATGAGTTTCACGGCGAAGGCCCCCACCCGCTCGATGCCGTGGGCGTGCTGATCGTGGGTGGTGCGGGACCGGGCTTCGTCCAGCGCTTGGCGGCCCGGGAGGTCACCGTGGTGCAGACCGCCGAGACCGACCCGCAGAAGGCCGTCCGCGACTACCTGGCCGGGACTCTTGCGCCTGCCGCCCCGCAGGAGCACGGCCATGCGCACCACCATGGGGATGAACACCGCCATGGGCACGGGCACCATCATGGCCACGAGCACCACCATGGCGGCGAACGCCAACATGGCGGCGAGCACGGTCACGAAGCACAACCCCTCCTCCCGCAGGCGCAGGCTCTCGCGGACGAACCAGAGAAGTGAGTGTGGCGCGGGCAGCGCCTGCGCAAGACGACACCTGCGGTAGCTGTCTCGCAGCTCCCCTCAGCGCGACCGGGCTCCGAGCTGAATCGGCGGGGCCCGGTCACCGGTACCCGCCAGACCCTCGCCGAGGCCTCGGAAGGCCACCTCGATCGAGGCGCCCAGGTCCCGGGGCAGCAACCCGAGCAGTTCCCTCTGGCCCCGGGTCCTGACCACCTCCCAGGCTCGCCCGTGAGCCGCCATCAGGGTGGTGGCGCCGATGCCGGCCCGGCTGCCCGCCTCGGCCAGTGCCGTTCCGAGCTCACGTCCCATCGCCTCGACCTGTGCGGGTGAAGGGTTCCCCGCGGCAAGCCACGCCCCGAGGTCGATCCTCCTGGATGCCATTGCGGCCAGCACGCTCTCGGCCAGCCGTGCGGTCCGACCGTCCTTCCCGGAGCGCGGTCCATCCATTTCCGCCGCGAATCCCTGACTGCCGAGGATGGCCTCCCGGACCAGGGGGCCGAAGAACAGGGCGTACGGCAACACGCCGGGGGCACGGAGCACGAGCAGGCAATAGGCGAGAACGAGCGGGTCGTCCGTCTCCGCGGTCTGCAGGGCTGCGACCAACGACTGCACCCGGGCCGACGACGGCGTTCCCAGGTCGATGGCCCCCGTGGCCCCGGGCGGAACGGGAACAAACGCCCCGGGGGCCGAGGCGCCGGATGGGTCGAGGAGTTCCACGACGAGGAACCGCGCCCCATCCAGCGCCGCGGAGCTCGGCAGGCGCACGCCCAACACGCCTCGCCCCTCGGGTGTCCCGAGCACTTCACCGACCGGATGCAACCCCCCGGCGGCGGTCACCGCGGACAATCGCGCCCTCTGGGGAGCGAGGCTCGCCGGGACTGCAGCGGCCGCCCACAGGCCCAGGCAAAGCCCGAGGAGCCATGCCGTGGCAGCTGACCCCGGCGATCGGGGTCTCGGAGTCGACGAGGAGGCCTTGCGCATGCGGCACACCCTGCTGGTAACGAGGAAGGGTGACCTCCTCATCGGCCGGGCGGTGCGCACGCTTGAGGGTCGAGAGCACGAACCGCGCCTCTCGGGCACCCGTCACGGGGTCGTTGCGCGTTCTCCCGACCTCTTCGCGCTTCCGTGCAGGCCTCCGCACGTGTAACTTCCCGCTCGTCGTCACACCCGGTGACGATCGCGACACAGGACACTGCGGCATGAGCATGCTCTTCTCTCCCCTGAAGGTCGGTCAGCTGGAATTGCCGAAC
>CALMKJ010000006.1 GCA_937867305.1 uncultured Ectothiorhodospiraceae bacterium | reverse complement strand
ATCCGCCGGAGCGGAAGAACCGCCACTTGTGCTGGTGGCCGGCGTTGTTCTCGTTAGCCATCGGATAACTCCTCCTTAAGGGGTCGCCGTTTGCCACCGGCGGGCGCGGATGGGCCCGCCGCCAGGATGCGACCCGGAAGGGGGCAGAGTAAGGACTGCATCGACCTCCCGCAACTGTCCGGGACGTGGGACGCGGAGGGAGAACCCCGACGACCCGACCCAGTGGCACGCCGGGGGACGCCCGCATTCCGGGGAATCGCCCGCCCGGTCCTGGCCTCTGGCGGGTACCGGACTACCATAGGGCTCAGGCTCCGTCGGAATTGCCCGATGCAACCATCGCCGCGCCCCAGGCCGCCCTGTTGCAGGCCGCCGTGCCGCAGCTCCCCGGGCTACGGGCGCTCGGTCTGGCTCGTGGCGCTCGTCGTGCTGCTCTCGGCCCGGCCCCTTCCGGCCCGCGACGTGCAGCTTCGCCTCGAGCCGGTCAGCACGCTGGGCCCGGAGACGTTGGCGGTGGTGATCAACGAGGCGGACCCGGCGAGCGTGGAGGTGGGCGAGTACTACGCGGCGCGCCGAGGTCTGCCCGGCGCGAACGTTGTCCGGGTGCGCTTCACCGCGGGGACGCCGGTCCTGGGGGTCGAGGAATTCGCCCGGGTGCGGGTCGAGGTGTCGGGCAAGAGCCCACCGGAGGTCCAGGCCTACGCGCTGGCCTGGACGCTGCCTTACCGGGTCGGCTGCATGTCCGTCACCAGCGCCTTCACCTTTGGCTTCGACGAGGCCTTCTGTGCCGTGGGCTGCCAGCCGACCCGGCAGAGCCCCTACTTCCAGTCGAGCGCGCGCCGGCCGCACCAGGAGCTCGGCCTGCGCCCGGCGATGCTGTTGGCCGGCAGCAGCGTCGAGGCGGCAAAGCGCACGATTGACCGGGGGGTCGCCGCCGACGCGACCCGACCGGCGGGGACGGCTTATCTCCTCAGCACCGCGGACCGCGCGCGCAACGTCCGCGCGAGCTCCTACTCCGAGATCACCGAGAAGCTCGGGGCCTTCGTGCGGGTCGAGACCATCGAGGCCGATGCTTTGACCGGGCGGGACGACGTGCTCTTCTACTTCACCGGCAAGGCCCGGGTGCCGGACCTGGACACCCTGCGGTTCCGGGACGGCGCGATCGCCGACCACCTGACCTCGAACGGCGGCACGCTGGTCGACAGTCCCCAGATGAGCGCGCTGGAGTGGCTGGACGCCGGAGCCACCGCGAGCTACGGGACCGTGGTGGAGCCCTGCGCCTTCCCCCAGAAGTTCCCCCACCCGGGTGTCGTGATCGCCCGGTACCTCGCAGGCGAGACCCTGATCGAGGCCTACTGGAAGAGCGTCCTGTGGCCCGGCCAGGGTGTTTTCGTCGGCGAGCCTCTGGCTCGCCCCTACCCGAGCCTGCGCTTCGTGCTGGAGTGACGGTGGGGTTTCGGTGCCGGCTTCGCCTACCATCGGCGCCATGAGCGACGATTGCATCCGCATACGGGGCGCCCGCCAGAACAACCTGAAGGGGCTGGACCTGGATTTGCCCCTCGGCGAGCTCCTGGTGGTCACCGGCGTGAGTGGTGCGGGCAAGTCCTCGCTCGCCTTCGACACCCTGTACGCCGAGGGCCAGCGGCGCTACGTCGAGACCTTCTCGCCCTACGCCCGGCAGTTCCTCGACCGCATGGACCGGCCGCGGGTGGACCGCGTCGAGGGGATCCCGCCGGCCATCGCCATCGACCAGACGAACCCGGTGCGGACCTCGCGCTCGACGGTCGGCACCATGACCGAGCTGGCCGACCACTTGAAGCTGCTCTACGCCCGGGCGGCCCAGCTCCACTGCGGGGGCTGCGGGCGTCCCGTGCGCCGGGACACACCGGAGAGCATCGCCGACGAACTGCTCGGTGACGCGGGGTCCAGGTCACCCACTCCCCCGGGTTCCGGCGTTCGCCGGAATGACGAAGGGGTTCAGCGCATCCGGGGGTCTCCGCCGGCGGCGTCGAGCGAGGGCCATCGGAAGGGCGGGTCCGCCCGGGGCGCGTCCCCGCCGGTGCTGGTCACCTTCCCGCTAACCGTCCCCGAGTCCTTCTCCGAAGACGAGGTCCGAGGCTTCCTGGCGCGCCAGGGTTACACCCGAGTCCACCGGCGGGATGGCGACATGCTGGAGGTGGTGCAGGACCGCCTGCGGCTGGCGCCCGAGCGGCGCGCGCGGCTGGTCGAGGCCCTGGAGGCGGCGCTCGAGCGGGGGCGGGGGCGGGTCGCCGTGTACCGGGCCGACGTGGACGCCCCGCCCCGGCGCTTCTCCCGCGATCTGCACTGCCCGGACTGCGACCTGCGCTACCGGGACCCGGTGCCGAGCCTCTTCTCCTTCAACTCGCCCCTCGGGGCCTGCGAGACCTGCCGGGGCTTCGGGCGCACCCTCGGCATCGACCCGGAACTGGTCGTCCCCGACCCGGCCCGCACGCTCTCCGGCGGGGCGGTGCGCCCCTGGCAGACCGAGAGCTACGGGGAGTGCCAGGACGACCTGATGCGCTTCGCCCGCCGCCGGGGGGTGCGCACCGACGTGCCCTGGCGGGACCTCTCCGCCGAGGAGCGCCGCTGGGTGCTGGAGGGCGAGGGCGAGTGGGAAGACCGGGTCTGGTACGGCGTCGGGCGCTTCTTCTCCTGGCTCGAGAGCAAGGCCTACAAGATGCACGTGCGGGTGCTGCTCTCGAAGTACCGCAGCTACGCGGTCTGCCCGTCCTGCGGCGGGGCCCGCCTCAAGCCCGAGGCGCTTCTCTGGCGCCTCGGTACGAGGGAGGACGCTGACGGGGCCCTCGGGGGGGGCGCCCGTTTCCGCCCGGCCGGGGTGGTCATCCCGGACGCCGTGCTGAGCGCCCTGCCGGGCCTGACCCTGCACGACCTCGCGAGCCTCCCGTTGGGGATGGCCCGCGCCTTTTTCGACGGCCTGCACCTGCCGGCCCCCCTCGACCAGGCGACCGACCTGCTGCTGCGCGAGATCCGTACCCGACTCGCCTACCTGGTGGAGGTCGGGGTCGGTTACCTCACGCTGGATCGCCAGTCGCGCACGCTCTCGGGTGGCGAGGTGCAGCGGATCAACCTGACGACCGCGCTCGGCACCTCCCTCGTCAACACGCTCTTCGTCCTGGACGAGCCCAGCATCGGGCTGCACCCGCGGGACGTGGGGCGGGTCATCGGCGTCCTGCGGCGCCTGCGTGACGCCGGCAACACGCTGGTGGTGGTCGAGCACGACCCCCAGGTCATGCGGGCCGCGGACCGGATCCTCCAGCTGGGGCCGGGGCCGGGCGAGAGAGGCGGCGAGGTGGTGTTCTTCGGTCCGCCTGGCGTGGCAAAGGGGTCGGACGTGGTAAGGGGGGCGGAGGCATTCGTCCCGAGCGACCGAGCGACGTCGGCAGGCACTGGCAGGGAAATTGGCGCCGACCCCGTCGTCTCCCCCGGGGCTGGTGGTGGCGCTGGCCCGCCCGACGCGGCGACCCGCTGGCTCGAGGTCCTGGGTGCCGCGGAGCACAACCTGAAGGGGATCGACGTCCGTATCCCGCTCGGGCGGCTGGTCTGCATCACCGGGGTCAGTGGCTCGGGCAAGTCGACGCTGGTGGAGGAGGTCCTGTACCGGGGGCTGCTGAAGAGGCTCGGGCGCGCGACCGAGGCGCCCGGTGCCCACCGGGACCTGCGGGGCCACGAGTCCCTGGGGGACGCGGTCCTCGTGGACCAGTCGCCCATCGGCAAGACCACCCGCTCCAACCCCGCGAGCTACGTCGGCGCCTTCGACGCCATCCGCAAGCGCTTTGCCGCGCAACCGCTCGCCCGGGAGCGGGGCTACACCGCGGGCACCTTCAGCTTCAACGCCGGTGACGGGCGTTGCCCGACCTGCAGCGGGAACGGTTTCGAGCACGTGGAGATGCAGTTCCTGTCCGACGTCTACCTGCGCTGCCCCGACTGCGACGGGCGGCGCTACCGTCCCGAGGTGCTCGAGGTCCGGCTGGAAGGACCGGGTGGTCCCGCGGGTGCGGATGGGGCTCCCCGGCCCGGCCTGTCCATCGCAGACGTGCTCGACCTGACCGTCTCCGAGGCCCTCGCGTTCTTCGCCGGCGACGCCGAGATCGCCCGCGCCCTCGAGCCCCTGGTCGCCGTCGGCCTCGACTACCTGCGCCTGGGCCAGCCCGTCCCCACCCTCTCCGGCGGCGAGGCCCAGCGCCTGAAGCTCGCAAAAATGGGGACATTCTGGTTTTCCGGAGAACCAGGCGGGGCGCGGGTTTCCGAGGGGGGGGTAAGGGCAGTCGGGGACGTCGCGGAGAGCAAGCGCCTACGCGGCTCGCGGGAAAAGCAGAATGTCCCCATTTCTGTTCTGTTCCTCTTCGACGAGCCGACGACGGGGCTGCACTCCGAGGACGTCGCGACGCTCCTGGGGGCGTTGCAGGCGCTGGTGAAGGCCGGCCACTCGGTGGTGGTGATCGAGCACAACCTGCAGGTGATGGGCGCCGCCGACTGGATCATCGACCTCGGACCCGAGGGCGGGGACGGTGGCGGCGAGTTGGTCTGCGCGGGGACCCCGGCGGAGGTGGCGGCCCACCCGGCGAGCCACACGGGGGCGGCGCTGCGGACGATGGGCTCGGGTCAACCCCCGTCCGTTCCTGCGGGATCCTCCCCTCCGGGTGAGAGCGCCCCCGCCGGCAGAGCGGACCTCCCGGGGCGAGGGCGCCCGGGTGCCATCCGGGTCCTCAATGCCCGGGAGCACAACTTGAAGGGGGTCGACGTCTCCATCCCGCGCGACCGCTTCACCGTGGTCACGGGGGTGAGCGGAAGTGGCAAGAGCACGCTGGCCTTCGACATCCTCTTCGCGGAAGGCCAGCGCCGGTATCTGGAGTCGCTCAACGCCTACGCCCGGCAGTTCGTGCAGCCGGCGCGCCGGGCCGAGGTCGACGCGGTGCTCGGCATCCCGCCGACCGTGGCCATCGAGCAGCGCACGAGCCGCGGGGGGCGCAAGAGCACGGTGGCGACCCTCACCGAGGCCTATCACTTCCTGCGGCTCCTCTTCGTGCGCCTGGGAGTGCAGCACTGCCCGGATTGCGGCGGTCCCATCGAGCCCCGGACTCCGGACTCCATCGTGGCCCAGTTGCTGCGCGAGCGGCGGGGCCAGCGGGCCCGGGTGCTGGCGCCGCTGGTCGTCGCCCGCAAGGGCTACTACACGGACCTCGCCCGCTGGGCCGCCGGAAAGGGCTACCGGGAGCTCAGGGTCGACGGCGTCATGATCCCGACCGGCCGCTGGCCGCGGCTCGACCGCTTCCGCGAGCACGACATCGATCTCCCGGTGGGGGAGGTCGTGCTGGAGCCGCGCC
>CALMKJ010000005.1 GCA_937867305.1 uncultured Ectothiorhodospiraceae bacterium | reverse complement strand
AACGGCCGCGACTTGACCACCTCGTCGATCGCCCGCAGCGTCTCCAGCAGTTCCTCCACGCGGTCCAGCGGCCAGAGGTTCGGGCCGTCGGAGAGCGCGCGATCGGGGTCGGGGTGCGTCTCCATGAAGAGGCCGGCCACGCCTGCGGCCACCGCGGCCCGCGCCAGCACGGGCACGAACTCCCGCTGGCCACCGGAGCGGGTGCCCTGCCCGCCGGGCAGCTGCACCGAGTGCGTCGCGTCGTACACCACCGGGCAGCCGGTCGCCCGCATCACCGCGAGCGAGCGCATGTCGGAGACCAGGTTGTTGTAGCCGAAGGACACGCCGCGCTCGCAAACCAGGATCCGCTCGTTGCCGGTGGCGCGGGCCTTCTCCACCACCTGCGCCATGTCCCAGGGGGCCAGGAACTGCCCCTTCTTGATGTTGACGGGGAGACCCTGGCGCGCCACCGCCTGGATGAAGTTCGTCTGGCGGCAGAGGAAGGCCGGGGTCTGCAGGACGTCGGCGACGGCCGCCACCTCGTCGAGCGGGGTGTCCTCGTGCACGTCCGTGAGGACCGGCACCCCGACCTCGCGGCGCACCCGCTCGAGCACGCGCAGCCCCTCCTCCCGGCCCGGCCCCCGGTAGCTCGCGCCCGAGGAGCGGTTGGCCTTGTCGAAGGAGGACTTGTAGATGAACGGCACGCCGAGCCGGCCGGTGATCTCCTTCAGGCGCGCGGCCGACTCCAGGGCGAGGGACTCGGACTCGATGACGCAGGGGCCGGCGATCAGGAACAGCGGGCGATCGAGACCGGCCTCGAAGCCGCAGAGCCGCATCAGCGCTTGCCCTCGGCCCTCTCCCGGGCAGCGGTGACGAAGCCCGTGAACAGCGGGTGACCGTCGCGCGGGGTCGAGTGGAACTCCGGGTGGAACTGGCAGGCGATGAACCAGGGGTGGTCGGCCAGCTCGATCATCTCCACCAGGTTGCCGTCGATGGACCTTCCGGCCACCACGAGGCCCGCGTCCTGCAGGACGTTCAGGAAACGGTTGTTGAACTCGTACCGGTGCCGGTGGCGCTCGGCGATCACCGCCTCGCCGTAGATCTGGCGCGCGTGGGTGCCGGGCAGCAGCCGGCACTTCTGGGCCCCGAGGCGCATGGTCCCGCCGAGGTCCACCCCGGCGCTGCGCTGCTGCACGCGGCCCTCCTGGTCGAGCCACTCGGAGATCATGGCGATCACCGGGTACGGGGTGCTCGGGTCGAACTCGGTGCTGTGGGCCCCTTTGAGCCCCGCCACGTTGCGCGCGAACTCGATCGTCGCGACCTGCATGCCGAGGCAGATCCCCAGGTAGGGCACCTTGCGCTCCCGGGCGAAGCGCGCGGCGATGATCTTGCCCTCGATCCCGCGGCTCCCGAAGCCCCCGGGGATCAGCACCGCGTCCTTGCCCTCGAGCAGCCCCGTGCCGTTGCGCTCCACCTCCTCGGAGTCGATGTACTCGATCCGCACGCGGGTGCGGGTTCGGATCCCCGCGTGCACGAGGGCCTCGGAGAGGGACTTGTAGGACTCGGTCAGGTCGACGTACTTGCCCACCATCGCGATGGTGCATTCGCCGGTCGGGTGCTCGAGGCCGTCGACGACGCGATCCCACTCGGAGAGGTCGATGGTCGGGGCGTCCAGGCGCAGCTTCTCCACCACGATCTGGTCGAGGCCCTGCTCGTGGAACCCCCGGGGGATCTTGTAGATCGAGTCGGCGTCCACCGCGGAGATGACCGCGCGCTCCTCCACGTTCGTGAAGAGCGCGATCTTGCGCCGCTGGCCCTCCGGCAGGGGACGGTCCGCGCGGCACAGCAGCACGTCGGGCTGGATGCCGATGGACCGCAGCTCCTTCACCGAATGCTGCGTCGGCTTGGTCTTGATCTCGCCGGCCGACGGGATGTAGGGCACGAGCGTCAAGTGGATGAAGAGCGCCCGGTCGCGGCCGAGCTCGATGCCCATCTGCCGGATCGCCTCGAGGAACGGGAGCGACTCGATGTCGCCCACGGTCCCCCCGATCTCCACCAGCACCACGTCGACGCCGGCGCCGATCTTCTCGATGCAGCGCTTGATCTCGTCGGTGATGTGGGGGATCACCTGGACCGTGCCGCCCAGGTAGTCGCCGCGCCGCTCCTTGCGGATGACGCTCTCGTAGATCTGGCCGGTGGTGTAGTTGTTGTCCCGGCCCATGGTGGCGCGCACGAAGCGCTCGTAGTGCCCCAGGTCCAGGTCGGTCTCGGCCCCGTCCTCGGTGACGTAGACCTCGCCGTGCTGGAACGGGCTCATGGTGCCCGGGTCGACGTTGATGTAGGGGTCGAGCTTGAGCAGGGTGACCTTCAGGCCCCGGGCCTCGAGCAGCGCCCCGAGCGAGGACGCCGCGATGCCTTTGCCCAGCGAGGACACGACCCCGCCCGTAACGAAAATGAAGCGCGTCATGCGGCGACTCGAAAATTTGGGGATGAGGCGCGACGCCGGCAATGCCGGGGCTCGGCGGCGCAGGGGCCTCGAGCCAAGTCGTCGCGGGACGGGAGGTCAGGTTACCAGAGTGACCCCGTGGACGGAATAGCGCGTGCCCGTGCGCGCCCGGTCACCCGCCCGCGTCGACGCGTCCGCTCCCACCGTAGCCCGTCAGCTCCACGTACCCGCGCCCCTGCACCGGATGGCCCGCGCGGCTGCCCGTCACCTCGACCGCCCCCTCCCAGTACCGCACCGAGAGGTGCAGCTCCTGGTCGGCGAGCAGGGGCCGGACCTCCAGCTCCAGGCCCTCCGAGGGCACCCGCAGGCGCCAGCGCGCGGGGTACCGGGTCCCGTCCCGGGGACTGCGCCATTCGCCGAGCACGTCGAAGGCGACCTCGCCGGCCGACAGCGTGCGCGCCGCCCCGTCGGGGGCCACCAGGGTGCCGCTGCTGTGGGGGTCGAGGGTGCCGTCCGCGCGGCGCAGCCGGTAGACCATCAGGTCGTGACCGTCGTCGAGCTGGAGCGCGAGCCAGTCCCACCCGACCTGACCCGGTCCGAGGGCGCTGGTTCCCCACTCCCGGTCCATCCAGACGAGCCCCGTCACGGGCACCGGCGGTCCGCCCGCCCGGAGCGATCCCTGAGCCTCCATCCGGGTGCAGGAGTAGTAGTAGGAGGCATTGCCGGCCTCGCCGCTCTTCTGGCTGAGGCCGGCTTCGCCCTGGAGGACCGGCGGCTTCGCCGAGCGCAGCGAGAGGTCCACCCCCACGTCCCCTGCGAAGGCGGAGATGGCGAATCCGCTGTCACCGCGCCCCTCGAACACCCAGTCCTCGAGCCAGACCCGGGGTGGGTCCCCGCGTGCGCCGGCCATCCCGAGCGCCTCCCGGGAGAACCGCTCGAAGGCCCGGAATCGCCCCGCTGCCGGGTCCGTCACCGCCAGGTGGCCCATGTAGACCTGGCGCGCCGACCAGGCCGAGGCACGCGCCGGCGGGTCCGCCACGAGTGCGAAGCGGAACAGCGTGAGCTGAAACCCGAAGGGCCGGCCGTCCGGTCCGCGCAGGTTGCCGGTGAAGTACCACCACTCGCTGCGGTACTCCGGGTGCGGTCCGTGGTCGGCGGGAAAGCGGAACGCCCGCGGACCCTCGGCACGGGCGAATCCCGCGGCCTCGCCGGAGAGCACGTCGCGCACATGGAGGGACTCGGGGGAGGGCGGCGGTGCGGAGGCGCTTCGCGGAGCCCGGCCGTAGAGCGTCGCGAGGCCGGCCAGGCCGCCCGCGAGGCCGAGGAGGAGCGCACGACGGGCGCGGATCACAGGCCGCACTCGACTGCGTTGGGCATGGCCGCTCCGGTCGTGAGATCAGTCCGGCAGGGTATACTGCGCGCCTCGCCCCCCGGCGCAGTGTCAGCCCATTATGGCATACCGCGGAGACCCCGGTTTCACCCACGGAGCGCCGTCTCCCCTCGGGGTGCTCGTCGCCAATCTCGGCACCCCCGACGCGCCGACGGCTCCGGCCGTGCGTCGCTACCTCGCGGAGTTCCTCGCGGACCCCAGGGTCGTGGAGCTCCCGCGCTGGAAGTGGCTGCCCATCCTGCACGGGATCATCCTGCGGGTGCGTCCACGCCATGCCGCGGAGGCCTACCGGAAGGTCTGGACCGAGGAGGGGTCGCCGCTCCTCGCCATCTCCCGGCGCCAGACCGCCGCGCTCCAGGCGGCCCTTTCCTCCCGGCTGCCGGGCCCGGTGAGGGTGGTCCTGGGGATGCGCTACGGGGCGCCGTCCATTGCCGGCGCGCTGGAGGAGCTGCGCGCGGCGGGTGTCCGCCGCCTCCTGGTGCTCCCCCTCTACCCCCAGTACTCGGCCACGACCACCGCATCGACCTTCGACGCAGTGGCGGGAACTCTGGCGACGTGGCGCTGGGTCCCGGAGCTGCGATTCCTCACCCAGTACCACGACGACCCGGGCTATGTCCGCGCGCTGGTGGCGAGCGTGCGCGAGGCATGGGCGAGCCAGGGGGAGCCCGACCGGCTGCTCTTCTCGTTCCACGGCCTTCCCCGCCGCTACCTGGAGGCCGGGGACCCCTACCACTGCGCGTGCCAGAAGACCGCGCGCCTCGTCACCGAGGCACTGGGGCTCCCGCGGGAGCGCTGGGCCCTCTCCTTCCAGTCCCGGGTCGGGCGCGAGGAGTGGCTGCGGCCCTACACCGACGAGCTCTTGAAGCAATGGGGCGCCGAGGGCGTCCAGCGGGTGCACGTCGCCTGCCCGGGGTTCTCGGCCGACTGCCTGGAGACCCTCGAGGAGATCGGCCAGCAGAATCGCGGCTTCTTCCTCGAGGCCGGGGGAGGGTCCTTCCACTACGTGCCGGCCCTGAACGACCGGCCCGACCACATCGCCGCGCTCGCGGACCTCGTGACCCGCCAGGCCCAGGGCTGGCCGGAGGCCGACGCGAACCGGAACCCCGCGGACGTCGCAGCGGAACTGGCCGCCAGCCGGGCGCGGGCGCTGGCGATGGGTGCCACGCGTTGACCCGGCCGCGCCGCTTCGCGAACGCCCTCCGGGTGACGGCCGCGGCCGCGCTGCTGGTGGCCGGCGGCGCGCTGGCCGCGCCGCCCGGGCAGGGGTCGCTCTGCCGCCCCCCGAAGGCCGGGGTCCCCGTCCCGGCCGCCCCCCCCGCCCCCGAGTCGGCGACGGGCATCGTTGCCGACCAGGCCGAGCTCCGCCGGACCGGCCCCTCCGACATCCTCGGGCGGGTGGTCCTCAAGCGCGGTGACCAGACCGTGGCCGCAGACACGGTGACCTATTACCGGGAGGCCGACCGGGTCGAGGCCCTGGACGGCGTGCGCTTCTGGAGCGGCGAGATGTACGCCCAGGCCGCCCAGGGCCAGCTGGACCTGACCTCGGAGGACGCCTGGCTCGAGGACGTGCACTATCGGTTCCTCACCACCGTGGGTCACGGCGACGCGCGGTCCGCCTCCATGACCGGCTCCGGTCTCACGGTCATCGACGCGGGCAGCTACACGACCTGCGACCCGGGCTCGGAAGACTGGGTGATCCGGGCCCGCGAGATCACGCTGGACCGCCCCGAGGACCTGGGCGTCGCGCGCGACGCGACGCTCCGCTTCAAGGGCCTGCCGGTCCTCTACACGCCCTACCTCGACTTTCCCCTGAGCGGCCGGCGCAAGAGCGGGCTCCTGCCGCCGCTGGTGGGCAGTTCCGACAAGCGCGGCTTCGAGCTCGTAGTGCCCTACTACTGGAACATCGCCCCGGAGCGCGACGCCACGCTGCGCGTCGGTGAGCTGACGAAGCGCGGACCGCTGCTCGGGGGCGAATACCGTTATCTCATGCCGACCGGCAAGGGCAACCTCCAGTTCGAGGTGATCCCCCACGACCAGAAGGACGGAGGCACCCGGGGCACGGGCCAGCTTCAGCACCGGCAGACCTTCGCGGGCTCCTGGTGGACCACGGTGGACGCCGCCGTCGTGTCCGACGACCGCTACGTGGAGGACCTCGGCACCAGTCTCAAGGAGACCGCGGATCAGTTCCTCGAGCAGCGCGTGGACGTCGGGACGTCCGGGAGCGGGTGGAGCGCCCTCGGGCGTCTCCAGCACTACACCACCGTGGACCCGGACCTCGCGCGCGCGGGCCGGCCCTACGCCCGGCTGCCCCAGCTGCTCCTGAACGTGGGGACCCCGGAGCGCTTCGAGGGCCTCGCCGCCGGCATGCAGACCGAGCTCGTTCGCTTCGCCCAGCCGGACCGCGTGGAGGGAAACCGGGCCGACCTCTACCCCACGCTGAGCTACCCCCTGCGCACCCTCTCCACGTTCCTGGTGCCGAAGGTGGGGGCCCGCTACACGAGCTACCAGCTGAGCGACGACGCCCCCGGCACGGCCGCGGACCCCCGGCCCGCGGGGAGCTCCGACACCCCGGACCGTTTCGTGCCCACGGTGAGCGTCGACGCCGGGGCGTTCTTCGACCGCGAGACCTCCTTCGGGGGGCGCGCGCTGGTGCAGACCCTGGAGCCGCGCGTCTACTACCTCTACGTCCCCTACCGGGACCAGGACGACCTCCCCATCTTCGACACGGCCAACTACACGTTCAGCTTCTACCAGCTCTTCCGGGAGAACCGCTTCAGCGGCGCCGACCGCGTGGGGGACGCCAACCAGATCGCCCTGGCGCTCACCAGCCGGCTGGCCGACGAGGACTCGGGCGCGGAGCTCGCGCGGGTGAGCGTCGGCCAGGTGCAGTACTTCCGCGACCGCAAGGTGCAGCTGCCCTATGTCGAGACCGAGGACGGCCACCGCTCCGACTACGTGGGCGAGCTCGCCACGTTCCTCGGGGCCAGTTGGCAGGTGCGCGGCACTCTGCTGTGGAACCCCCGGGACGAGCGCACCGACCGCTCCTCGGTGGTGGCCCGCTACCGCCCCGCGCCGGGGCAGGTGTTCAACGTGGGCTACCAGTACCTCAGGGAACAGGTGGACCAGACGGACGTGTCGCTGCGCTGGCAGCTCAACCCGCAGTGGAGCGTCGTGGGCCGCTGGAATTACGAGCTCCCCACCACGCAGACCATCGACACCTTCGCGGGCTTCGAGTACGAGAGCTGTTGCTGGGGCATGCGCGCGGTTGCCCGCCGCTTCCTGACCGACGACGACACCTACTCCAACGGCCTGTTCCTGCAGCTCGTCCTGAAGGGTCTGGGCGGTTTCGGGGAGGGCACGACCAGCCTGCTCCGGGAGCACATCCCCGGCTACGAAGATTATTTCTGAGGACACCCCATGAAACGTCCCACCGCCCTGCTGCTCCTCGCCCTTTCGTCCGCGGTGGCGCTCGCCCAGCCCCCCGCCGCGGTCACCGCCCCGGTCGCCACCGCCCCCGGAGGGACTCCGCTGAACCGGGTGGTCGCGGTGATCAACAACGACGTCGTCCTCCAGAGCGAGCTGAGCCAGCGCCTGAAGACCGCGGAGGCCCAGCTGCGCCGCCAGTCGGCGCCCCTGCCACCGCCGAACGTCCTGCGCCGCCAGGTGCTCGAGCGCCTGATCGTCGACCGTCTGCAGCTGCAGGTCGCGGAGAAGAGCGGGATACGGCTCGACGACGAGGGGCTGAACGGGGCGATGCGCAAGATCGCCGAGCAGAACAAGCTGACGTTGGCGCAGTTCAAGCAGACGCTCGAGAAGGACGGGTACGACTTCAATGCCTTCCGGGAGCAGCTTCGCGACGAGCTCACCATCTCGGAGGTCCGCCGCCGGCAGGTCGAGAGCCGGATCCAGGTCACCGAGCGGGAGATCGACAACGTCCTGGTGACAGCCGCCAGCCAGGCCAACGCGGACGACGAGTACCGGGTCGCCCAGATCCGGGTGCCGGTGCGGGAGGGCGCGTCCCCCGGTGACGTGGCCTCCGCGCGCGAGCGGGCCCAGGGGCTGGTCGACGAACTGGGCAAGGGTGCCGACTTCGCCCAGTTGGCCGCGGGTCGGTCGGACGACGGAGGTGCCCTGCAGGGTGGGGAAGCGAGTTGGCGCCGCCTGAGTCAGCTACCTGCCGCCGTCGCCGACGCGGTGGTGCGGATGAAGCCGGGCCAGGTCAGCGAGCCGGTCCGGGACGCGGGCGGTTTCCAGGTCGTCAAGCTGCTCGAGGTGCGCCGGGCGCAGCGTGCCCTGGTGGCACAACCGCGGGTCCGTCACATCCTCGTCCGGGTCGATGCGACCCACCCCGAGGATGCGACCCGGGCCCGCCTGCAACAGCTGCGCACGCGCATCCAGGGCGGGGAGGACTTCGCCGACCTCGCCCGCGCCCACTCGATGGACCCCGGCTCCGCCTCCCGCGGTGGCGACCTCGGGTGGCTGAACCCGGGCGACGTGGTGCCCGAGTTCGAGCAGGTGGTCTCCTCCCTGCGGCCCGGGGAGGTGAGCGAGCCGTTCCGGACCCAGTTCGGGCTGCACATCGCCCAGGTGACGGACCGCCGCCAGCACGACAGCACCGACGAGCTCCGCCGCGCCCGCGCGCGCGAGTTCGTGCGCCAGCGCAAGATCGAGGAGGAGACCCAGGCCTGGATCCGGCGCCTTCGCGACGAGGCCTACGTCGACGTGCGCCCCGAGGAGTGAGCCGCCCGGACCCGCAGCCCGGCGCGCGGCCGCGCGGCATCGGGGCCTTCCCCCTTCGGGCGCCCGGAACGGGCGAGAGCCCGTGACTCAGCGAGCGCGCAAGCGCTTCGGCCAGCACTTCCTGCACGACCCCGCGGTGGTCGCCCGGATCCTCGCCGCCGTGGACCCTCGGCCCGGACAGGCGCTGGTGGAGATCGGGCCCGGCCGCGGGGCCCTCATGCGGCCCCTGCTGCGACGCTGTGAACGGCTGGACGTCGTGGAGATCGACCGGGACCTGGTCCGCGAGCTCGCCGAGAGTCCCGAGGCCCGCGCGGGCGCCCTGGTGGTCCACGCGGGGGACGCCCTGCGCTTCGACTTCGCCCGCCTCTCCCGCGAGCGGGGCCAGCCCCTGCGGGTCGTCGGAAATCTGCCCTACAACATCTCCACCCCGTTGCTCTTCCACCTGCTCGAGGCCGCCCCGGCCATCCGGGACGTGCACGCGATGCTCCAGCGGGAGGTCGTGCAGCGCCTGGCGGCCAACCCGGGCGAGGAGGCCTATGGCCGGCTGGGGGTGATGGTGCAGTTCCGCTGCCGGGTGGAGCATCTCTTCAACGTGGGGCCGGGGGCCTTCTCCCCGGCTCCCAGCGTCGAGTCGGCGGTCGTCAGGCTCGTCCCTCTGCCGGAGCCTCGCGCCCCCGTGCACGACGAGCGCCTGTTCGCGGAGGTCGTGCGCAGGGCCTTCTCGGCCCGGCGCAAGACCCTGCGCAACGCCCTCTCGGGGCTCCTCGGTCCCGAGGGCTTCCTCCTGGCCGGGGTCGACCCGACCGCCCGTGCCGAGCAGCTCACGGTCGAGGAGTTCGCCCGTCTCGCCGATGCCGCCGGCTCGGGCGCGGACGCCTCGGGCGGCGCCTAGCGGACTGGCCGGGCCCGCAGCCCGGGTGTCACCCCGGGCGCCCCCGCATCCCCGCGATCACGGGCCGGGTCTCGGGCCGCACCCCGCGCCAGAGGAAGAACGACTCCGCCGCCTGCTCCACCAGCATGCCCAGGCCGTCCCGGGCGTCCACGGCGCCCTGGGCGAGCGACCAGCGCACGAACGGGGTGGGACCGTCGCCGTACATCATGTCGTAGCCCCAGCCTCCGGGCGCGAACAGCCCGTCCGGCAGCGGGGGCACCTCCCCCTGCAGGCTGGCCGAGGTCGCGTTCACCACGAGCTCGAAACGCCGACCCGCCAGGGCCGTGAAGCCACAGGCAGACACCGGCCCCAGGTCCCGGAAATCCGCGGCGAGGGCCTCGGCGCGCGCGGCGGTGCGATTGGCGATCACGAGCGCGTCCGGGCCTTGCCCGAGCAGCGGGGCCAGGACCCCGCGGGCCGCGCCCCCGGCCCCCAACAGCAGGAGGCGCCGACCCCCGAGCGCGAGGCCGAGGTTGGCGGTGAGGTCGCGCACCAGGCCCGCACCGTCGGTGTTGTCGGCCCAGACCCGGCCGTCGTCCCGGAACCCGAGGGTGTTCGCCGCGCCCGCCCGCTCGGCCCGGGGGCTGCGCTCGGCGGCAAGCGCCCAGGCCTCTTCCTTGAACGGCAGGGTGACGTTGAGCCCCCGCCCCCCCGCGGCGCGGAATTCGGCGACGGCGGCCGGGAAGTGCCCCGGGGCGACCGCGATCGCCCGGTACTCCATGTCCTGCCCGGTCTGCCGCGCGAAGGCGGCGTGGATGCGCGGGGACTTGCTGTGGGCGATGGGGTGCCCCATCACCGCGTAGAGGTCGGTCACACCCCCCCGACCCGTTGCTGGGCGGCGCGGGCCTGGTGCAGGGCCATCAGGCCACCCTTCAGGACATAGGCGTCGAAACCGCGCTCGGTGAGGAGGAACGCCGCGGCCGAGCTGCGCCGACCGGTGTCGCAGTAGACGATGTAGCGCTTCGTCGGGTCCAGCGTTTCCGCCTTCAGGCGCAGCATGTAGATGGGGAGGTTGGCGCTCCCGCGGATGCTGCCGTTCTTGAACTCGCTCTCCAGGCGGACGTCGAGCAGGACGGCCCCGTCGCGCAACATCTCCCGGGCACCGTCGAAGTCGACCTCCTTCTGCATCGGGGCCTTCAGCAGCTCGTTGAAGTCCGCCTTCGACAGGCGCATCAGGACGCCGTCCGTCAGCATCGTGACGGTCGCGTTGCGCCGGCCCTCGGAGAGGAGCGCCTCCTCCCCGAACGCGTCACCGCCGCCGATCTCGGCCAGCGCGATCTCCTGGCCGCTGCTGGCGCTTCGGGTCACGCGGCAGCGCCCGCGGTTGACGATGTAGTAATAGTCACCCTCGTCGCCCTGGCGGACGACGACGTCACCGGCACGGAACGCGACCTCCGACAGGCGCATGAACATCTGCTGGATGTTCGCAGGGGGGATGCGCATGAAGACCTTCGACTGCAGGATGCGGGTCATCCAGTCCCCGGTCTCGCCCTCGCCGGTGTCCCCGGTGCTGATCTCGTTGACCTCGATCCCCGAGAGCTGGTCCCAGGTGACGTAGATGTCCAGGAGGTCGGCGTCGAAACGGGCGATCCGCACGTCGGACCGCGCCCTGGCGGTGTGCTGGCGCGGCTGCAGATTGGCCAGGGGGTAGCGGGCGGCCTCGGTGCCGGCCCGCACCGTCTGCTCCACCCCGCGCTCCCCGAGGAGCTCCACCTCACCCGAGAGCACGTACAGGGTGCGGCGATCGAGCTCGCCGGCGCGGAAGATCGTGCGCCCTGCCGGCACGGTCTCCAGCACCATCTGGCGCACCAGCGCCTGGAAGCTCTCGTGGCTGAGCGAGCCCGGCGGAACGAGGTTCTTCAGCAGCTGACGGTCGACCAGCTCGGACATGCCCCTGCTCAGGTGGTGACGAGGACGGGCGAGAGATGCGACGCCCTTCCCCGGAGTGTATGCGCGCCTCGCACCCGATCATACCTCAACCCGGGAGAAAGCCCCCGGGAACGGCCCTGCGCGCGGGCGGATCCGCTAGGATCCGGGACTGGGCGCGACGGGCGACCCCGCGCGAGGGAGGGCTTTCCGTGAACACCACCGAGCTCATTGCCCTGTCGATGGGCGCCGCCTGGGCGAGCGGCCTGAATCTCTACGCGGCGGTATTCGTCCTGGGGTTCCTCGGGGCCACGGGCAACGTCCAGCTGCCGGCCGAGCTCCAGATGCTCACCCACCCCCTGGTGCTGACGGCCGCGGGCTTCCTGTACGTCGTCGAATTCTTCGCCGACAAGACACCCGGCCTGGACACGGTCTGGGACGCGATCAGCACCTTCGTGCGGGTCCCCGCCGGCGCGGTCCTCGCCGCCGCCGCGGTGGGCGAAGTCGGGCCCGCGGCCCAGTTTGCCGCGGGCCTGGTGGGGGGCGGCCTCAGCGCAGCGACCCACGCCACCAAGGCGGGTACCCGTGTCGTGATCAACACCTCCCCGGAGCCCGTCTCGAACTGGGCGGCCTCGGTGACCGAGGACGCGGCGGTCGTCGGCGGCCTGTGGGCGGCCCTCCACCACCCCTGGCTCTTCCTCGCCCTGCTGGGGGTCTTCATCCTGGTCGTGGCCTGGGCGCTGCCGCGCCTGTGGCGCGCCGTCCGGTCCGTCCCGGGCCGGCTACGCCGTCTGTTCGCGCGGGACGACCGGGTGCGGCCCGGCGCCGGCGGGGAGGAACAGCGCACAGAGGTCGTTCAGGAACCGGAGTCCGGCCTCGGTCGCCCGCAGCCGGCCGGGCTCGGCGGTCATGAGGCCCCGGGTCCGGGCCTCGGCGAGCGCGCCGGTGGCGGTCTCCGGGGGCAGCCCCGTGCGCTCAGCGAATAGGGCCTGCGGAACTCCCTCCGTCAGCCGCAGCACGTTCAGGAAGAACTCCAGCACGAGGTCTTGCGCGGCGAGCTCCCGGACCTCGGCCCAGCGCCCCCCGGGACCGGCGCTCAGGTAGTCACCCGGGCGGGCGTGCCGCGCCCGCCGCAGGACCCGGCCGCCGGCGCCCCGCGTGAGCTTTCCATGGGCGCCGGGGCCAAGCGCCAGGTAGTCGCCGAAGGTCCAGTAATTGAGGTTGTGCCGGCACTGCCGGCCGGGGCGCGCGAACGCGGAGACCTCGTAACGCGCGAGCCCCCCCTCGGCGAGGCGCGCCCGGCAGGCCGATTCCATCTCCGCCACCACCTCCTCGTCCGGCAAGGGGGGCGGGTGCCGGTGGAACGCCGTCCCCGCCTCGACGGTCAACTGGTAGTGGGAGAGGTGCTCGGGCTCCAGCGCCAGTGCGGCCTGCACGTCCGCGAGGGCCCCCGCGACCGTCTGTCCCGGGAGTCCGTACATCAGGTCGAGACCCACGTTCTCGAAGCCCGCCGACCGGGCCGCCTCGACCGCAGCCGCCGCCTCGCGCGCCGAGTGGATCCGCCCGATGCGCCGGAGCAGCCGTTCGTCGAAGCTCTGCGCCCCGAGCGAGAGCCGGTCGACACCCGCCGCGCGGAGCTCCCGCAGCCGTCCGGCGTCGACCGTCCCGGGGTTCGCCTCGAGGGTCACCTCCGCGCCGGGCGCGAGCCCCGGATCGCGGCCTGCAGCCTCCAGGACCCGGGCCACCGTCGCCGGGGCCAGGAGGCTCGGTGTCCCGCCCCCGAAGAAGACGCTCACCAGCGCCCGGCCGGAGGCCTCCCCGGCCTCCTCGGCGAGGTCCTCGAGCAGTGCCTGCAGGTACCGCGCCTCGGGCAGCCCCTGCGGACCGAGCGGGTGGGAGTTGAAGTCACAGTACGGGCACTTGCGCACGCACCAGGGCACGTGCACGTAGAGCGAGAGCGGAGGCGCGGACATCACCCGAGACGCGCGCGAAGGGCCTCCATCAGCGCCCTCAGGGCCTGGCCCCGGTGGCTCAGGGCGTTCTTCGCCTCGGCAGGAAGCTCGGCCGCGGTGCACCCTTGGGTCGGGACGTAGAACACCGGGTCGTAGCCGAAACCGCTCGTGCCCCTCGGCGCAGTGGTGATCCGGCCCTCCCACGTGCCCTGGCAGACGATCGGTGTCGGGTCCTCGGCGCGGCGCAGGAGCACGATGGCGCACTGGAAGCGGGCGGTGCGCCCGGCCTCGGGCACGTCCGCCAGGGCCTCCAGGAGCTTCGCCACGTTGGCCGCGTCGCCCGCCCCCGGACCGGCGTAGCGCGCCGAGCGGACCCCGGGCGCGCCGTTCAGGGCGTCGACCTCGAGCCCCGAGTCGTCGGCGATGGCAGGCAGGCCGGTGTGCAGGGAGGCGTTGCGGGCCTTCAGGATGGCGTTCTCGACGAAGGTGAGGCCGGTCTCCTCGGCCTCCGCAACGGCGAAGACCGACTGGGGGATGACCTGGGCGTGGAAGCCCGCCAGGAGGGCGTTGAGCTCCCTCACCTTGCCGGCGTTGCCGCTCGCCAGTACCCACCGCGCCTCGGGGGCGACGGTGCTCACCGGGCCTCCTCCAGCGCGGCCCGCTGCAGGGCCATGATGGACTGCGTGCCCCCGCGGGCGAGCGCGAGCAGGGCCATGAGCTCGTCCATGCGGAAGGCGTGGCCTTCGGCGGTGCCCTGGATCTCCACGAAGGCCCCGGCGTCGTTCATCACCACGTTCATGTCGGTCTCGGCGCCCGAGTCCTCGGCATAGTCCAGGTCCAGGATGGGCTCGCCGGCGAAGATCCCGACCGAGATCGCCGCCACCTGGCCGTGGATGGGGCTCTGGGGGATCCGTCCCCGCTTCAGCAGGCCGCTCACCGCGTCCACCAGGGCGACGTAGCCGCCACAGACCGATGCCGTGCGGGTGCCGCCGTCGGCCTGGATCACGTCGCAGTCGAGGATGACCCGCCGCTCGCCGAGCGCCTGCAGGTCCACCACCGCGCGCAGGCTGCGGCCGATGAGGCGCTGGATCTCCAGGGTCCTCCCGCCCTGGCGGCCGGTGGCCGCCTCCCGGCTGGTGCGCTCCCCGGTGGCCCGGGGCAGCATGCCGTACTCCGCCGTCACCCAGCCCCGGCCGCTGCCCTTCAGCCACCGGGGCACGGACTCCTCCACCGTGGCGGTGCAGATGACGCGGGTCTCCCCGAACTCCACCAGCACCGACCCCTCGGCGTGGCGCGTGTACCGCCGCTGGAACCGGATCGGGCGAAGCTCGTCGGGGGCGCGGCCGCTCGGGCGCATGGGGGGTCCTGTCGTGTGGAGTGGGGAGGCCGCGCAGTATAGCGGCTCGCCGGGGTGGCCGCGGCCCGCCGGCGCCCACGCCGGCCGTTTACGGCCTTGCGGCCACCTTGCTACCCTGCGTCCGGGCCACCGGGGCCCTTGCCAGCGCCACGACCATGTTACGCAGCATGACCGCCTTCGCCCGCCGCGAGGCCCACACCCCCTGGGGCACCGCCGCCTGGGAGCTCCGCTCGGTCAATCACCGCTACCTGGACGTCAGCGTACGCTTGCCCGAGGACTGGCGCGCCCTGGAGCCCGAGGTGCGCGCCCGCGTCGGCGAACGCATCCGCCGGGGCAAGGTGGAGTGCGCCCTGCGCTACCAGGCGGCCGTCGGAAACGTCGCGGGCATGCGCCTGAACCGCCCGCTGGCCGAGCAGCTCGCGCGTCTCAGCCGGGAGGTCGACCAGATCCTCTACAACCCGGCGCCCGTCCACGCCCTGGACGTCCTGCGCTGGCCCGGGGTCCTGGAGACGGACCTGCCGGACGCCGATGCCGTGACCCGCAATCTCCTGACACTGCTCGAGGACACCGTGGGCGACCTCATCGCGACCCGGGAACGGGAGGGCGCGAAGGTCCGCGACGCGCTGCAGGCACGGCTCACCGAGATGGAGCCGCGGGTCCGGGCCGCCGCGGAGCGCATGCCAGCCGTCGTCGCCGCCACCCGAGAGCGCCTGCGGGGGCGGTTGGCCGAGCTGCGGGCCGAGGTCGACGGGCAGCGCCTGGAGCAGGAGATCGTGCTCTTCGCGCAGCGGGTCGACGTCGCCGAGGAGCTGGACCGGCTCTCGATGCACATCGCCGAGGTCCGGCGCGTCCTGGCCGAGGGCGGCCCCGTGGGACGCCGGCTGGACTTCCTGATGCAGGAGCTCAACCGCGAGGCGAACACGCTCGGCTCCAAGTCCGCCGACACCGAGACGACCCGGGCCGCGGTCGACCTGAAGGTCCTGATCGAGCAGATGCGCGAGCAGGTCCAGAACGTCGAGTAGCCGCCGATGCCCACGGGGAGCCTCTACGTCGTCGCCGCACCGTCCGGCACGGGCAAGACCACCCTGGTCCAGGCCCTCATCAAGGAGACCCCGGGCGTCGTCGCCTCGGTCTCCTGCACCACCCGCCCCCCCCGGCCGAGCGAGCGCGACGGGGTCGACTACCGGTTCGTGGACCCCGCCACCTTCGAGGCCATGGCCGCCGCGGGGGAGCTCCTGGAGCACGCCGAGATCTTCGGGCACCGCTATGGCACCCCGCGCGGCCCGACCGAGGCACGGCTCGCCGAGGGCTTCGACGTGGTGCTGGTCATCGACTGGCAGGGCTTTCGTCAGGTGCGCCGGGCCATGCCCGACTGCGTCGGCGTGTTCCTGCTGCCGCCCTCCCGGGCGACCCTCGAGCACCGGCTGCGCGGCCGGGGTCAGGACCCCGATCCGGTCATCCGCCGCCGGCTGGCGGAGGCCCGCGCCGAGGTCGGCCACTGGCGGGAGTTCGACTACGTCCTGGTCAACCGCAAGCTCGGCACCGCGCTCGACGAGCTGCAGTCCATCCTGGTCGCCCGCCGGCTGCGGCGGGAGGTCCAGGGACAGCGCGAGTCGGCACTGATCGCCGAGCTTCTGGAAGCCCCGGGCCGTTCCCGCTAGACTGCGGGGAACCCGGCCGACCTCCCCTGGAGTCTCGAAAACGATGGCACGGATCACGGTTCAGGACTGCCTCGCCCACGTACCCAACCGCTTCCAGCTCGTGCTGGTCGCCACCAAGCGGGCACGGCAGATTGCGCTCGGGGCCCGGCCCCTGGTGGACGAGGAAAACGACAAGCCCAGCGTGATTGCCCTGCGGGAGATCGCGGCGGGCGTGGTGGGACCCGAGGTCCTGAGCGAGGTGAGCGCCGCCGAGCACGCGGCCGAGTCCCTCGTGGCCGACGAGGAGCTGCCGGAGAGCGCAGCGCCCTAGCACGTGACGAGCGCGCTGCCCCCGCTCTGCCCCGGGGGCACCGCTCAGGCGGAGGAGCGCCGCCCACCGCAGACGTACCCCATGTCGCACACCGTGGCCGCACCACCGTCGCAGCCCTACCTGATCAGCGACCTGTGCGACGACCTCGAGGCGTACCTCGAGCCCGAGCAGGTGCGCGAGGCCTACCGCGCCTACCTCCTGTCCGCAGAGGCCCACGAAGGCCAGCATCGGGCCTCCGGCGAGCCCTACGTCTACCACCCCGTCGAGGTCGCCCGCATCCTGGCGGAGATGCGTCTCGACGCCCAGAGCGTCGTCGCCGCGCTGCTCCACGACGTCATCGAGGACACCGTCCTCACCAAGGCCGACGTCGCGCGGGAGTTCGGTCCCGAGGTCGCCGAGCTGGTCGACGGGGTCACGAAGCTCACGCAGATCAACCTCGGGAACCGCGCCGAGGCCCAGGCCGAGAACTACCGCAAGATGCTCCTGGCGATGACCCAGGACATCCGCGTCATCCTCGTGAAGCTCGCGGACCGCCTGCACAACATGCGCACCCTGGGCGCCCTGCGACCTGAGAAGCGCCGGGCAATCGCCCGCGAGACCCTCGACATCTACGCCCCCATCGCGAGCCGGCTCGGCCTCAATCACCTGCGCCACCAGCTCGAGGACCTCGGATTCGCCGCGCTGCACCCCACGCGCTACCGCGTCCTCGCCCAGGAGGTGAAGAAGGCCCGCGGGCACCGCAAGGAGGTGGTGCAGAAGATCGAGATGGCGATCAAGCGCCGCCTGCGCCAGGAGGGCCTCCCCGGGGAGGTGATCGGGCGCGAAAAGCACCTCTACAGCCTGTACCGGAAGATGCGGGCCAAGGGGTCGCGGCTCTCCGAGGTACTCGACGTCTACGCCTTCCGGATCGTCACGGACAGCGTCGACAGCTGCTACCGGGTCCTCGGGGCCGTCCACAACCTCTACAAGCCCGTGCCGGGACGCTTCAAGGACTACATCGCCATCCCCAAGGCGAACGGCTACCAGTCGCTGCACACGGTGCTGTTCGGGCCGTTCGGCATCCCCATCGAGGTGCAGGTCCGCACCCGGGAGATGCACGAGGTGGCCGAGTCGGGGATCGCCGCGCACTGGCTCTACAAGGGCGGCGATGGCGACGGGGGGGCGGCGAGCGCGCACAAGCGGGCGCGCGAGTGGCTGCGCGACCTGCTGGAGCTGCAGCGCGACGCGGGCAACTCGGTCGAGTTCATCGAGAACGTCAAGGTCGACCTCTTCCCGGACGAGGTCTACGTCTTCACCCCGAAGGGCGAGATCAAGCGCCTGCCGCGGGGGGCGACGCCGGTGGACTTCGCCTACACGGTCCACACGGACGTGGGCAACACCTGCGTCGCGGCCAAGGTCGACCGCCGCTACTCGCCCCTCAGCACCCCCCTCGCGAACGGCCAGACGGTGGAGGTGGTGACGGCCCCGTGGGGGCGCCCGAACCCGAACTGGCTGAACTTCGTGGTCACGGGGAAGGCCCGCTCGACCATCCGCAGCGCCCTGAAGGGTCTGCAGCGCGGCGAGGCGGTCGAGCTGGGGCGCCGCCTGTTGAAGAACGCCCTGGCCGAAGAGTCCCTCTCCCCCCAGGACATCCCGGCGCCGTGCCTGCAGAGCGCGCTGCGCAACATGGGGCTCGCGACCGAGGAGGACCTGCTCGCCGACATCGGGCTCGGCAACCGCATCGCCCAGCTCGTGGCACGGCGCTTCGCCTTCTGTGGCGAAGAGGACCGGATGCCCACCGAGCCCGACCCGCAGCACGGGGGCCGCCCCCTGGCCATCAAGGGCACCGAGGGCATGGTGGTCAATTTCGCCCGCTGCTGCCGGCCGATCCCGGGGGACCCGATCCAGGGCTTCGTCACGGCGGGCCGGGGCATCGTCATCCACACCCAGTGGTGCAAGAACGTCGCCGAGCGCCCGACCCGCATGGACAAGATCATCGACCTGGCGTGGGCGCCGGCGGTGCGGGGCGACTTCCCGGTGGACATCCGCGTCGAGGTCGCCGATCAGCGCGGGGTGCTCGCCACGATCGCCGCGGCGATCGCCGACGAGGGCGCCAACATCGAGAACGTGGACATCGCGGACCACGACGGGCTCTACACCGCGATCACCTTCACCATCGACGTCACTCACCGCGCGCACCTCGCCCGCATCCTGCGGCGGGTGCGGGGCATCCGCCAGGTGACCCGCATCTTCCGCGTCCGGGGGTAGGGGCGCCCCTGCCCCCCAATGCGCGCGGGACACCCGGACCACCCGGACCACCCGCCCCCCCAGGAGGAGCTCCCGTGTCCATCACCCACGTCCACACCGAGGCGGCCCCCGCGGCCATCGGCACGTACTCCCAGGCCGTCCGCGCCGGCGACACCGTCTACCTCTCCGGCCAGATCCCGCTGGACCCGGCGACCATGCGCCTGGTGCCGGGCGACGCGCGCGAACAGGCCCGGCGGGTCTTCCTCAACCTGAGCGCCGTCGCGGGGGCGGCGGGCAGCAGCCTCGCCGACACGGTCCGCCTCACCGTCTACCTGACCGACATGGACCACTTCGGCGCCGTCAACGAGGTCATGGCCGAGTACTTCCGCCCGCCCTACCCCGCCCGCGCCGTGGTGGGCGTCGCCGCCCTGCCCCGCGGCGCGCTCCTGGAGGTCGACGCGGTGCTCGTCCTCGGCCGCTAGCCGCGTGGCACCCCACCCGGGCGCCGGGCCAGCCGCCGGCTCCGCCGGGGACCTCGCCGGAGCCCCGGTCACGACCCTGCGCGGGGTCGGCCCGCGCGTCGCCGAGCGCCTCGCCCGTCTGGGTGTGCGCTCGGTGCAGGACCTCCTCCTGCACCTGCCCCTGCGCTACGAGGATCGCACCCGGGTCACGCCCATCGGGGCCCTGGCCCCGGGAGAGACCGCCGTCGTGGAGGGCGAGGTGGAGCTGGCCTCGGCCCGTCCGGGGCGCCGCGCCGCGCTCGTCTGCCTGCTCGGCGACGGCACCGGCCGGCTGACCCTGCGGTTCTTTCACTTCGGCTCCGGCCTCCAGGCTCAGCTCGCCCGCGGGACCCGCCTGCGAGCGTACGGCGAGGTCCGGCCCGGTCCTGCGGGGCTCGAGATGGTGCACCCCGAGCACCGGGTGCTCCCGGGCGCCGAGCCCGTCCCCCTCGATACCGCGCTGACCCCCGTCTATCCCAGCACCGAGGGGCTGACCCAGTCCCTGCTGCGACGGCTTGCCGCCGCCGCGCTCGCGGCGCTCGAGGCAGCGCCGGGCCTCGAGCTGCTGCCGGGGGACCTCCTGCGGCGCACCGGTCTGCCCCCGATGGCCCAGGCCCTTCGCCTCCTCCACCGGCCCGAGCCCCAGGCCCCGCTCGACGCCCTCCTCTCCGGACAGCACCCGGCCCGGCAGCGGCTCGCCTTCGAGGAGCTGCTCGCCTATCTGCTGAGCCTGCGGGCGCTGCGGGCCCGCTCCGACCGGCTGCCGGCCCCGGCGCTGCGTCCGGGCGGGGGGCTGGCCCGCCGCCTGCGGGACGAGCTGCCGTTTCGTCTCACCGCCGCCCAGGAGCGGGTGGTGGCCGAGGTGGAGCGCGACCTCGCCAGGAGCCGCCCCATGCAGCGGATGCTCCAGGGCGACGTGGGCTCGGGGAAGACCGTGGTCGCGGCACTCGCCGCCGCGCTGGCGGTAGAGGCCGGCTTCCAGGTGGCGGTCATGGCACCCACCGAGCTGCTCGCCGAGCAGCACCTGCGCACCCTGCGCAGATGGTTCGTCCCGCTGGGGGTGGAGGTCGCCTGGCTGTCCGGCCGGCAGGCGGGGAAGGAGCGGGAGGAATGCCTGCGCCGGCTGGCCGCCCACGAGGCCCGAGTGGTCGTGGGCACCCACGCCCTCTTCCAGGGCGGTGTCCGCTTCGCCGCGCTCGGGCTGGTGGTGGTCGACGAGCAGCACCGTTTCGGCGTCCACCAACGCCTGGCGCTCTGGGAGAAGGGCCTGCGCCTGGGGCGCTACCCCCACCAGCTGATCATGACCGCCACCCCCATCCCCCGGACTCTCGCCATGACCGCCTACGCGGACCTGGACCTCTCGGTGCTGGACGAGTTGCCCCCCGGCCGTCAGCCGATCGAGACCGTGGCGATGCCCGAGGCGCGCCGCGGCGAGGTGGTGGCCCGCATCCGGCAGGCCTGCGCCGCAGGGCGCCAGGCCTACTGGGTCTGCACGCTCATCGAGGAATCCGAGGTGCTGGAGGCCGAGGCGGCGGAGGCGACCGCCGCCCGCCTGCGGGCGAGCCTGCCGGGGATCGCCGTCGGCCTGGTCCACGGGCGCATGCGGCCGGGGGATCGGGACGCCGTCATGGCGGCCTTCCAGGCGGGCGACGTCCGGCTGCTGGTGGCCACCACCGTCGTCGAGGTCGGGGTGGACGTGCCCCGGGCGAGCCTGATGGTGATCGAGAACGCCGAGCGCCTGGGACTCGCCCAGTTGCACCAGCTCCGCGGGCGCGTCGGCCGTGGCAGCGAAAGGAGCACCTGTGTGCTGCTCTATCGGGGACCCCTCTCCGAGACCGCCCGCCGGCGCCTGTCGGTCATCCGCCGGCACACGGACGGCTTCGCCATCGCCGAGGAGGACCTGCGCCTGCGCGGACCCGGTGAGGTGCTCGGCACCCGACAGACGGGCCTGCTCCAGTTCCGGGTCGCCGACCCCTTGCGCGACCGGGGACTGCTCGAGCAGGTCAGCGCCGCCGCCCACGACCTCGCCCGTGACCCGGAGCGCGTCGCCGCCCTCCTGCGTCGGTGGGGCGGCGATCGGGTAGACTATGGCCACGTCTGACGCGGGCCCCACCCCTGCCGCGCGCGGTGGGCCTTGCGCCTCACACACTGCAGCCTGGAGCCTGCCTCGCCGACGCCCCTCAGCCGAGGCCGACCACCCGATGCGAGCACGAGCCCCGCGATGGCAGTCGCGGCGGCAGGCCGTGGGCTCCCCCTTTCCCCCCGGCCTGCCGGACTGGCTGTTCGAGGAGGGATCGCTCACCCGTCGCCTGGTGGCCCGCTGCGGCCAGCGGTTCTCCCTGCGGCTCGTCAGCTCCTCCCGCGGCCCGGCACTGCCGGACGAGCGGCGGGCCCTGGCACTGCCGCTGGGGTGCGCGGCGCTCGTGCGCCAGGTCTACCTGCTCTGCGGGGACCGGCCGCTGGTCTTCGCGCGCAGCGTGATGCCCCCCGGGAGCCTGCGCGGCCCCAACGGGCGCCTGGCCCGGCTCGGGTCGCGACCCCTCGCGGTGCTGCTCTTCGGCCCTGTCCCCGCCGCCCGCGGCGCGATCGAGGTCGCCCCCGTCGGCCCCGGGCAGGCGTTGTTCGAGGCCGCGGGCAGGGGGCTCGAATGCGCGCCGGCGGCCCCTCTCTGGGCCCGCAGGTCGATCTTCTACCCCCGCGGCAAGCCGGTGCTGGTCACCGAGGTGTTCCTGCCCGGGGTTGCCGAGCTACCCTGACGCCGACCGACGACAAGGAACCCTCGTGCCGCATCTGACCGAGCGCCTCGCCGACTATCTCCGCCTGATGCGGCTGCATCGCCCCATCGGCGCCTTCCTGCTGCTCTGGCCCACGCTCTGGGGGATCTGGATCGCCAGCGAGGGCCGCCCCGACCCCCTGATCCTGCTGGTCTTCGTCGCCGGCGTGTTCCTCATGCGCTCCGCCGGCTGCGTCATCAACGACTACGCCGACCGGGACTTCGACCCCTTCGTCCAGCGCACCCGCGACCGCCCCCTCGCCACGGGGCGCGTCACCCCGTCCGAGGCGCTGGTGTTGTTCTTCGCCCTGTGCCTGGTGTCCTTCGGGCTGGTCCTGCTGATGAACCGGTTGACGGTGCTGCTCTCGGTGGCGGCCGTCGCCCTGGCGGTGACCTACCCCTTCATGAAGCGCTATCACCACCTGCCCCAGGTGCACCTCGGCGTCGCCTTCGGCTGGGGCGTGCCCATGGCGTTCACCGCCGAGACCGGCGGCTGGCCACCGGCCGTGGCCTGGGTCCTGCTCGCCGCGGTGGTGCTCTGGGCGGTGGCCTACGACACCCTCTACGCGATGGTCGACCGGGAGTACGACCTGCGCATCGGGGTGAAGTCCACGGCGATCCTCTTCGGCTCCGCCGACCTCGCGGTCGTCGCCGGGGTGCACGTGGCCGTGCTCCTGCTCCTCGTCGCCGTGGGCCGGCTCGCCGCACTGCGCTGGCCCTATTACGCCAGCCTGGTGGTGGCGGCCGGACTCGCGGTCTACCAGCTGTGGCTCGCCCGCGACCGGGACCCGGCCCGCTGCTTCCGGGCCTTCCTCCACAACAACTGGCTCGGCGCGGCCGTCTTCGCCGGCATCGTCGCCAGCTACGCCCTGGAGGGCTGACCACCGGGGCGAGCCGCGCCTCGGCGCCGGGCCCGGCAGCCCCGGGGGCCGTCGCGTCCCTCAGGCCGCCGGCGCCCGGCCTGCGCCCTGCGGGTCACACCCCCCGCACCTCGAGCCCGAGGCTCGGGGCGACGCTCTCCAGGGCCCGGCGGTCGGCGACGACCGCGGTGCTGGCCCGGGCCGGGTCGAGCCAGGCCGCGCCCACGCGCCGCAGGTTGTCCAGGGTCACCGAGAGGACCCGCGAGCGGAAGCGCCGGCGCTGCTCCGGCGAGCGGCCGTGCAGCTCGCCGAAGTAGGCCTTCACCGCCTCGCCGGCGGGGGACTCGGGGCGGTCGATGGCCCCCACGACCCCGAGGATGGCCTCCTCCACCTGGCGTGCCTCGTGGGCGCCGCCCGCGAGCCAATCGAGCGCGGCGTCGAAGTCCTCCAGGGTCTCCGCCAGGCGCGGGTCACGGTAGGAGAAGAAGCGGAAGGTCCCCGTGTCCGAGTCCCAGCCGGCCCCCGCCCCGTAGGCCCCGCCTTCCTCGCGAACCTTGCGGTGCAGGAAGCCGTTGGTGAGGAAATGGCCCAGGACGGCGAGCACCGGGGCATCGGGATGGTCGGCAGGCACGGTGGGATAAGCCCGGGCGCAGAAACTGACCTGGCTCGGGACCGCCCACCCCTCGCGCACCGGGGACGGCACGGACTCCAGGGCGAACCCGGCGGCCCCGGCGGGCCGCGGGAGGTCACCCCAGCGCCTCTCCAGGGCCTCGCGCACCGCGTCCTGGCGGGAGGCCTCGGAGACGACCAGCAGGCGGAACGGGACCTCGATCAGCCGGTCCCGCAGCCGCGCGAGACTCTCGCCGAGCTCGACGAGAGCCTCCTCGCCGTCGACCGCGTCGTCCAGGGCCTTGAGACGCTGCAGACCCAGCAGGCCGTCCCAGCGGTGAGCCAACCGCCCCACGGGACTCGCCCCCGCCGCGGCCGCGGAGATCGCGAGCACGTGGCCGTGGCCGACCACCGCCTGCTCGCGCTCCGCCCGCGACTGGGCCACGAGCTCCCTCAGCCATTCCCGCTCGTCGAACCGGGCCCGCTGGAAGGTCTCCCGCAGGACCTCCGCCAGACCGTCCGCGTTGCGGGCGAGCGCCTTCCCGGACAGGACGAAGAGCCCCCGCGCCCGGTCGGTCGCCGAGACGCTGGCGCGCACCGAGGCGTCGGCGGAGATGCCCCCGGTCACGGCGGCCTGCCAGGCCTGCGTGGCCCGGTAGTCGCGCCCGCCGCAGCCGACCTCGGTCATCCAGTCGCAGAGGAGGGGAAGCCGGTCGGTGTCCTCGGGTGAGAGGTCCGGAAGGTCCGCCACCGCCTGCACGTACACGAGGCCATTCGTCCCCCGGACGTACCAGTGGGCCGGGAGCCCCGCGACGGGGACCTCCTGGCCCGTGGGGATCGGCAGGTCGGCCGGGACGTCCGCGAGGCCCACCCGGGGCAGCAGGTCGGGGTCGTCCTGGGCCCGCTGGCGCTCCAGGAGCGCGGCGGCCCGCTCCACCAGCCGGCGCGTCCCGGCCTCGTCGAGGGCTGCCCGCATCGCCGCCAGCCGCTCCGCCTCCTGCCGCTCGCGACGCGCCGACAACTCCGGGTCCGGGCGCATGACGACCCGCACCCGATGGGGGTTCTCGAGGAGCCGGGTCCGCACCAGATCGCGGACGAAGGCCGGGTCGCGGGCGGCGGCGCGCAGCTCCTCGAGCGCGGGGTCGATGTGGAGCAGGTCGGCCGGGTCCCCCCCGTGCAGGGTGGGTCCGAGCACGTTCACCATCAACCGCAGGCCGTACGGCACGTGCCCCCCCCGGATCTCCCGCTGGGAGAGCTCGAGCTGGTGGAGAACCGACTCCACGTGCTCGGCCGGCACCCCCTGGTCGGCGACCTGGCGAAGCACCCCCAGCACCAGCTCCTCCACCGCATCGGCGTGCTCCGGGCTCGACCCCTCGAGGCCGCAGGCGAAGCTCGCCTCGCGCGTCGAGTCGTCCAGGCCGCAGATCTCGGAGGGCGAGCGCCCGAGGTCCGTCGTCTCGAGCGCGTGGCGCAGGGGCGAGGCGCTGTTGTCGAGGAGCACACCGCTCAGCAGGTGGGCGTGGAGGATCGAGCGCACGTCGGTCACCCGGTCCAGGAGCCAGCCGAGCACGATGTGGGTACGGTCCCGGGTGGGCTCCGAGGGGTCGACGGCGTACACCGTCTCCACGCTGAGCGGTGACTGCAGGCGGCGCTCGTCGGGTACCGAGAAGCGCACCGGTCGGGCCGCGAAGCCCGAGAGCGCGAGGGCCTCGAAGCGGCGCTGGTGGGCGAGGGCCGGCATGTCCCCGTAGGTCATGAAGACCGCGTTCGAGGGGTGATAGTGCGTCGCGTGGAAGGCGCGCAGCCCCTCCCAGGTCAGGTCGGGGATCCGCTCCGGGTCCCCTCCGCTGTTCCAGTGGTAGGTGGTGGTCGGGAACAGGCGCTCCTGCAGGGCGTGCCAGAGCTGCGTGGTCGGCGCACTCATGGCCCCCTTCATCTCGTTGTAGACCACGCCCTTCAGCAGCAGTGGGCTCGAAGGGTCCTGGGGGACCGCGAGCTCGACCCGGTGACCCTCCTGGGCGAAGTCGAGCTCGGCCAGTCGGGGGAAGAAGGCCGCGTCCAGGTAGACCTGGAGGAGGTTGTCGAAGTCCTTCGCGTTCTGGGTCGCGAAGGGGTACGCGGTCCAGTCGGCACCGGTGAAGGCGTTCATGAACGTGTTCAGCGAGCGCCGGGTCATCATGAAGAAGGGGTCGCGGACCGGGAAGCGCCGGCTGCCGCAGAGCGCGGTGTGCTCCAGGATGTGCGCGACCCCGGTGGAGTCCTGGGGCACCGTGAGGAACGCCACCAGGAAGGCGTTGTTGGTGTCCGCGGCGGCCAGGTGCACGTGCCGGGCCCGCGTGGGGCCGTGCCGGTACTCCTCCACCGTCAGGTTGAGCGAGTCGACCCGGGTGCTGCGCAGATGCTGGAAGAAGGTGTCGGTCATGGGTGCGTTTCCCGTGGTCTGGCCTCTGATGGAATCCGGCGGGGGCCGCCGCGCCTTCCGCCGGCCCCGGAACACCGGCCTCTCAACCCGGCTGCAAAAAGTCCGCTAAGCACCCGAGAAGTCATGCACTCGGGCCACCTCGCCCCGGCCCCGTATAATCGGGGCGGCGGGGTCTGGCCGACTTCCCGGAGAGCCGAAGCGAAAAGCAGAGCCGAAGCGAAAGCATGGAGATACCCGGCTACAAGATCCAGCGCGAGATTGGCAAGGGCGGGATGGCGACCGTCTATCTCGCCATCCAGGAGTCTCTCGGCCGGCCGGTGGTGCTCAAGGTCATGGGCACCAACCTCGAGACGACCCCCGAGTTCAGCAAGCGCTTCCTGAACGAAGGCCACGTCCTCGCCTCGCTCTCGCACCCCAACATCATCACCATCTTCGACATCGGGATCGCGGAGGACTTCCTCTACATCTCGATGGAATACCTCGGCGGCGGGTCGCTCGCCCTGCGCATCGCCCAGGGGATGACCCCGGAGGGCGCCCTCGACATCGTGCGCCAGATCGGCACCGCGCTGGCCTTTGCCCACGCCCGGGGCGTCGTACACCGGGACGTGAAGCCGGCCAACATCCTCTACCGCGACGACGGGACACCCGTCCTCACCGACTTCGGGATCGCGAAGCAGGCGGGGGACTCCGAGCTCACCTCCACCGGCACCATCCTGGGCAGCCCCTACTACATGAGCCCCGAGCAGGCCGAGGGCCGGGTGGAGCTCGACGGGCGGTCCGACATCTACAGCCTGGGCATCATCTTCTACGAGATGCTGACCGGCCGGCGCCCCTACGAGGGTGATTCGGCCATCACCATCGTCCTGCAGCACCTGCAGGCGTCGGTGCCCCGTCTCCCCCGGGGACTCGAGCGCTATCAGCCGCTGCTCGAACGAATGCTCGCCAAGCGGCGCGACCAGCGTCTGCGCGACGCCGCCACCCTGGTGAGCCAGGTGAAGGCCCTGCAGGTCAGCTTCGAGGGCACCCGGCTCCTGCAGCGCCCGGGCGTCGGGCCGGTCTCCGCCGAGGCCGCCCAGGCGTACCGCGGGGGTCACGTCACCCAGAGGATGGCGGCCCCCCAGGGCAACCGGCTGCGGGTCTGGAGCATCCTCGGCGCTCTCGCACTGCTCCTGACCGGGGCCCTGGCCGGGTATTTCGCGCACCAGATCAACCAGTACGCCACCGTCTCGATCACCCCCTCCCACGGGCCACCGCGAGCCGGGACCCGCGTCCCGGGGCCGGGTGCCACGGCCACCGCCGGGGCCAGGGGAGAGGGCGGCGAGCCCGACGCCATGCAGCGCCAGGTCGTCACGGCGCTCAAGTGGCTCGGACGCAAGAGCCTCGAGGAATCGAAGCTCACCACGCCGCCCGAGGACAACGCCCACTACTACTTCTCGCGGCTGCTCGAGCTCGACCCGGGCAATCCCCAGGCGGTCGAGGGGATCGCCGACATCGGCCGGCGCTACGCCCAGATGGCCGAGACCCAGATCCGGCGAGGGAATTACTCCGCGGCGGAGACCTACCTCAGCGAGGGCCTGCGCGTGGACCCGCGCAACAAACAGCTGCAGGTGCTGCGCTCCGGGGTGCAGATCCGCGAGCGCTCGTTCCTCGACGGGCTGCTGGGGTTGTTCCGCGGGGAGGGCTGATGCCCACCCCGCCCTGCGCGGGTGGCGGCTCTATCGGGTGGTCGTTGGCACGGCGGGCACGGGCGGTGACGGAGCCCCGGTGGCCGCGGAAGAACCGCGCTGCATCTGGTCGAAATACTGATTGACGACACTCTTGAAGTACTCGGCGACCGACGCCTTGAATTGATTCTCGATGCCCACGTCCGCCGCCGCGTCGGCTGCGGCCTCGCCGCCCGCGGCACCCGACTCCGGGGTCTGGCTCGCCGCCTCCTTGAGGGCGCTCTGTTCCTCCCGGCGGACCTGCTCCTGCAGCAGGGCCTTCTCCCGCAGCGCGGCCGACTCCTCCTCGCTCGTCTGGCGGCCGGTGTCGTCCACGACCTTGCCGCCCTCGAAGACGACAACCCGGGGACCCCGCGCGCCGGAGCGGTACCACGCGGGCGGCGAGCCGGAGAGGTAGACGTTGCCGCTGTCGGGGTCGACCCACTGGTAGATGCGGGCCGCGGCTGGCGTTGCGGCCAGGGCCAGAGCGACGACGATGAGGGGTAGCCCGCGCATGGGTCGTGTCACTTTGTCGGCCGAGCGGCCGTTGATTTTAGCCTGGCCGCCCACTACGGCCCCAGGAACACCAGCAGCGCCGCCAGGCCGATCAGGCCCGCCCCGGCCCAGACCACGCGCAGGTCGGGCTCCAGGACGTTGCGGCGGACATTGAGGTACGCGCTGATCACCTGCATCTCGGGCGGCGCCGTTTCCCGCAGGGTCAACCGGTAGTCGCCCGGCTCGGTGACCTGCAGCGTCGCGAAATCCCAGGTGAACTCCTGGAAAGAGGACTCCACGCTGTTGGCCACCAACTCGAACGAGTGCTCGGCCACGGGCGCCCCGTCCCGCGTGGCAACGGCCTGGTAGCGGTTGCGGGGGACGCTCGGCCCGTCCTTCGAGGGGCCGTACTGCACCGAGAGCCTCAGCACCACCCGTACCGGACTCGCCTCGGGGGCGAGGGCTACCGAGACCGGGTCGAAGCCGCCCGGGCCGGCGCGCAGCGCGTAGCTGCCCACCGCCACCCCCGAAAAGAACTTCGCGTAGACGAAGTAGGCGGGACCCAGGAGCAGTCCGATCACCAGAAGGGCAAATCCGAACGGGCGCATGTCCGATCCCCAACCGGCCCCAGTGGGGCGCGCGTTCCAGCATACGACGGAATCGGCGGGGATTCACGGTGGGCAATCCCCCGGGAGCGCAGCCCGTCGCACACACATCCAAGTGTAGCCCCGGCCCGCGGGCCCCGGAGCCGGACCCCGCGTGGGGCCCCGGCGCCTCGCCTGCCCTGGGTCATACCCCCGGGACACCCGCGGCCGTTAGCATGGGCGCATCCTTCCCTCGAGCGAACCCACCGCGAGCGAGCCGAGCGCATGCACCACGAACAGACCCTGGAGTACGTCGAGCGCGCCTGGGAGGACTCCATCCTGCCGGTTCTCTCCGACTACATCCGGGTGCCGGCCCTCTCCCCCCACTTCGACCCCGACTGGGCCGCCCACGGCTACTTGGACGAGGCCGTGGCCTTCGCCGAGGACTGGTGCCGGGCCCAGCCCCTGCGCGAGGCGGCGGTGGAGGTGGTACGCCTCCCGGGGCGCACGCCCCTCCTGCTGGTGGAGATCCCCGGCGACCGGGAGGACACCGTCCTCCTCTACGGGCACCTGGACAAGCAGCCGGAGATGACCGGCTGGCGCCCTGGGCTCGGGCCCTGGACACCGGTGCGCGAGGGAGACCGGCTCTACGGGCGGGGCGGGGCGGACGACGGCTACGCCGTCTTCGCCTCGGTCACCGCGGTCGCCGCCCTGCAGACCATGGGGCTGCCCCACGCCCGCTGCCTCGTCCTCATCGAGTGTTGCGAGGAGAGCGGCAGCTTCGACCTGCCCCACTACGTCGACGCCCTCGCCGACCGCATCGGCACCCCGAGCCTGGTCGTCTGCCTGGACTCGGGCTGCGGCAACTACGACCAGCTCTGGTGCACCACGTCCCTGCGCGGGCTGGTCAGCGGGAACCTCCGGGTCGACGTGCTGACGGAGGGGGTCCACTCGGGAGACGCGGGCGGCGTCGTGCCCTCTTCGTTCCGGGTCCTGCGCCAGCTGCTCGACCGCCTCGAGGACGCGGCCACGGGGGCCATCCGCCCCGCGGCCTTCCACGTCTCGGTCCCACCGCTCCGGCTCGCGCAGGCCGCCCGGGCGGCCACCGCCATGGGGCCCGGCGTGCACGGGAAGTTTCCCTTCGCCGGTGGGACGCGCCCGGTGTCCGGCGACCTTGCGGAGCTGGTGCTGAACCGCACCTGGCGCCCCGCCCTGGAGGTGACCGGCGCCGCCGGCCTCCCGCCCCTGGACCGGGCCGGCAACGTCCTGCGTCCGTGGACGAGCCTGCGGCTGTCCCTGCGCCTGCCGCCCACCTGCGACGCGGCGGCGGCCGCCCGGGAGCTCGAGTCCCTCTTGCGGGCCGACCCGCCCTGCGGCGCCCGGGTGAGCTTCGAGCCGGAACCGGCGATGGGCGGCTGGGATGCCCCACCCGAGGACCCCTGGCTGACCGACTCGCTGGACCAGGCCTCCCGGGCCTTCTTCGGCGAGCCCGCCGCCCACATGGGCGAGGGGGGCTCGATCCCCTTCATCGGGATGCTGGCCGCGCGCTTCCCGGCGGCCCGATTCCTCATCACGGGGGTTCTCGGACCGCAGGCGAATGCCCACGGCCCCAACGAGTTCCTGCACCTGCCGACCGCACGCCGGCTGACGGCCGCCGTGGCCCGGGTCCTCTTCGACCACTGCCGGCGACCAGCCTCGCCCGCGGCATGACCTCCACCGCCCTCCCCGCCTCCGGTCCCGAGCCGCCGGGGCCGCCGGACCCCGCGCGCGCCGCCCCGCCCGGCGCCCCACCCGGCGCCCCACCCGGAACCCTGCGTTACGACCCGGCCCGCGGGGCCCTGTACGCGGTGGTGGCCGAGCTCTTCTTCACGAGCATGGCGGCGAGCGTGAAGCTCGCCTCGGCGGACCTCTCGAACGAGACGATCGTCTTCTTCCGCAACCTCTTCGGGCTGCTCTTCCTCCTGCCCTGGGTGCTGCGCCCGGGCATGCCCGGACTCGCCACCCGCCACCTGCGCTGGCACGTCGTGCGGGCCCTCGCGGGGCTCGGATCCATGTACTGCTTCTTCTACGCCCTCGCCCACGTCCCCATGGCCGAGGCCGTTCTGATGAAGCTCACGGCCCCGCTCTTCATCCCGCTGGTGGCGTTTCTCTGGCTCGGGGAGCGCATCCCCCGCCAAGTCGGCCTGGCCGTGCTGATCGGGTTCGCCGGCGTGGCCTTCATCCTGCGGCCCGGCTTCGGAGAGCTCTCTCCGGTCCTGCTGGTGGCGCTCGGGGCCGGGGCGCTCGCCGCCGCCGGCAAGACCGGCGTGCGCCAGCTCACGCGAACGGAGCCCATCACCCGGGTGGTGTTCTACTTCGCCCTGGTGTCGACCCTCGTGTCGGCCCTGCCCCTCGCCTGGGGCTGGACCGCGCCGGGCCCCCAGGGATGGGCCTTGCTCGTCCTGCTCGGCCTCCTGGCCACCTTCGGCCAGACCTTCATGACCGCGGCCTACGGGCTCGCGCCGGCGGCCCAGATCGGCCCCTTCACCTACAGCTCCGTCCTCTTCGCCTCGGCCTACGGTTGGCTCCTCTGGGGCAACACGCCGACGCTCGTCTCGGGCATCGGCGCCGTCCTCGTGTTCGCCGCCGGGGTCGCGGCCACCCGGGCGCGCTCGCGCGAGCCGGCCGAGCCCCTCTCCGGGACCCCGTAGGCAATGCAGCCGCCCTCGGCTACCATGCTGACCCCCTTCCGCCCCGCCGAGGTTCCTCGCGCCCCCCAGCCCGGGACCGCCCGGTCGAGGACCGCCACATGACCAGAACCGTCCGAGCCTCGGGGCTGTTCGTAGTCCTCATCCTGGCACTGGCCCTCGTGCTGCTCGTCTGGAACGGGCAGTCGCGGGTGCGGGACTACCGCGCCCACCAGACGGACATGGCCATGCGGGGGGCCCGGGCCGCCGCGAGCGAGATCGCGCTCCAGATCGAGGAGCTGCGCCGGCGCGTCCATCTGTTCGCCGAGCAGGAGGCCGAGCTCATCGGCCAGCTGGCCGCCCACCCGGAGGACCAGGTACGGCGCGAGCAGCTCGCCGCCCGGCTCGACCGGCACTTCTCGGACCGCATCTCCTTCGCGGTGGTCTCGGCGGCCGGGAAGACCCTGGTCGACGACGGGGACGACCTGATCGGTGACCTGTGCGTCCTGGACATCGCCCAGTTCGCCGCGGGGGACCACCCCAACCGCGTCTACATCCACCCCCAGCCCGGGGCCTACCACTTCGACCTGATGGCGCGGATCGACCACCCCGGCCGGGAGAGCCAGGTCTTCTTCGTCAGCTTCCACCCCACGGTGGTCGCCCGCCTGCTGGGGAGCCACGCCCCGGAGCGCCACGAACTGCTCCTGCTCCGGGAATCCGTGTCCGGGGTCATCGAGGTGAGCGCCGAGGGGGCGCGCGACCAGATCAAGCGCGAGCCGCAACTGGCGCCCGGGGAGGTCGCGCGGATCGCCGCGGTCGTGCCGGTTCCCGGGACCGACTGGCTCCTTGCGGACCTGCCCGACGCGGGCCTCGAGTCCCGGGCGCGGCAGGCGATCTGGCGGGAGACGGGCCTGTTCGTGGTGGCGCTCACGCTCGTCGCGCTCTTCATGCTGCGGTTCCTGAAGCTCTCCGAGCGCCAGCGCTTCGCCGCCGAGGACCAGCTGCGCCGCGCCCAGCACGAGCTCGAGCTGAGGGTGCGGGATCGCACCCAGCGGCTCACCCACGCGAACAGCGAGCTCCAGCGCCAGATCCGGGAGCGCCGGGTGGCCGAGCGCAATCTGCGCGAGCAGGAGGGGACCCTGCGGGCCATCCTGGACTCCGCCGTGGACGCCATCGTCGTGATCGACGACCACGCCGTCATCCGCATCTTCAACGGCGCCGCGGAGCGGATGTTCGGGTACTCCAACGAGGAGGCGGTGGGGCAGAACGTCAACCTGCTGATGCCCTCTCCCTGGCGCGAGGAGCACGACGGCCATCTGCGCCGCTACCTGGAGACCGGCGAGCGCCGGGTCATCGGCATCGGGCGGGAGGCGCAGGCGCTGCACAGGGACGGCACGACCTTCCCCGTGCACATCGCGGTGAGCGAGGTCGACCTCGGGAACCGCAAGCTGTTCGCAGGGGTCCTGCGCAACCTGGGCGCCGGCGGCGGCGCTGGCCCGGCCGCAGGGAATGGACCGCGAAGGCGCAAGGACGCGGAGAACGACCGATGACCTCGTCGCCCTTCGCGGCTCTGCGCCTCTGCGGTGAGACACGAGTCCGAACTTGAGGAGGAAACGTTGGTGAGCGAGATCCGGAAAGTGGTGCTGGCCTACTCGGGCGGGCTCGACACGTCGATCATCCTGAAGTGGCTGCGGGACAACTACGGCTGCGAGGTGGTCACCTTCACCGCCGACGTCGGTCAGGGCGAGGAGCTGGAGCCCGCGCGCCGGAAGGCCGAGGTCATGGGCGTGAAGGAGATCTACGTCGAGGACCTGCGCGAGGAGTTCGTGCGCGACTTCGTGTTCCCGATGTTCCGGGCCAACGCGGTCTACGAGGGCGAGTACCTGCTCGGGACCTCCATCGCCCGCCCGCTCATCGCGAAGCGCCTGGTGGAGATCGCCGCCGAGACCGGCGCGGACGCCGTGTCCCACGGCGCCACCGGCAAGGGCAACGACCAGGTGCGCTTCGAGCTCGGGGCCTACGCCCTGCGCCCGGACATCCGGGTCATCGCACCCTGGCGGGAGTGGGACCTCGATTCGCGGGAGAAGCTCCTCGCCTATGCGGAGGCGCACGGGATCCCGGTGGAGATGAAGCGCGGCAAGAAGTCGCCCTACTCCATGGACGCGAACCTCCTGCACATCTCCTACGAGGGCGGCCCGCTGGAGGACCCCTGGACCGAGCCCGAAGAGGACATGTGGCGCTGGACCGTCTCGCCCGAGCAGGCGCCGGACCGGCCGACCTACGTAGAGATCGCCTTCGAGCAAGGTGACCCGGTGGCGCTCGACGGCGAGCGGCTCTCGCCCGCGAGCCTGCTGGCCACGTTGAACCGGGTGGCGGGGGAGAACGGCGTTGGCCGCCTGGACCTGGTGGAGAACCGCTACGTGGGGATGAAGTCCAGGGGCTGCTACGAGACCCCGGGGGGCACCGTGCTCCTGAAGGCGCACCGGGCCATCGAGTCGCTCACGCTCGACCGCGAGGCCGCGCACCTGAAGGACGAGCTGATGCCCCGCTACGCCAGCCTGGTCTACAACGGCTACTGGTGGAGCCCGGAGCGCGAGCTCCTGCAGGGGCTGGTGGACGCCTCCCAGCGCCACGTCAACGGCGAGGTCCGGGTCAAGCTGTACAAGGGCAGCGTCAGCGTCGCGGGCCGGCGCTCACGCACGGACAGCCTGTTCGACGAGCGGATCGCCACCTTCGAGTCCGACGCGGGGGCCTATGACCAGAAGGACGCCACGGGCTTCATCAAGCTGAACGCCCTGCGCATGCGCATCGCGGCGGCCAGGCGCAAAGGCTAGGCCCACGGCCCCGCTCCGGGGCGCGGGTCCCCGCCTACCGGGCGAGGGGCCCGCACCCGGGTCCCCGGGCGCGCAGGACGTAGAGCCGGGACCACAGCTTCCCGGTCACCGTCAGCTCCCCGGAGACGGGGTCGAAGGCGATCCCGTTCGGCACCGCCTCTTCCGGCAACCGCCCCTCCCGGGCCCGCAGGGGCGCAAGGTCGATCCAGCCCAGCACGGTGCCGTCCTCCGGGTCGACCCGCAGCAGCACGTCGGACTGCCAGACGTTCGCGAGGACCTCCCCGCGGGCGTACTCGAGCTCGTTCAGCGCCGCGACCGGCCGCCCGCGCGCACGAACCGTGACCCGGCCGGTCTCCTCGAGCCGGCCCGGGTCGAGAAAGCGTACCTCCGAGCTCCCGTCGCTCATCAGCAACCGCCGGCCGTCGTGGGTGAGACCCCAACCCTCTCCCGGGTAGCGGAAGCTTCCCACCGGCTCGAGGCTCTCGCGGTCGTAGACGAAGCCGGTCCCCTCGCGCCAGGTGAGCTGGTAGACCCGATCCCCCAGCACGGCGACACCTTCGCCGAAAAATCCCCGGGCGAGCGGACGCTCCCGCAGGGCCCGCCCGCTGGAGGGGTCGAGAAGGGAGAGGGTGGAGCGCCCGTAGCGGCCTGTCCCCTCGTAGAGGAGCCCGTCGGCCAGGGCCAGACCCTGGGTGAACGCGTCGGCCCGGTGGGGGAGCGTCCGCACGACCTCGTAGTCGCAGCGCGGGAGGGCGGCGGTCACCGTTCCGAGGACGTCGTTCCCGGCGGCGAGCGCCCCGGCCGGTCCCCAGGCCAGGGCCAGAGTCAGAGCTTGACCCGGAGTCAGCGTCCGAACCCGGGTCAGCCTCAGAGCCAGGGTCCGAGCCAGGGCCAGACCGGCTGAGTGTCGTGCGCGCCCCCGCACCGAGGAGGGAATTCAGTGGGCGGGGGCGTTACCCCGGGGGTGTCTTGCGTCGCCCGGGCCGAGGTGGGGCGCCCGCAGGGAGTTGCCGACCGTGGCCGCCACCGTCCCCAGGCCCACGGCGACCCAGAAGGACCAGTGGAAGTTCCAGAGCAGAACTGCAGCCAGCCCGTACATCAGCAGGGCGGTCCCCCACATCAGCTTCTCGGCCATTTCGGCGCCCTCGTCCACTCTATATGTAAGCATAATCTAATATGCTAATTCTCGCCATGTCCAGCCCACCGGGAACCCGGCCGGGGGCCGGAGACCGGGTCCGAGGGGGCAGGGCGCCACGGGACGGGCGTCAGGCCTTGCTGCGCAGGTGCGGGAACAGGAGCACGTCGCGAATGGAAGGAGAGTCCGTGAGCAGCATCACCAGGCGGTCGATGCCCACCCCCTCCCCCGCCGTCGGCGGCAGGCCGTACTCGAGCGCGGTGACGTAGTCCTCGTCGTAGTACATGGCCTCGAGGTCGCCCGCGTCGCGCTCCGCGACCTGGCGCCGGAACCGCTCGGCCTGATCCTCGGCGTCGTTGAGCTCGGAGAAGCCGTTCGCGATCTCTCGCCCCGCGATGAAGAGTTCGAAGCGGTCCGTCACGAAGGGGTCGGCGTCGTTGCGGCGCGCGAGCGGGGAGACCTCGGTCGGGTACGCCGTCACGAAGGTCGGGTCCTGCAGGCGGTGCTCCACCGTCTTCTCGAAGATCTCCACCTGGACCTTTCCGAGCCCCCAGGTCGGCTTCACGGGGATCTCGAGGCGGCCGGCCACGGCGCTGGCCAGGTCCAGGCTCTCCAGCTCCTGCGGCTTCACCCCGGGGTTGTAGTGGAGGATGGACTCCTTCACGGTCATGCGCGCGAAGGGCTTCCCGAAATCCAGGGTCTCCCCCTGGTAGACGACCCGAGGCGAGCCCGCCACCGCCTGGGCGACGCCCCGGAACATCTCCTCGGTGAGGTCCATCAGGTCCCGGTAGTCCGCATAGGCCTGGTAGAACTCGAGCATCGTGAACTCGGGGTTGTGCTGCGTGGACACGCCCTCGTTGCGGAAGTTGCGGTTGATCTCGAACACCCGCTCCAGCCCCCCGACCACCAGGCGCTTCAGGTAGAGCTCGGGGGCGATGCGCAGGTAGAGATCCATGCCGAGCGCGTTGTGGTGGGTGACGAACGGCCGCGCGACCGCCCCGCCGGGGATGGCCTGCATCATCGGCGTCTCGACCTCGAGGAATCCCCGGTCCACCAGGAAGCGGCGCACGAGCTCCACCGTCCGGGCACGCGCCTCGAAGGTCTTGCGCGTCGACTCGTTCATCATCAGGTCGAGATAGCGCTGGCGGTAGCGCGTCTCGGTGTCGGCGAGGCCGTGCCACTTCTCGGGCAGCGGGCGCAGCGACTTGGTGAGCAGCCGCAGCTCGTCGACCTTCACCGAGAGCTCCCCGGTGCGGGTGCGGAACACGGTGCCGGCCGCGCCGAGGATGTCGCCCACGTCCCAGCGCTTGAAGTCCTCGTAGACCCCCTCGGGCAGCACGTCCGCCCGGGCGTAGATCTGGACCCGCTCGCCGGAGCCGTCCAGCAGGTGGGCGAAGCTCGCCTTGCCCATCACGCGGCGGGTCATCATCCGCCCGGCGATGCGCACGCGCGCCGGGTCGCCCTCGAGCGCCTCCGCGTCCACGTCCTGGAACCGGGCGCGCAGGTCGGCGGCGAGCGTGTCGCGGCGGAAGTCGTTGGGGAAGGCGTTGCCGGCCTCGCGCAGGGCGCCGAGCCGGGCCCGCCGCAGGGCCAGCTGGTCATGAGTGTCCACGGTGTCCGTCATGCGGGTTTCCTTTCTCTCACAGGCCGGCCTTCAGGCTGGCCTCGATGAACGGGTCCAGGTCCCCGTCCAGGACGGGCTGGGGGTTGCCGGTCTCGTAGCCGGTGCGCAGGTCCTTGATCCTGGACTGGTCGAGCACGTAGGAGCGGATCTGATGGCCCCAGCCGATGTCGGACTTCGAGTCCTCGAGCGCCTGCTGCGCCGCCTGGCGCTTCTGCATCTCCATCTCGTAGAGCTTGGCCCGCAACTGCTTCATGGCGTGGTCCCGGTTCTGGTGCTGGGACCGCTCGCTCTGGCACTGCACCACGATGCCGCTCGGGTTGTGGGTGATGCGCACCGCGGACTCCGTGCGGTTCACGTGCTGGCCACCGGCACCGCTCGCGCGGTAGACGTCGACGCGCAGGTCGGCGGGGTTGATCTCGATGTCGACGTCGTCGTCGATCTCCGGGGAGACGAAGACGGCGGCGAACGACGTGTGCCGCCGGTTGCCCGAGTCGAAGGGGCTCTTGCGCACCAGCCGGTGGATGCCGGTCTCGCTCCGCAGCCAGCCGAAGGCGTAGGGGCCCTGTACGTGGACCGTGGCGCTCTTGATCCCGGCGACCTCCCCCGGCGACGCCTCCAGGATCTCGGCCTGGAAACCGCGCCGCTCCGCCCAGCGCAGGTACATGCGCAGGAGCATCTCGGCCCAGTCCTGGGCCTCGGTGCCGCCGGCGCCCGCCTGGACGTCGAGGAACGCGTGGTGGGAGTCCATCTCGCCGGAGAACATGCGCCGGAACTCGAGGCCGGCGACGTCGCGCTCGATGCGGTCCACGTCGGCCACGACGGCCTGCGCGGCGGCCTCGTCCTGGTCGTCCTCGGCCAGGGAGAGCAGGTCACCGGCCTCCTCGAGGGCACCCGCGAGACGCGCGATCCCGCCGGTCACCTCTTCCAGCCGGGCCCGCTCCCGCCCGAGGTCCTGGGCCCGCTGCACGTCGTCCCAGACGTTGGGTTGCTCGAGTTCGCGCTGGACTTCCTCCAGCCGCTCCCGCTTGCCATCGAAGTCAAAGATACCCCCTGAGGGCGTGGACACGGCCCTGGAGGTCGCGAATGCGGGCGAAGACGGCGTTCAGCTCGAGCATGGTCCGGATCCCGTGGGGAAGGTCGAAACTTTACCGCAAAGGCGCAAAGACGCAGAGAGGGGCCCGGCGCTCAGCCGCGCGGCTGGACCTCCTCCACGACGAGGCGCACGTTGCGCTTTCCCTGCCACTCGTCGACCTCCAGGCGGTAGGCGATCTGCACCGCACCGCCCGGGGACGGCCAGGGCTGCTCGAGGGCGTTGAAGGCCACCGCGTCCACGGTCCGCCCGGAGGGTCCGGCCCGCAGACCGAGGCGCAGGTGCCGCTCGGCGAACACCCGGCGGGAGACGAGCTGGAACTCGCCGTCGAAGAGTGGCTCCGGGAACGCCTGCCCCCAGGGCCCGCCCTCGCGCAGCGACTCGGCGACCCCGATCGCCATCTCCTCGGGCGCGAGCGGCCCGTCGGTCCACAGCACGCCGCTGAGGCCCGCGGGGCCGGCGCGCTCCCGGACCTCCCGGTCGAAGGCCTCGGAGAACGCGGGCAGCGAGGAGGGACCGAGGGTGAGTCCCGCGGCCATCGCGTGTCCGCCGAAGCGCACGAGGAGTCCGGGCTGGCGGGTGCCGATGGCCTCCAGGGCGTCGCGCAGGTGTACCGCGGGCACCGACCGGCCCGACCCCCGCAGCTCTCCCCCGGCGACCGGCGCGAAGGCGATCACCGGACGGTGCAACCGCTCCTTGATGCGCGAGGCCAGGATCCCGACCACACCGGGGTGCCAGTCCGGGTCGAAGAGGCACAGGCCCGAGGGCAGCGCGCCCTGCTCCTCGATCTCGAGGCGGCGCAAGGCGCCGAGGGCCTGGGCGTGCATCTCCGCCTCCACCGCCCGGCGCTCCCCGTTCAGGGCGTCCAGCTGACGGGCGAGGCGCAGGGCCTCGGCGTCGTCCTCGGCCAACAGACAGGCCACGCCGAGCGACATGTCCGCGAGCCTGCCGGCCGCGTTCAGGCGCGGGCCGAGGGAGAATCCCAGGTCGGTCGCGCCGATCCGGGCGGGGTCGCGGCCCGCGACCCGAGCGAGCGCGCGGATACCGGGACAACCCTGCCCGGCCCGGATCCGCGCGAGCCCCCGGGCCACCAGCACCCGGTTGTTGTAATCGAGGGGAACCACGTCCGCGACGGTGCCGAGCGCCACGAGGTCCAGCAGGACGGCGAGATTCGGCTCCTCGATTCCCCTGCCCGAGAACCAGCCCCGCGCCCGCAGCTCGGCACGCAGCGCCGCCATCACGTAGAAGGCGACCCCCACGCCCGCCAGGTGCCGGCTCGGGAAGGCGTCGCCCGCACAGTTCGGGTCGACGATGGCATCGGCCTCGGGCAGCTCCGGCCCGGGCAGATGGTGGTCGGTGACCAGGACCCGGATGCCGAGGGACCGGGCGGCGCGCACCCCCTCGAGGCTCGAGATCCCGTTGTCCACCGTCACGATCACGTCGGGCCGGCGGGCAGCGGCCATCTCGACGACCTCGGGCGTCAGCCCGTAGCCGTAGTCGAGCCGGGTCGGGACGAGGTACTCGGCGTGGGCCGCCCCCATCGCCCGCAGCCCGCGCACCATCAGCGCCGCCCCGGTCGCCCCGTCGGCGTCGAAGTCGCCCACCACCAGCAGTCGCTGCCCCGCGCCGAGCGCATCGGCCAGCAGCCGTGCCGCCGCCTCGATGCCGCCGAGGCCTGCGAGGGGGTAAAGGCACGCCAGCCTGTAATCCAGCTCGAGGGGTCCCGAGACCTGACGGGCCGCGTAGACCCTGGCGAGAACCGGCGAGAGGCCCGGGGGGAGCGGCGGCAGGGGGTCGGGCAGGACGCGGCGGGCGATCCGCCTCGCGAACCTCACGCGTCGAGCCGCTCGACCCTGATGCGGACGACCTTTCCGGCGACGCCGTCGAGCGCCTCGATGCGGGTGATGGCCTCGTTCATGCGGCCCTCCTTCACCCGGTGGGTCAGCATGATGAGGGGCACGTGCTCGACCCCGGGGACAGGCTCCTTCTGCATCAGCGCCTCGATGCTGATCCCCCGGTCACCCAGGATGCGCGCCACCTCGGCCAGCACCCCGGGCCGATCGGCCGCCGCGATGCGCAGGTAATAGGCCGTTTCGACGGCCTCCATGGGCAGGATCGGCAGGTCGGTGAGGGCGTCGGCCTGGAAGGCGAGATGGGGCACGCGGTTCTCGGGGTCGGTCGTGAGCGCCCGGGTCACGTCCACCAGGTCGGCGATGACCGCCGAGGCGGTCGGCTCGGCGCCCGCGCCCGCGCCGTAGTAGAGCGTGGCGCCGACCGCGTCGCCCTTCACGAGGACCGCGTTCATGACCCCGTCGACGTTCGCGATGAGGCGGCGCTCGGGGATGAGCGTCGGGTGCACCCGCAGCTCGATGCCCTTCGCGGTGCGCCGGGCCATGCCGAGCAGCTTGATGCGATACCCGAGCTCCTCGGCGTAGGCCACGTCCTCGCGGGCGATGCGGCTGATACCCTCGACGTACGCCTTGTCGAACTGCAGCGGGACGCCGAAGGCGATGGCCGCCAGGATGGTCAGCTTGTGGGCCGCGTCCACCCCTTCCACGTCGAAGGTGGGGTCGGCCTCGGCGTACCCGAGCCGCTGCGCCTCGGCCAGCACGTCGGCGAACTCCCGGCCGCGGTCGCGCATCTCGGTGAGGATGAAGTTGCTGGTGCCGTTGATGATCCCGGCGACCCACTCGATCCGGTTGGCGGCGAGCCCCTCCCGGATGGCCTTGATGATCGGGATCCCGCCGGCCACCGCCGCCTCGAAGGCCACCATCACCCCGCGCTCCCGCGCCGCGGCGAAGATCTCGTTGCCGTGAAGGGCAATCAGGGCCTTGTTCGCGGTCACCACGTGCTTGCCGTGGGCGATGGCGTCGAGGATGAGCGTGCGGGCCGGCTCGTAGCCGCCGAAGAGCTCCACGACGATGTCGACGTCGGGGTCTCTCACCACCTCGGCCGGGTCGGCGCTCAGCCTGGCATCGCTCAGTCCGAGCTCCCGGGCCCGGTTCAGGTTCGCCGCGGCCGCGTGCCCGATCTCGATCCCGCGCCCCGCCCGGCGGGCGATCTCGTCGGCGTTGCGCCCGAGCACCACGACCGTTCCGCCGCCGACCGTGCCGAGGCCGAGCAGCCCCACGCACACGGGCTTCACGGCGCCACCCCCGGCGCCCTGCGGGTGGCCGCGGCCGGTGACCCCCGGCGGACCTCCTCAGGCGACGTCCGTCCGTTCCCACGCAGCGCCTGGCGCGTGCGGTGCTCGTTCTCGTTCAAGGCGAAGCGCACGTAACCGTCCCCATGCTGGACGAAAATGGGCACCCCCGCAGGCACCCTCACGGGGCACCATAACGAAGCCCCGTCGGAAGTGTCAAATGGCCGAACGGCTGGTATTCTGCGGCCATGACATGGGTCGCCGCCGTCCAGATGGCCTCGGGCCCCAACGTCTCCGCCAATCTGGGTGAAGCCGAACGGTTGATCGCCCAGGCGGTGGACGGGGGGGCAAGGCTCGTCGTCCTGCCCGAGAACTTCGCCCACATGAGCACGGGCGAGGGGAATTGGCTCGCCGTGCGGGAGACCGACGGCAGTGGCCGCATCCAGGATTTCCTCGCCGCCCAGGCCCAGCGCCACGGGGTCTGGCTCGTGGGAGGCACGATCCCCCTCGAGTCCCCGAGGCCGGACCGGTACCGCGCGGCCTGCCTCGTCTACGACGACTCCGGCCAGCGGGTCGCGCGCTACGACAAGCTGCACCTCTTCGACGTCACGGTGAAGGCCGCCGTGGAAGAGCGCTACGCCGAATCGAGCACCATCGACCCGGGCAGCCAGCCGGTCGTCATCGACAGCCCCTTCGGCAGGATCGGGCTGGCGGTGTGCTACGACCTGCGGTTCCCGGAGTTGTTCCGCTGCATGCTGGACCAGGGCATGGAGGTGATCACCCTGCCCTCCGCCTTCACCGCGGTCACGGGCCGCGCGCACTGGGAGGTCCTGGTGCGGGCCCGTGCGGTGGAGAACCTCTCCTACGTCATCGCAGCCGGCCAGGGCGGCTTCCACGTCGGGGGACGCGAGACCTTCGGCAACAGCATGATCGTCGACCCCTGGGGCGCGATCCTCGGCCAGCTCCCGCGGGGTCCCGGCGTCATCGGCGCGGACATCGACCTGGAGCGGGTGGCGAGCATCCGCAAGACGTTCCCGGCGACCGAGCACCGTCGGCTGCATTGCGGCTGACCCGCGCACGGGTCCGGTAACAGTGCCGCCGCCCGGTGGGTACTACCGGGCGGCGGTGACTACCGGCCGAGGTCCCGCACGTCGACGAAGTGCCCCACGACCGCGGCCGCGGCGGCCATGGCCGGGCTCACCAGATGGGTGCGCCCGCCCGCGCCCTGCCGGCCCTCGAAATTGCGGTTCGAGGTGGAGGCGCAGCGCTCCCCTGGCTCGAGCCGGTCGGCGTTCATGGCCAGGCACATGGAGCAGCCGGGCTCGCGCCACTCGAAGCCGGCCTCGGTGAACACCCGGTCGAGGCCCTCGGCCTCGGCCTGACGCTTCACCAGCCCCGAACCGGGCACGACCAGGGCCAGCTTGACGCCCGGGGAGACCCGGCGGCCCCGCACGACCTCCGCGGCGGCCCGCAGGTCCTCGATCCGGCCGTTGGTGCAGGAGCCGATGAAGACCTTGTCGAGGGCGATCTGGCGGATGGGGGTACCGGCCGCGAGTCCCATGTAATCGAGGGCCTGCTGCAGGCCGGCGCGGCGGACCGGGTCGGGCTCCTGCGCCGGGTCGGGCACGCGGCCGTCCACGGGCACCACCATCTCGGGCGAGGTGCCCCAGGTCACCTGGGGCCGGATCTCGGCGGCGGCGAGACGGACCTCGTGGTCGAACATCGCGTCCGGGTCGCTGTGGAGCTCGCGCCAGGCGGCGACGGCCCGCTCCCACAGCTCACCGGCCGGGGCGTAGGGGCGGCCCTGCACGTAGCGGATGGTGGTCTCGTCCACCGCCACCATGCCCGCCCGAGCACCCGCCTCGATCGCCATGTTGCAGAGCGTCATGCGGCCCTCGACCGAGAGCGAGCGCACCGCCTCGCCGGCGAACTCCACGGCATAGCCGGTGCCGCCAGCGGTTCCGATCTCGCCGATCACGGCGAGTGCCACGTCCTTCGCCGTGACCCCGGGGGGCAGTTGCCCCTCCACCAGGACCCGCATGTTCCTGGACTTCTTCTGCAGCAGGCACTGGGTCGCCAGCACGTGCTCCACCTCGGAGGTGCCGATCCCGAAGGCGAGGGCCCCGAGCGCCCCGTGGGTCGAGGTGTGGGAGTCGCCGCAGACGACGGTCATCCCCGGATAGGTGAGCCCCTGCTCCGGGCCGATGATGTGGACGATCCCCTGGCGAGGGTCGTCCATCCGGAACTCGTACACCCCGAACTCGACGCAGTTCTGATCCAGGGTCTCCACCTGGAGTCGGGAGACCGGGTCAGCGATGCCCGCCGCACGGTCGGTCGTGGGGACGTTGTGGTCGGGCACCGCGACGTTCGCGCCGGCGCGCCAGGGCCGCCGCCCCGCGAGCCGCAGGCCCTCGAAGGCCTGGGGCGAGGTCACCTCGTGGACCAGATGGCGGTCGATGTACAGCAGGGCCGTCCCACCCTCGTCGACCCGCACCAAATGGGCGTCCCACAGCTTGTCGTAGAGCGTCTTCCCGGCCATCTCCAGCCTCGTCGGAGTCGTGAGGCGTCAGTATAACGAACGAAAACGGGGACATTCTGGAAAAGGGGGACATTCTGCTTTTTCCAAGGGGACATTCTGGTTCTTCCGCCACCTCCAGCGCACGCCCGATGCCCGGGTACCCGGGCGAGGCAAGGGCACGGCAGTGATGGAAAAACCAGAATGTCCCCATTAAAAGGACAGGCGCAGGAGGGTCGCCCCGTCCAGCAGCTCCTCCCGGCCGACGGGCGAGTCAGGCTCGAGACCGCCGCCGCTGCAGCTCTCGCCCCCGGGCAGGACCACCTCGCGATTGGTCAGGCGCAGGACCGAGCCGTCCGAGAGCCGCAGATCGGTCTGGGAACTGCACTTGCCGAACGTGCGCTCGCCCACGAGGCGGGCGACCCCGTAGTGGCGCAGCACCCCGGCGAAGACCTCACCGGCACTGGCCGTACCGGGTCCGACCCAGAGGACGACGGACCCACCCCGGAGCTTCGCACCCCCGGGCGCCGCATACGCCTGGCGCCGCCCCCCCCGGTCCCGGGTCTCGCCAAGCGGCGTGCCCTCGGGCAGGAACAGCCCCGCGCTGTCGAGCGCCTCGAAGAGGTCCCCGCCAGGGCAGTCGCGCAGGTCCAGGACCAGCGGACCCCGGGCCCCGGGCAGGCCTTGCACCGCCAGGCCGAGCAGGGTCCGGGTCTCACGGGTGACGAACCCGCGCACGCGGACCACGGGGGAGCCACTCTCCTCCGCCGATTCCACGGAGAGGGCCCGGTAGGGCTCACGGGGCACGGTCAGCTCGCGCACCGCCCCGGCCGGACCCGCCGCCGCGAGGGCGAGGCGCACGGTACTCCCCGGGGCCCCCGCGAGCCGCCCGGCCGCCTCCCGGAGCGACAGCGCCGCCACCGGTTTGCCGTCGACGGACACGAGCGCGACAGGGGAAGTCACGCCCTGCCGGGCGAGCGCCCCCTCCCCGTAGGGGGCGAGCACGAGGCGCTCACCCCACCGGGAGAGCGCCGCCCCGACCCCGACCCCGGCGTCGTCCGCCTGCTCCCGGGCGTAGTCCGCCGGAGGGAACCAGCGCGCGTGGGGGTCGATGCGCCGCAGCCCCTCGGCGAGGCCGGAGGCCCCGAGGCCCTCGAGGGCCGCCCCATCGGGGGCGTGGAGCCCGTGGCGCACGAAGGCCTGACGGATCTCGTCGAGGGGAGCCCCGCCCGCAAGAACGACCGCGGGCGCCAGCAACAATGCCGCGGCCCAGGCGCGCAAGGCCTCAGCCTCAGCTGCCGAGCTTCAGGTACATGTCGGTGAGCAGCCGGTACTCCTCCTCCAGCTGCCGGCGCTGGGCCTCGAGCTGGGCGCGGCGGGCGTCCTGCGGGCCGCTGCCGTCGCCCTCGAGCGCGTCGGCACTGGACGCCTGGCCCGCCTGCTTCACCTTGCCCTCCAGCTCCCGCGTGCGCCGCTGGAGCTCCGTGACCTGCCCCTGCTGCTGGGCGTCGTCGGCCTTGAGCGATTTGACCTTGTCGGAGAGCTTGCGGGTCTCGGTCTGGAGGCGGGAGATCTTCTGCTGCTCGGCCTTCAAGCGACGCTCGGACTCGCCCTTGCGGGTCTCCAGTCCCGTCTTCTCGCTCTCGATGTCGGTCCGCGCCGCCTTCAGGCTCTCCAGGCTCTCCTGGCGCGTGCGCACCCGGTCCTCGTATTTCCCGCTCGCGAGCCCCCCCAGGCCGCCGAGGAACCCACCCTCCCGCGGGTTGTCGGTGGCGCAGCCGCCACCCAGGGCAAGGGCGAGCACCCCTGCGGCGGCGAGGAGGAGCCGCCGGCTCATACGGAGAGCCTCTCGTCGATGCGCGCGAGCTGGGCGGAGCCGCGGTGCAGGTTGTCGATGTTCGTCTGCAGCTCCTTCACCTGTTTCTCGAGGGACTTCACGTACGGGTCGTCCCCGCCGCGCTGCCCCCTCTCCTCCTTGGCGACAGCCGCCTTGATGTCGTGCTCCTTGCGCAGGCCCTCTTCCAGGTCGCGGCTCTTCTTCATCCGCTCCTGCACGGTGTTGCGCTGGGCCAGCAGCTGGTCGCGGGTCGCCTGACCCGAGCGGTAGCGCGTCGCGAGCTGCTTGGACTGGGTGTCGAGGCTGCTGATCTGTCCCCGCAGCTTCTCGTTGTAGGCAACCGCCTCCTGGTTCAGCGCCTCGGCCTGGGCGATCTCCGCCTCCAGGAAGTCCTCCTCCCGGGCGTAGTTGGCCTTGCGCTTGGCGATCTCGTTGCCGGCGAGGTAGCCGACCCCGGCGCCCACCGCCGCCCCGATGAGCGCGCCCTTCTTGTCGCCAGCAGCGGCGCCGATCAGCCCGCCGACCAGCGCGCCGAGGAGCGAGCCCTGGACCCGCGTCGCCGTCTGGTCGTCACCGGACGCCGAATCCGGGCGCTCGGTCCCGTTCGTTGCCACACAGCCGCTCAGCAGGGCGGC
>CALMKJ010000004.1 GCA_937867305.1 uncultured Ectothiorhodospiraceae bacterium | reverse complement strand
GGCGCGGCTCCAGCACGACCTCCCCCACCGGGAGATCGATGTCGTGCTCGCGGAAACGGTCGATCCGCGGCCAGCGGCCGGTCGGGGTCATGACGCCGTCGACCCTGAGCTCCCGGTAGCCCTTTCCGGCAGCCCAGCGGGCCAGGTCCGTGTAGTAGCCCTTGCGGGCCACGACGAGGGGCGCGAGCACCTGGGCCCGCTGGCCCCGTCGCTCCCGGAGCAACTGGGCCACGATGGAGTCCGGGGTCCGCGGCTCGATGGGACCGCCGCAGTCCGGGCAGTGCTGCACTCCGAGGCGTACGAACAGGAGCCGCAGGAAATGATAGGCCTCGGTGAGGGTTGCCACCGTGCTCTTGCGCCCGCCGCGGCCGGTGCGCTGCTCGATGGCCACGGTCGGCGGGATGCCGAGCACCGCGTCCACCTCCGCCCGGCGCGCCGGCTGCACGAACTGTCGGGCGTAGGCGTTCAGGGACTCCAGGTACCGGCGCTGGCCCTCCGCGAAGAGGATGTCGAAGGCCAGCGTGCTCTTGCCACTCCCGCTCACCCCCGTGACCACGGTGAAGCGGTCGCGCGGGATGGAGACGTCGACCCCCTTCAAGTTGTGCTCCCGGGCATTGAGGACCCGGATGGCACCCGGGCGCCCTCGCCCCGGGAGGTCCGCTCTGCCGGCGGGGGCGCTCTCACCCGGAGGGGAGGATCCCGCAGGAACGGACGGGGGTTGACCCGAGCCCATCGTCCGCAGCGCCGCCCCCGTGTGGCTCGCCGGGTGGGCCGCCACCTCCGCCGGGGTCCCCGCGCAGACCAACTCGCCGCCACCGTCCCCGCCCTCGGGTCCGAGGTCGATGATCCAGTCGGCGGCGCCCATCACCTGCAGGTTGTGCTCGATCACCACCACCGAGTGGCCGGCCTTCACCAGCGCCTGCAACGCCCCCAGGAGCGTCGCGACGTCCTCGGAGTGCAGCCCCGTCGTCGGCTCGTCGAAGAGGAACAGAACAGAAATGGGGACATTCTGCTTTTCCCGCGAGCCGCGTAGGCGCTTGCTCTCCGCGACGTCCCCGACTGCCCTTACCCCCCCCTCGGAAACCCGCGCCCCGCCTGGTTCTCCGGAAAACCAGAATGTCCCCATTTTTGCGAGCTTCAGGCGCTGGGCCTCGCCGCCGGAGAGGGTGGGGACGGGCTGGCCCAGGCGCAGGTAGTCGAGGCCGACGGCGACCAGGGGCTCGAGGGCGCGGGCGATCTCGGCGTCGCCGGCGAAGAACGCGAGGGCCTCGGAGACGGTCAGGTCGAGCACGTCTGCGATGGACAGGCCGGGCCGGGGAGCCCCATCCGCACCCGCGGGACCACCCGGTCCTTCCAGCCGGACCTCGAGCACCTCGGGACGGTAGCGCCGCCCGTCGCAGTCGGGGCAGCGCAGGTAGACGTCGGACAGGAACTGCATCTCCACGTGCTCGAAGCCGTTCCCGCCGCAGGTCGGGCAGCGCCCGTCACCCGCGTTGAAGCTGAAGGTGCCGGCGGTGTAGCCCCGCTCCCGGGCGAGCGGCTGGGCGGCGAAGCGCTTGCGGATGGCGTCGAAGGCGCCGACGTAGCTGGCAGGGTTGGAGCGGGTGGTCTTCCCGATGGGTGACTGGTCCACCAGGACCACGTCCCCGAGGGACTCGTGGCCCCGCAGGTCCCGGTGGGCGCCGGGCGCCTCGGTCGCGCGCCCGAGCCGCTTCAGCAGCCCCCGGTAGAGGACCTCCTCCACCAGGGTCGACTTGCCCGAGCCGCTGACACCCGTGAGGCAGACCAGCCGCCCGAGCGGGATGCGGACGTCGATCCCCTTCAGGTTGTGCTCCGCGGCGCCCAGGATGTCGAGCCAGCGGGTCGCCGCGTCCGGCGGGCCGACGCCCTCCCCAGGCGGGGAGACCTGGGAGAAAAAGGGGTCGGAGTCATTTTCGCCGGGCGACCGAGCCGCCTCCCTGGACTCTTGCAGCGAAAATGACTCCGACCCCTTTTTCACCAGATCCCCCGGCGGACCGAAGAACACCACCTCGCCGCCGTTCTCCCCCGGCCCCGGCCCCAGATGGAGGATCCGGTCCGCGGCCAGCATGACCTGGGGGTCGTGCTCGACCACGACCAGCGTGTTGCCGGCGTCACGCAGGCGCTGCAGGACCCCGATGATCCGCCCCACGTCCCGCGGGTGCAGCCCGATGCTGGGCTCGTCCAGGACGAAGAGCGTGTTGACGAGGGAGGTGCCGAGGGCGGTCGTCAGGTTGATCCGCTGCACCTCGCCACCCGAGAGCGTGCGCGATTGGCGGTCGAGCGTGAGGTAACCGACCCCGACCTCCACCAGGTAGGCGAGCCGGGTGCGGATCTCCCGCAGCAGCAGGTCGGTCGCCTGGTCGAGTGGGGCCGGCAGGTGCAGGCCGTCGAAAAAGGCGCGGGCCGTCCCGAGGGGGAGGCCCGCGAGGTCGTGCAGGGTGAGGCCCGGCAGGGCGCTCAGCACGGCGTCCGGGAAAGCCACCCCGGCCGGGCGGAAACGGGCGGTGCCCCCGAGCGCCGCGTCGGCGTCCTCCCTCGTACCGAGCCGCCAGAGCAGCGCCTCCGGTTTCAGGCGCGCCCCGCCGCAGGCCGGGCAAACCGCGTAGCTGCGGTACTTCGAGAGCAGCACGCGCACGTGCATCTTGTAGGCCTTGCTCTCGAGCCAGGAGAAGAAGCGCCCGACGCCGTACCAGACCCGGTCTTCCCACTCCCCTTCGCCTTCCAGCACCCAGCGGCGCTCCTCGGGGGAGAGGTCCCGCCAGGGCACGTCGGTGCGCACCCCCCGCCGGCGGGCGAAGCGCAACAGGTCGTCCTGGCACTCACCGTAGCTCTCGGTCTGCCAGGGGCGCACCGCCCCACCCGCGAGCGTCCTGGCCGGATCGGGGACGACCAGGTCCGGATGGATGCCGAGGGTGCGCCCGAAGCCCCGGCAGGTCTCGCAGGCCCCCAGGGGCGAGTTGAAGGAGAACAGGCTGGGGACCGGGTCACGGTAGCGCAGGTCACAGTCCGGGCAGTGCAGATCGCGGGAGAAGCGCCGGGGCGGCTCCTGTGCGTCGGCCCGATACACGCTGACCCGCCCGCGCCCGCGCTCGAGCGCCGCCTCCAGGGCCTCGACGAGCCGCGCGCGCCGCTCGGCGGCGGGCCGCAGGCGGTCCTGCACCACCTCCAGCGTGTCGCCGTCGCGCCGGTGGACGCGGGTGTAACCCTGGGCGGCGAGGAAGCCCCGCACCTCCTCCTCGGAGAAGGAGGCGGGAACCTGGACCGGGAACGTGACGAGCACCGGCAGCCCGTCGCCGAGGAGCGCGTCGGCGATGCTCTCCGGCGTGTCCCGGCGCACGGGGCGCCCGCAGCCCCCGCAGTAGAGCTGGGCCGCCCGGGCGTAGAGCAGCTTCAGGTGGTCGGACAGCTCGGTCATGGTGCCGACCGTCGAGCGCGAGGTCCGCACCGGGTTCGTCTGGTCGATGGCGATGGCCGGCGGTATCCCCTCGATGCGGTCCACCCGCGGGCGGTCCATGCGGTCGAGGAACTGGCGGGCGTAGGGCGAGAAGGTCTCGACGTAGCGCCGCTGGCCCTCGGCGTAGAGGGTGTCGAAGGCGAGCGAGGACTTGCCCGCGCCACTCACGCCGGTGACCACCAGGAGCTCCCCGAGGGGCAGGTCCAGGTCGAGACCTTTCAGGTTGTTCTGGCGGGCGCCCCGGATCCGGATGCAGTCGTCGCTCATGGCGCCGATGGTAGGGCAATCCTGGCCCGCTGGGCGCTCGCCCAACTCGGGCTTGGCACTCGGCGCTGGCCCCCTACGAAATCGAGCGGCTCAGGCGGCTCTCCCTGGACTTCCAGGCAGGGCTCAATGGCCTCCCGAACGTTGCAGTCGGCAGCGGCAGACCTTACCCTGCCCACCGTCCCCGGGGCGTACTCAGGCGAATCGGTCGCCGGAACGGCGCTGCCCCAGAACGATAAACGCTTTTGGAGGAGGCATCCGATGGCGAACGAGAACAACGCCGGCCACCAGCACAAGTGGCGGTTCTTCCGCTCCGGCGGATTCGACCAGGTCCGGCTCGAGACCGCCGAGGACCTGCGCAACCTGGAATCCCTCGATCAGAAGCTCTGGGCGGCGCTCGCCTGCCCGACCCAGGGCGTGGAATTCGACGAGAAGACCCTCGCGATCCTGGACGCCGACAAGGACGGCCGCATCCGCGCCCCCGAGATCCTCGCCGCGGTGAAGTGGGCCTGCTCCGTGCTGAAGAACCCCGGCGACATCACCCGGTGCGGGACCGCCCTGCCCCTCGCGGCCATCGACGACAGCAAGCCCGAGGGCAAGAAGCTCCTCGCCTCCGCCCGTCAGATCCTCACCTACCTCGGCAAGGCGAAGGCCGATTCCATCGCGGTCGAGGACACCTCCGACACCACCCGGATCTTCGCCCAGACCCGGTTCAACGGTGACGGTGTGATCCCGCCCGAGGCGGCCGAGGACCCCGCCGTCAAGTCCGTCATCGAGGACGTGATCAAGCTCCTCGGGGCCAAGACCGACCGCTCGGGCGGCCCCGGGGTGGACCAGCAGCTGGTGGACACCTTCTTCGACGAGGCCCGCGCCTACTCCGACTGGTGGGCGGAGTCCGAGAACGACGCCGGACTGCGGCCCCTCGGCGACGACACCGCCGCCGCGTCGGCCGTCTTCGAGGCCGTGAAGGCCAAGGTCGACGACTTCTTCACCCGCTGCGGCCTCGCGGTCTTCGACCCGCGCGCCGCCGGACCCTTGAACCCTGCCCTCACGGGCTACGAGGCCCTCTCGGGGCGCACCCTTTCGCCCGGCACCGAAGAGGTCGCCGCCCTGCCGCTCGCCCGCATCGAGGCCGGCGGCGCCCTGCCCCTCGGCGACGGGGTGAACCCGGCCTGGGCCGGCGCCATCGCCCAGCTGCGCAGCCGGGTGGTCGAACCGCTTCTCGGGTCGCGCAAGAGCCTGAGTGCCGCGGAGTGGGCCGAGATCTCCTCGAAGTTCGCCGCCCACGAGGCATGGCTCGCGCGCAAGAAGGGCACCGTCGCCGAGCCGCTCGGCCTCGACCGCGTGCGCGAGGTCCTCGGCAACGGCAGTCAGGAGACGGTCCAGGCGCTGCTCGCCCAGGACGCCGCCCTCGAGGCCGAGGCGAGCGCCATCGACTCGGTGGACCGGCTCGCCCGCTACTACCGGGACCTCTACACGCTGCTCAACAACTTCGTCTCCTTCCGCGACTTCTACACGGGCAAGAAGAAGGCGA
>CALMKJ010000003.1 GCA_937867305.1 uncultured Ectothiorhodospiraceae bacterium | reverse complement strand
GCCTCGGAGACCCCGGGGTGCTCGGGGTGGTTGCTGCGCAGCACCCGCATGGAGTCGTCGGCGAACTGGTTGAGCCCGAGCTCCCGGTAGGCCTTCGTCAGCACCGAGAGGGAGTCGGCGACCGCCGGCGTGCGGGGGTAGTTCTCCACCACGTACTTGGCCCGGTTCGCGGCGGCCACGTAGGCGCCGCGGCGCATGTAGTACTTCGCGACCCGCAGCTCGTGCAGCGCCAGGTTGTTGCGCAGGTAGAGCATGCGCTGGCGGGCGTCTTCGGCGTAGCTGCTGTCGGGGTACTGGCGCACCAGCTGCGAGAAGTCCTCGAACGACTGCAGCGCCGCGCCGGGGTCGCGGTCGGCCGGGTCCACCGGCAGGAAGCGTTCCACGAGGCCCTGGCCGCGGTTGTAGTTCACCAGGCCCTTCAGGTAGAGGGCGTAGTCGATGTTGGGGTGGCGCGGGTTCAGCTTGATGAAGCGGTCGAGGGCCGCGATGGCGGAATCCGGCTCTTCGTCCTTGTAGTACGCGTAGGCGATCTCGAGCTGGGCCTGCTGGGCGTACTTGCCAAACGGGTAGCGCGCCTCTAGCTTCTCGTAGTAATCGACGGACTGAGAGTAGTTCCCGTCGTTCAGCGCGCCGCGGGCCTCGGAGTAGAGCTTCTGGGCCGACCAGTCGCGCGTCTCGTCGGTCTTCTCGGGGAGGAGCCCGCAACCGGCGCTCAGGGCCACCAGGCTCACCAGGACCATCACGGAAAGGTGTCGCAGGATCATGCGTGTAGGGTATCGCAGGGCAGGTCCCGGGACCAAGCGCGGGGGATGACCGAGCTCGCGCCCATCCGGGTCCAGGTCCCGGCCGAGCTGGCCGGGCTGCGCCTGGACCGCGCGCTGGCGGCGCTGCTGCCGGACTTCTCCCGCAGCCGGCTGCAGCAGTGGCTGCGCGAGGAGCGGGTGCGGTGCGACCGCGGCCCCCTGCGGGCCCGGGACCCGGTGCGGGAGGGCGACTGGGTCGAGGTCCGCGGCAGCCTTCCCCGCGACGAGCGCTGGGAGGCCCAGGAGATGCCGGTCGCGGTCCTCTACGAGGACGCCGATCTGCTGGTGGTGGACAAGCCCGCCGGTCTCGTGGTGCACCCGGCGGCCGGCAACCCGGACCGCACCCTGGTGAACGCCCTCCTGCACCGGGACCCCGACCTCGCCCGCCTGCCGCGATCGGGCATCGTGCACCGGATCGACAAGGACACCTCCGGCCTGCTGGTGGTGGCCCGCACCCTGCGGGCGCACCGCTCGCTCGTGGAGCAGTTGCGCGAGCACGCCGTGGTGCGCGAGTACGAGGCGGTCGCCATGGGGGTGCTGACCGGCGGCGGCACCGTCGACGCCCCCATCGGACGGGACCCCCGCCACCGTACGCGCATGGCGGTGGTCGCGGGCGGGCGCCCCGCGGTCACGCACTACCGGGTGGTGGCGCGCTTCCGGGCCCACACCCACGTGCGGGTCCGTCTCGAGACCGGGCGGACCCACCAGGTCCGCGTGCACCTGGCCCACCTGCACCACCCCCTCGTGGGCGACCCGGTCTACGGCGGCCGGCTGCGCATCCCGGCCGGGTGCAGCCCCGAGCTTGCCGAGGCGCTGCGCGCCTTCCGCCGCCAGGCCCTGCACGCCGCCCGCCTGGAGCTCACCCACCCCGCGAACGGCGCCCCGCTGCACTGGGAGTCGCCCCTGCCGACCGACCTGCGCGCCCTGCTCGCGTCGCTCGCGAAGGACCTCGAGCCGGGCGCCGGCAAGGACCTCGAGCCGGGCGCCGGCGGGGCGGCCCGCGGGGAGGCCCGGACCGCGAGGGGCCGGCGGTGATCCTCGTGCCCGGCTGGCCCGCCCCGCCGACCGTGCGCGCCCTCACCACCACCCGGGTGGGGGGTGAGAGCTCGGGGCCCTACGCCTCCTTCAACCTCGCCACCCACGTGGGGGACGACCCGCGGCAGGTGGCCGAAAACCGGGCCGCGCTCTGCGCCCGGCTCGGTCTGCCCGCCGAGCCCACCTGGCTCACCCAGGTCCACGGCACGGGGGTGGTCGACGCAGGGGCCCTCCCCGGGGCCGACGGGGCCCCCGTGGCCGACGCGAGTGTCACCGACCGGCCGGGGCCGGTGTGCGCGGTGCTGACGGCGGACTGCCTGCCGGTGCTCTTCTGCACCCGGGACGGCTCCCGGGTCGGCGCCGCCCACGCCGGCTGGCGGGGCCTCTCGGCGGGCGTGCTGGAGGCGACCCTCGCGGCCCTCGGGCACCCACCCGCCGAGGTCCTGGCGTGGCTCGGGCCCGGCATCGGGCCCAGGGCGTACGAGGTGGGCGAGGAGGTACGCGAGGCCTTCCTCGCCCCCGACCCGGGGACGGCGGATGCCTTCACCCCGAGCGGGCGCCCTGGCCACTGGCTCGCGGACATGTACGCCCTCGCCCGCCGGCGGCTCGCCCGGGCCGGGGTCGAGGAAGTCCACGGCGGAGGACTCTGCACCTACGAGGACGGGGAGCGCTTCTACTCCTACCGCCGGGACGGCGTGACGGGGCGCATCGCCACCCTCGTCTGGATCGGAACGGAAATGGGGACATTCTGCTTTTCCCA
>CALMKJ010000002.1 GCA_937867305.1 uncultured Ectothiorhodospiraceae bacterium | reverse complement strand
TCTTCCTTGATGTAGCCGAGCTGCTCCTCGGTGGAGCGGCGCTGGACCTCGTAGCCCGAAATCTGGTTCTCGTACTGCTTGATGCGTTCTTCCAGGGTCTTGAGCTGCTCGCTCAGTGCGTCGCGGCGGGCCCGGAACAGGTTCTCCTGGGCTGTCATCAGCGCGGCGGTGTCTCCCCCGTCGCCGGTCATCTCGAGGATCTCCGGGGAAAACGCGATGGCGTCGGTCCCGTCCCGCTCCGCGATGAGCCGCGCCTCCCGCACCCGCAGGCTCTTGTAGCGGGCGTCGAGCCCCTGGAGCCGCGCCCGGGACTGGGTGTCGTCGAGCCGGGCAAGTACCTGTCCGGCCTCGACGTGCGTGCCGTCTTCCACCAGGACCTCACGCAGGATGCCGCCTTCCAAGTGCTGGACCGGCTTGTCGCCCCCCGCGAGCTTGACCTCGCCGGTGACCACGACGGCCACCTGCAAGGGGACGAGCGTTGCCCAGGCCCCGAAGCCACCGACCACGAGGAGCAGGACCAGCAGGCCCACCGCGATGATGGAGCGGTACTCGTGTTTGATGGGAGGGGCCTCTCCCGGGACGTCGGTGGCGGGAAGGACAACTTCAGCGTCCTCGACCGGGACCGCCGGGCCGGCGGAGGGTAAGGACTGGCTGCCTTCGCCAGACGCGGCCTCACCGTCGATCGGCTCGGAGGGCGGGCCTTCTTCCCGCAAGGACTTCTCCGTGTCGGCGGCGGGGAGGGCGACTGCCCGGGTTCCCCGGGACGCCTGGGGCAAGGCTCCCGGGGATGCGGAGGGAGACGGGGAGGGGGCTGGGCCCGGGGAGGGCGGGGGACCGCCGGCTCCGGCGGGCCTGCCAGGAACCCTCGACCGAGGCTTGCCTGCAGTGGTCGGCGTCGCGCCACTGGGCGCCCGGGGGTACGGCGGCGGCTCGAGGGCCTCCGGCTCGCCCTCCCCATGCGTCGCCGGCTTTGCCGGGCCCCGGCGCCGCTCAGCCTGCTGGCCCTCCAACTCCCTCTCGATCGCGCGCTCGATGATGCTCATGGTATGGCCCGACAGTCCCCGTTCGTTCTCCACCCCCGTTCCCGGGCTGTAAGCGGCACCCGCTGGGCCCCCCTTTAGGTGTTCTGACCGAGCACCTGCAGGCGGGCGGCCGGCGCCCCGGCGGGCAGGCGGCCCACTGCCGGCCCAGGCGGAAGGATCCGGGCCAGGACGTCGGAGCGTGGCCCGAAGAGCTCGACGTTGCCGCTGCGGAGCACCAGGAGCTTGTCCGCCCCGTCGAGCAGGCTCGGCCGGTGGGTGATCACGATGACCGTCATCCCGGCGGAGCGGGCGGTCCCCAGGGCCCGTACCAGCGCCTGCTCGCTCTCGCTGTCCAGATTGGAGTTGGGCTCGTCGAGCACCACCAGGCGCGGATTCCCGAAGAAGGCCCGGGCCAGCCCGATGTGCTGGCGCTGGCCGGCCGAGAGGGCAGACCCGTTCTCACCCACGTCGGTTTCGTAGCCCTTCGGCAGGCGCTGGATCATCTCGTGGGCGCCGGTCAGACGCGCGGCCGCAATCACCGGCTTCACGTCCACGGTCGGCGCCATGCGGGCGATGTTCTCTGCGACGGTCCCGGAGAAGAGCTGGACCTCCTGGGGGAGGTAGCCCATGTGGTGTCCGAGCTGGTCGGCGTCCCAGTGGCGCAGATCGGCGCCGTCCAGGCGCACCGCGCCGGACGCCGCCGGGATCACCCCCGCGATGACCCGGCCGAGCGTGGTCTTGCCGGCGCCGCTCGGTCCGACGATGCCGAGCTGCTTGCCCGGCTCGAGGTCGAAGGACACGCCCTGCAGGATGACCCGCGGTGTTCCCGCAGTGGGGGAGCCGCTGATGACGGTCACCTTTTCCACCTGTAGCCGGCCTTCCGGCGAGGGGAGGGCGAGACCGCCAGCCTGCCGCAGATTCTGCGCGAGGAGCTCGCTCAGGCGGCCGTACGCGGCGTGGCCGGAGACGAGCGTCTTCCAGGTCGAGATCGAGGCCTCCACCGGCGCCAGGCCGCGAGACATGATCATGTTGGCGGCGATCATGGCGCCGACCAGGAGCTCGTGCTGGAGGAAGAGATAGGCACCGACGCCGTACAGGGCGACCTGCAGGGCCATGCGGACGAAGCGGGCGAAGGTGCTCACGGTCACCGCCCGGCCGCTCGCGACGGAGAGCTGGCGCAGTTTCTCCTGGTTCTGGCGCTCCCAGCGTCGGACGACGGCTGGCACCATGCCCATCGCCTGGATGGCGTCGGCGCTGCGCACGTAGTCGTCGACCCGCGAGAAGCCCTTGAGGGTCTCGGTGTTCATCTTCTTCAGCGCGGGCCGGCTCACCACCTCGTTGACCACTGCAAGGATCATGAGCACCACGGTTCCGGCCAGGGCGACCCAGGCGACCGTGGGGTGGAAGAAGTACAGGGCGCCGATATAGAGCGGTACCAGCGGGACTTCGACCATCCGGTAGATCTCGCTACCGGTGAGCAGGCCGCGCAGTTCCGTGACGTCCCGCAGGGCCTGGCCGCTGGCCGGGCGCACGATCCCGCTCGTTCGCAGTACGGCCTCCAGCACGTCCCGCCCCAGGCGGGCGTCCAGGCCCTGGGCCACGCGCGCCAGGACCTTGCCGCGCACCAATTCCAGGGCGGCGGTGGCGAGAATGGCGCCCATCACCATCAGGGTGAGCATGAGCAGGGTCTCCCCGCTCATGGTGTTGAAGACCAGTGTGAAGACGCTGAAGATGTAGATGGGCAGCGCCAGTTGCAGGACGCTGATGCACAAGGAAAAGAGGACGACCGCCAGGAAGGCGCCGCGGAACTGGCGCAAGACCTTCAGGAGCGGGGAGGGTTGCCTGGGGGTCATCGGTTGAGGTCTCCGAACCGGTTGGGGACGTCCCGGCCTGAATTGTAGGCCAAGCCGCTGGTCCCGCACCGGGCAAAAAAAAGGGCCGGGGCGGCCGAGGCCCCCCGGCCCGACGTCTGACCGCTGCCGTCGGCCGGCCTGGGCCGGCCGACGTTACGGATGGCTTAACTGGCCTGCCCGGCGTCGTACAGGTCGCAGTCGTCCGGCATGCCGGGGCATGCACAGTTGCCGACGAAGATGTCCACGCCCTCGCCAGCCTCGATGTCCTCGAGCGTCTGGTAAGCGCCGACATCGCCGCCCGTCACGCCCTCGAGCTTGATCCAGAAGTTGGACTCGAGCTCGGGGTGACCGGGGTTGTCATAGGCAAGCCACGTGGTGTTGTCGAACGCCAGGTAGGTGTCCACGCCATTGTCCCACACCTCGATGCCGCGCTGGCCATTCGCTGCGGGGTTGTCGCTCAGCACCTCGGTGCTCGAGACGCGGTCCGTTACGTCGTCGAGGCAAATCCTGTCGCCTGCCTCGAGGTCCTTGATGATGTCGTTGCCGTCCAGCCCCCTCGTGATCTGGCCGTCTTCATAGCCGAACCACGAAATGGTCGCGAAGCGGTAGACGAACGTATCGGCACCGGCGCCGCCGGACACGTAGTCGTTGTCCGCGCCACCGCCAACCGTGTCGTTGCCGCCTGCGCCGTTGACGGTGTCCTGTCCGTCGCCGCCGCAGATGCAGTCGTCGTCTTCACTGCCGGTGATGTTGTCGTTGCCTCCGCCACCGAGCACGATCTCGCCGTTGGTGATGACGTCGTTCCCCTCGCCGCCCTCGATGATGTCGAAGCCGGCGCCGCCGTCCATCGTGTCGTTTCCGGCCTCACCGTACATCACGTCCTGGTCGGCGCCGCCGTACATCTTGTCGTCCTGGTCGCCGCCGTACATGGTGTCGTTGCCGGCGTCACCGTACATGGTGTCAACGCCGGTGCCACCGTACATCAAGTCACCGAGGGGCTTCTGGAGAGCATCCTCGCAGGGGTCGCACACGACCGACTCGAAGTCGTTGGCACCGCCGCGCATCAGGTCGTTGCCTTCCTCGCCATACATGGTGTCCTGGCCGGCGTCGCCGTACATGGTGTCGTTGCCGGTCTCACCCTCGAGGAGGTCGTTACCGTTGCCGCCCCAGATCTTGTCGTTGCCGGCGTCGCCGTGGACGGTGTCGTTGCCTGCCCCGCCCATCAGCAAGTCGTTGTGCGAGCCACCGCTGATGAAGTCACTGCCGTTGTCGCCGGAGATGAAGTCGGTGCCGCGCTCGCCGAACAGGACGTCGTTGCCCTCGCCACCGTAGATGGTGTCACCGGAGAAGTCGTCGCTGTACCCCGACGGAAGTTTGTTGCCGTAAGGAACGGCGGCAAGGCCCAGCTCCTCCGAATAGGCCTTCACCTCACCGACATACAGGCCGTAGCCACCGTAGATGACGTCGTCACCGCCTTCGCCGTTCACGAAGTCGGCGGCGCCGCCCATGGCTGCCCAGTCGTTCGGGTTGGCGACGAAGTCGTCCAGCTCCTGGGTGCCGTACGGGGCGTTGTTGTAGGCATTCTCGAGCTGCGACAGGTTGTTGGAGCCATCCAGCACCACACCCCAGGTCGGGAAGACCCCATATCCCGGAATCACCCCGGAGGTGGTGTTGGCCTGATTGTTGAACAGCACGAATTTCTGCAGTGCCATGGTCGATTTCCTCATGCGCAAAGTCTTGGACGTCCGCGAGACCCAGCGCCCCCCTCCGAAGCCCTTGTCAGGCTCCCGATACGCTCGGCAGCCTCTGTAGAAGGTGACTGGTTCGCTCCGCCGGAGAATGGTCCGTTGTTCGCCCAGAACTGGCGAACTGGACCGGTTCTCCGTCGCCCATGCTGTGCAACAGTCGTGCCCGGTGCGCTGGTGCGCTGGAAACCCATGGAATTCAAATGGGTTACGGGCTCGGGTGAGGGGTGAGAGGAAGCTGCTCGCGGGGAGTGTAAACAAGCTCGACAGCGTCCCTGCAGCCCGGCCCGACCGGGGGAAGCGATGGCCGCCCGGATCTGTGAGTCAGTTCCCATTTCAGGGGTCTTTCTGCCGCGGGCGACGTGTCCGGCGGCCTGCCGACACTGTAAATGTTTCCGACATAGGGAGACGAGGGGGCGCCGCGAAAATGGAAACGGGCGGTCACCCGGAGGGTGACCGCCCGCCCCTGCCTCCCCTGGCTCGAGCCACGAGCCCTGCTACGCTGCCGACCCCCCCTGGGCCTCGAGGGCCGGCCCTGCCGCTATACGATCCGCGCGACGCTGCCTGTGAGCCCGTTGCGGGTCCCCCTGCGCCAGGCGTCGTCCTTCCCGCGTGTGTCGTTCCAGCGCGTCATCCTAACCCGCCCGGCTCCGGCGCAGGGCGCCTAGCAGCCCGAGTGCCGAAAGGAAGAGCGGCAAGGCGGCCGGCACGGGCACGGGGCTGGCCTGCCACGCGATATCGCTGGTGTGCGAACCTCCGAAGGTATAGTTTGTCCCGCCACTCTTGTTCGTGTCGCCATACGGAAGGCTCTCTGTGAGCGTCCCGGAATCTAGCTGAAGATAGAGATCATACAGTTGATCATAAACGTACGACCCTACCGGGCCATCGGTACGAAAGATCGTTGCGTTGATCTGCAGGTAACCGCCGTCCATGAACGGATTGGCGTCGTATGCAGCGCCACCGAGGAATTGGGCAGCGCCGTGCGTTCCGTCGTCGAGCTCCCAATAGCTCTGTTTCTCCCACACCACACCGGGTACCAGGGGCTGCACAAGGCCGGAGTCTTCGCCTCCAGCGCTGGTGGCGATGTTCGCATCATTCCGATAGAAGACCGGCATGGAATCGTTGTAGGTGTTTGTCGGGGAGAACGGGGGGTTGCTCTCCTGCGCGAGGTAGCCGTTCAGTTTCAGGCTCACGACATCGTTCACGCCCCACGGAACGGATTCGCCGGCCGCAGCAGTGTCCGAGAGGTTGAGCGTGAGCACGCCCGAGATGGGCACGAAGGGGTTGAGCGCAGCCGATGTCGAATCATAGAACCACGCACCGACAAGCCCGGTGAACGTGAAATCAACTTCCACTGCTTGCGCCGCCTGCAGGGTGGCCAAGCTCAGACCGGCGGCCACGACGGTCCCGGTTAGCGTGCGTTTCGTGAACATCGCTGAGACTCCCTGGGTTCTGGGTGGTTGGCTCGATGCAGTTTGACGAGGGTCGAGTGCAGTCGCCAGGATGCGGTCAGGCCGAAGCATTTCCCGTGCCTGATGGCGCCCAACCCGCGGAGACTCAGCCATTTGAGATAGGCGAGGGTTCGGCCCCGCCCCGTCGGGGTCGCCGGCTGTAAAGTCCACCGACAAGCCCGTGTTCCCGGCGCGGGGGGAGGAGGGGAGCGCTCGACGCGCCGAGCACCCGAGGCCGAGCGCCGGGAGGGGAGATCGAGGGGGTGAGGAAGAGCCGGCCCCGACTCAGGGGCGCGACCGCCGCAGGGCTGCGGCTGGTGCCGGAGAGAGGACTTGAACCTCCACGGGGTTACCCCCACTAGTACCTGAAACTAGCGCGTCTACCAATTCCGCCACCCCGGCAGGTGCGGTCTCCCCTTGCAGGGAGGGCGGAAAATGTACTGTTCACCCCCGGGGTTGTCAACGGAAAACCAGAATGTCCCCATTTCCGCAAGCGGGCCCTACAATGCGCCCCTGCCCCCCGGAGGGACCCCCCGTGACCCGCAAGACGCGCCGCCAGGAAGACACCTGGCGCGAGGCCGACGCCCACCTCGGCCGGGAGACCCGGCTCTACGAGCGGCCGATCCCGAGCCGTGAGTTCGTCA
>CALMKJ010000001.1 GCA_937867305.1 uncultured Ectothiorhodospiraceae bacterium | reverse complement strand
GCCTTCACGGCCCCGCGCCGGGTCCCGATCGGCGGACCCTCGGTGTTGCGGGCCCACTCGGCGTCCGCCTTCTCGGGATCGAGCGTGCCGTCGGGCTCCGGGGTGATCCGCCCGGCGCGGATGGCCTTGTGCACGGCGGTGTCGGACACCCCGCGGTAGCGGGCGTAGGCCCGGATCGAGAGCCCCATCAGCGGTGGCCGGGGGTGGCTTGGCCGCGGGGGCGCCCCGTGGTGGACTCCCGGGGCACTCGTCGCCCGGCCCACGGATCCCCCACCGATACAGGCCCGGAAGCGACAATAACTTGCCGAATTGCGTTAGCGGTGCAATATTTGTTTTTATTGTCAGCCGCAGGGAACGAATCCAATGTTGGTCGAGTTCCGGGTCAAGAACTTCCGCAGCCTGCGGGACGAGCAGGTACTCAGCCTGGTGGCGTCGAAGGACACCACCCTCCTCGACACCCATGCTTTGCCCACCGGCCTCAAGGCGGTGCCCCACGTGCTGCGGAGCGCGGTCCTCTACGGCGCCAACGCGAGCGGCAAGTCGAACGTCGTGAAGGCGCTGCAGTACATGCGCACGGTCGTGATGGAGTCGGCGACGGTCGTCCAGCCCGGCGCCACCTACAACGTGCAGCCCTTCCGGCTCGATGCCGAGTCGGCCCGCTTGCCGACGGAGCTGGAAGTCACGTTCCTCCTGGACCAGGTGCGCTACCAGTACGGCTTCGCCATGACCTCCGAGCGCATCGTCCGGGAGCATCTGCTGGTCTACAAGGCCTTCAAGCCCCAGCGCTGGTTCCGGCGCACCCTCGATCCCGCGACCGGGAAGGACGTGTACGAGTTTGGTCCTGGCCTGAAGGGCCCCAAGAGTGTCTGGGAGGGTGCGACGCGGCCGAACGCCCTTTTCCTGTCGATGGCCGTTCAATTGAACGGCGATGCGCTGAGGCCCGTTTTCGATTGGTTCCGGGACCGCCTGGTGGTCGTGAACGAGAGCTCACCGCTCGCGCCCGAGTTCTCGGTGCAGGTGCTCAAGCAAGAGTCAGGGCGCAACGAGATCCGCGACTTCCTGCGAGCCGCCGACACCAGCCTCACCGACATCGACGTGGTGACTCGAAAGGCCGTCGGCCAGGTCGTGCACATCGAAGCCCTTACGGGCAAGACCGAGGTGCGCAGCCAAGAGATCGAGCAGCATGAGCTGAACTTCCATCACGCCACCGAGCAGGCGAGCGCTGTCTTCGGCCTGGCCGACGAGTCGGCCGGGACGCGCAGGCTGCTGTTCCTCGCCGGACCGGTCCTGGACATTTTGAAGAAGGGTCTGACGCTGGTCGTCGATGAGCTCGACACCAGTCTCCACACGCATCTGGTGCGGGCCCTGGTACAGCTGTTCCACCGGCCAGAGGTGAACACCGGTGGGGCGCAGCTGATCTTCACGACGCATGACACATCGCTGCTGGGCGCTTACGGGCTGTTTCGTCGCGATCAGGTCTGGTTCGTGCAAAAGGACAAGGATCAGAGCTCTGAGCTGTACAGCCTGCTCGACTTCAGTCCGCGCAAGAACGAGGCCCTCGAGCGGGGCTACCTACAGGGTCGCTACGGCGCCCTGCCCGTGACGAGTGGGCTGATGGGGGCGTGGCACTGATGGGTCGGGACGATTCCCCCAAAGAACGTCAGCGCAAGGATCTGGAGCGCAAGAGACGGCGACAGCGGGCGCCCTGCGAGCGCCTCCTCGTGGTCTGTGAAGGCAGCAAGACGGAGCCTCGGTATTTCGACGAGATCCGGGTGGACCGGCGTCTGCCCGTGGCCAACGTCCGGGTGTCGCCGTGCGGCATTGGCACCGACCCGCTGCATGTGGTGGAGCACGCGAGAAACCTGTTCGAGAAGGGCGATCTCCACAAAGCCATCGAGCCCAGGGCGTTTGACCGAGTGTTCGCGGTCTTCGACCGTGACGACCACCAGACCTATCGCGAGGCCCTGCGGCTGGCGGGCTCGCTGAACGGGAAGCTGAAAAGCGACGAGAGGAAGCGGGTGCCTTTCCAGGCCGTCGCTTCAGTGCCGAGCTTTGAGTTGTGGCTGCTCCTGCACTTCGAGGACGTCCAGGCGCCCATCCGGCGCGACGACGTGATGCGCCGACTGATCAAGTGGCTGCCCGCCTACCATAAAGGCCAGCACGACGTCTTCGCTCTTACGCGAAACCGACTGGCGGATGCCTTGGCACGAGCCCAGGCGCTGGCCGGTCGGTTCAATGCCGAGAGCGCCCCCGAGCCGTACACCGCCGTCTTCGAGCTTGTCACGTTGATCAACACCCTGCGCCGCTGAGGGCAAGAGAAGCCCGGCGACGCGTACGCACGCCCATCTCGCCGGGGCCGATCGCAGCCCCTCGGTGTCTGCCCCGGCGCGGTTCGAGAGCCTCCTCCATCTTCGTCTGGTCTCGCTTGGCTTCGCGGCGGGGAAGCGCGTTCATCCCCTCACCCTGAGCCCTTCCCGAGGAGGTCCCCGATGAGCACCGCCGCGATAGACACCCTGGGCACGCAGCTCGCCGAGGCGGCGCTGCGCCTGGTAGCCGAGCTTTGCCCCGAGGCCCGCAGCGCCCCGGAGGAGCGCCTGGAGGCCGCCTGTGCGGCGATGCGCGCCCAGGTCCCGGCGGCGGTCGACGAGCTGCTCGCCGACGCCGAGGCCGCGCCCTGGATGGCGGAGATCGCCTTCCGGAGCGCCGTGCTGACGCTTGCCCACGCCGGGATCCAGGTCCTCGTCGAGGGCCGCCCCTGAAGCGCCCGAAGGCGCTTGGCTTCCTCCCGGAAGAGCGCCTTCATACGGTCACCCTCCACCACGAAGGAGCATCGCCATGAGCCTGACCGAGACCCAGACGTTCGTGCTGACCGCCGCCGCCGAGCACCCGGAGCACCGCATCGAGGCCTTCCCCGAGCACGTCAAGGGCGGCGCCCGGACGAAGGTGCTGGCCGGCCTCTACGCCCGGGGCTGGGCGTGGGAGGTGGACGACCACCCCGTGCTCACCGACGAGGGCTTCCGGGCCATCGGACGGGAGCGCCCGGTGGCCCCCGCGCCCCCGGTTGAGGCCGAGGCCGGGGTCGAGCCCGCCGTGCCGGCCGAGGCCAAGCCCCGGCGCCACCGGGAGGGCAGCAAGCAGTCCCGGATCATCGAGGCCCTGGGGGCGCCCGAGGGCATCACGCTCGCTGGGCTCGTCGCCCTCACCGGCTGGAAGGCGCACAGCGTGCGCGGGGTGCTCGCCAACCTGAAGCGGGCGGGGGTCCCCGTCACCTCCCGCAAGGAGGGCGCGGAGCGCATCTACCGCACGGCTTGAGGGCCCGCGGGAGAAGCCCGAAAGAGCTTGGCTTCTCCCGCCTGAAGCGCCTTCATTACAGGTGTCAGCAGCCACCCACCACGAGGAGACCCCCATGCACACCCACACGCCGATCCCCGCCACCGAGAACACCGAATGGGGCTTCTGGGGCACCCTCGGGGAGCAGGCCGAGGCCGCCTGGCCGCTCGCGATGACCTCGATCGCCGAAGCCACCGGCGAGCCCCTGGAGTCGGTGCAGGCCTTCCTCGACAGCCGCCACGGGCGCCACTTCGCAGACGACGTCCTGAACGGGCTGGCGGCCGGGGACGATCTGCCGAGCGCGATCGACGCCGCCACCCAGCGCTGGATGGGCTGGACCATCGGGCGCCAGACCCGCCGCGACTACGGGATCCCGCGGGGCCTGCCCTACCTCACGGGGTTCGTAGTGCACGCCGCCATCGTCGCCGAGGGTATCGAGGCCTGATCGAAGCCGAGGCCATCCGCCGCGCGGGTGGCCTCCTGGCCGGTCCAGTCCTGCCAGCGGCGCACGATCACGTCG